>NZ_JAGOIT010000148.1 GCF_017995515.1 Propionivibrio sp.
TCCGTCGCGGAGTAAGCCATTCCTGACAACAAGCCAAAGGCCAAAGCCAACGATGCTTTCAGTTTCATGAATCAGTCTCCTTTTGTGGGTTCGGGTTAGAGCCGATGCCAGCAACTCATCGACAAGGCGCAATATATGAGCTTAGTTAGACAAAACTTGATACTTCTGCGTCAATAATATGTACTTAATTTCAGGAAAGGGCTAATACGAACCACCAGGCCCGGGATATTGTATCGACACCCGCCGCAAAGCGCGTGTTTAGTGATAGATAGTACAGACATGACCCAAAAACAAGGCCGGCAATGCCGGCCCGTGTCGAGAACAAACAATAAGCTTTTGTATTTTCGATAAATTTCTCGATTTATTTGCTTGTACCCTGATGCGCGTGTCGTTTAGTCCTTGTTGACGGCTTCCCAGCCCCCGCTCTTCTCGGAGCGGAACAGCGCGTCGATCGCCTGCATGTTGCGGATCGCATCTTCGACGCCGTATGGCAGGGGCATCTCCCCGCGCACGACGCGCGAGAAAGCTTCGCCTTGCAGCGTGTATTGATCGCAAGGCGGCAGCGTTTCGGTCACTGCAGACCCGTCGCCAAGAATGCTGCCATCGTCTACGAGAATGCGCGTGGCAGTCATCGGCGGCGCGTTGAAGGGGATCTCGATTTCCAGCCGCTTCTTCGTTCCGACGATCTGCACGCGCTGATGCGGCGCGGATTGTGTCGACACCGTGAAGTCGAGCCGCCGCCCGTTGCCGAAATCGAGCAGGCCGCTGACGTTGCGATCGGTCTGGAATTCTGGATCGCGATCGATAACGGCAATCGCCCGCAGCGGATCCGCCTCGAAAATGAAACGCGCCGTTGAAATCGGGTAGCAGCCAATGTCATACAGCGCACCGCCGCCGATGCCGACCTGATTGCGTACGTTGGCCGGATCGCGGTTGTAGTAGGAGAAGAAGGTCTGGATAGAACGAACTTCGCCCAGTTCGCCGGCACGCACGAGTTCGCGCGCGCGCAGCCATTGCGGGTGAAAGCGGACCATGAACGCTTCCATGACATGCACCTTGCCGGCGACTTCGCGCAACTCAGCCGCCTGCCGGGCATCAATCGCGATCGGCTTCTCGCACAGCACGTGCTTGCCGGCGCGCGCGGCAGCCAGCGTCATCGGCACATGCAAATGATTGGGCAGAGGGTTGTAGACGGCCTCGATTTCCGGATCGGCGAGCAGTTCCTCGTAGCTGCCGTAGGCGCGCTCGATGCCCAGTTTGTCGGCCGCCTTGCGCGCCGATTCGAGCGAGCGCGAGGCAATGGCACGGATATCGCACCAGGCGCTTTGCTGCATCGCCGGCAGAACTTTTTCCATCCCGATGGATGCCGTGCTGATGACACCCCAGACCACTTTCTTCATGTCGACCACCTCTTTCCATTTCCAGATTCATGACGGGCCGGCCGGACCCCTCGGCGCCGGCCGACACCCACTCTTAGCCCATTGCTGCGTCGAACCAGCAGCAAGTATCCACCATTTGCACTGCTCGGTCAGAACTCGCGCAAACGCATCGCCTCGGGGTCCGGCGCGGCGCGTTCGACGGTGACCGGCAGCGTGGCGATCGTCCGCCCGTCCTGCGTCGCGACGATCAGCCGCCACTCGCCGGGCTGCGGATTCAACACCCACGAGTAGCCGCGGAAACCGCGCTCGCGCCCGCCGGTGCTCTGAAAGGTGTTGCGATAGACGAGCCGCCAGCCGCCGGCTTCGCGCACTTCCCAGCGATGTTCGAGCAGCGCGGTCACGCCGAGCGGCGCGAACACGGCCGACACGCCGTAGAGCCGTTCGCCTTCGGTGACATTGACCGTGGGCGATTGTCCCCGCCAGAACTGCCACGCCGGCGCCTGTTCGACCATCAGCAGGAAGCGATCGTCTTCACGAACAAAGCTGTGGCCGACGGCCAGGTCCTGCTTCACCAGCGGCACCGGGGCGATCATGTCGAGCGCCGATGCGACGAGGAGCGCGCCGGCCAGCAGCCACGCCGGTAGAACCCGGCCAGGCTGCCCGGGCACCAGTCGGCGCAAACCGTGCGTCAGGCCGATGCCGACGGCGGTCGATACGTAGAACCACTGCGGGTTGAGGCTGCCCAGCGCGTGCGGCAAGGCAAAGTTGAAAAGCAGGACGGCATTCAGCGCGAGCAACGCCCAGATCAGCGTGAAATGCCGGCGGTAGCTCTTGCGGGCGAACTCGTTGCCAACCAGCAGGGCACCGAGGAAGAGCGTCGTCAGCCACGTCCCCAGATGCCCGGAACTCTTGAAGTAGAGGATGAAGAGCGCCGAGAAGATGCTGCCGAAGAAGAACTGCAGCAGCAGGTACGGCGCCTGCCAGGCGAAATCGCGCATGCGCGCCTTGGCGCCGCTCCCCGCGTTGTCGAATGACGGCGCGGACTGCTTGCGCGCGGCGCGCAAGGCCAGCCAGAAGGCCAATCCGCAGGCGGCGGCGAGATATGCGCCCAGCGTCCACAGGTCGACGGCGCGCACGCGCTGGCCGATGGTCAGCGCATCCCAGGCGAAGCCGCCGAGGAAGGCCAGCACGGGAAAGAAGCGGCGCAGGAACTTCAGGGAGGTCATTTCGCTCTTCAGAGTGGTCGAGCCGCCCATGATAAACCGGCGTAGCGGAAGGGCCGCCCTGGCAGCGCGCCGAAGGCGTTTGTCACCGGAAAGCGATCGGAATGATTGCTGGCCCGTGGCAGGAGAATTTGCTACGCTCCGGGGGCACGGCAAGCCAAGCATCGCCCGCCAGGCCTGACACAGGAGGAACTGAAATGCTCGGACAACCTCAGCCCAACGGCTTGATCGGAGAATCCGCGGTCTTCCGGAACATGCTGGCGGCGATCGCCAGGATCGCCACCTACGACGCCACCGTGCTGATCAGCGGCGAAACCGGGAGCGGCAAGGAACTCGCCGCGCGCGCCATCCACTACCAGGGCCGTCGCAGCGACAAGCCCTTCATCCCGGTCAATTGCGGCGCGCTGCCCGACCACCTGATCGAAAACGAATTGTTCGGCCACTGCAAGGGCGCCTACACCGACGCGCGCGAGCACCAGACCGGCCTCATCGCGCAGGCCGAAGGCGGCACGCTGTTTCTCGACGAGGTCGATGCGTTGTCGCCCAAGGCGCAGGTCAGCCTGTTGCGCTTCCTCGAGGACGGCAAGTACCGCCTGCTCGGCGGCAACCGCCTGGAGTCGGCCGACGTGCGCATTCTCGCGGCGAGCAACACGGACCTCCAGGCGCTCGTCGACGCGGGCGGCTTCCGCGCCGACCTGCACTATCGCCTCAACGTCATGGAACTCGCCGTACCGCCCCTGCGTGCGCGCGGCGACGACATCGCCCTGCTCGCCCGCCACTTCGTCGGCGAAGCCGCGCAGCGTTACGGCATGACGCGCCTCGACCTGCATCCCGACACCGTGCAATGGCTCGCCAGCCAGCCCTGGCCGGGCAACATCCGCGAGTTGCAGAACCGCATCCAGCGCGAATTCCTGATGTGCAGCGGCGCCAGCATCCTGATCCGCCCGACCGCGCCGATGACCGACCGGCGGCAGAAGCCCGATCGTCGACAAGCACACCTCTGCCCGCTCAATTTCAACGAGGCGAAGCAGCTCACGCTGCAGGCCTTCGAGCGCAACCACTTGCTGCGCCTGATGCGCGAGAGCGCCGGCAACGTCTCGCGCGCCGCGCGGCTCGCCGGCAAGGAGCGGCGCGCGCTCGGCAAGCTGCTCAAGAAGTACTGCATCGAACCCGGCTACTTCCGCACGCCGTCGAACGCCTGACCGACGTCCGCAACCGCCGCCCGGCGGGTCATTCCTAACCCACTCGCCGCTTTCCGGATCATCAATCCGGGTCAGTCCTGCCCCACCGCCGTTTCGCGGACACCGGAGCAAGCCCCGGATTCCGGACCGCGCGGCGCTGGCGTGCTCCTTGCGTACGTCGCCTCGTCACGGCTCACGGCGCGGAGGGGGCATGCGGGTTCAGGAAGATCACCTCAACGAGGTCGTCGACGCCATCCTGCGCTACCTGGCGACCCATCCGGATGCCGCCGACACCAGCGAGGGCGTCGCCCGGTGGTGGATGCCGGCTGACCACGCCGCCGCCCCCGACGCCGTCCTCACGGCACTGGCGCGCCTTGAGGCGCAAGGACTCGTGCACCGGCGAACCAACGCCGACCGGCACGTGCTCTATTCGCGCTAGGGACAGCCGATGGCCACGCACCAGGCAATTGCCGCGGTCAGTCTGGCTCTCAAGGGCTTGCTCGATCGCGGACTGCCGAAGGAGGAGTTTCCCGACGCGAAGGTCGAACTGCTGCGCCCGGCCGATTTCGCCGGCGGCATGGCCGAAGGGATTTCGCTCCTGCTCTACCGCGTCGGCATCAACGGCACGCAGCGTAACCTGCCGCCGCGCATTGCCGCCGACGGCATGCGCTTCCGCCCGCCCCTGCCGATCGACCTCCACTACCTGCTGAGCGCCTGGGCGGACGACGCCGACATCCAGCAAAGCCTGCTCGCCTGGGCCATGCGCCTCATGGAAGACACGCCGCAACTCGCCGGCAACCTGATCAATCCGTTCATGCCGGTAAAGCCCGTCTTTCGCGCCGACGAATCGGTCGAACTGATCTGTGATCCGCTGCCGCAGGAGGCATGGCTGGCGCTCTTCGACCGCTTCGCGCCGGCGCTCAGCGCGTCGATGACCTACGTCGTGCGCATGGTGCACATCGACTCGGACAAGCCCATGCCCGACGCCGAGCGGGTGCGGCAGCGCACTTTCGACGTCATTCGCGGAGATGAACGATGAGCAGCACCGTTATCGAAAGCGTGACGCGGATCGCGCCGCTCGGCCTCGAACTGATCGACGCCGCGAGCGGTCGCCGCGTCGGCGACGGGCTGATCGTACGCGTCGCGCCGGTCGGCAAACCGCAGCGCGGCGTCATCGCCGACGCCAACCCGAGCGGCATCTTCGTCGCACACGACCTGCCCGGCCTTGGCGACTGGAGCCACGGCGGCGCCGAACCGCTGCCGCACCCCGAATTCACGGTGCACGTCGACGACCGCCTCGGGCGCTTCCTGCCCTGCCGCCTGCGCCTCGCGCTGCCGGCCGCCGGGCTGGCGCATCCGGCGTGCCGCGCCGACATCCCGCTGTTTTCGGCGCCGACGCGGATCGTCGCCGGGCTCGCAGCAATCCGCGCCGAACTCCACACGCACCCGGACGGCAAGCCGGCCGCCTGGGCCGTCGTCGAAGTCCGCCACGCCGGCGCGCCGCTGTGCCTGGGCATGACCGACGAGCGCGGCCATCTGTTGCTCGCCTTTGCCTGGCCGAAGCTCGTACTTGCCGACCAACCGCTCGACGCGAGCACCTGGCCACTCACGTTGCATGTTCGCCACGCAATCGGGCTGGAAACGAACGATACAAACGAACCGCCCGAACTCTGCGCGGCGTTGGCGCAGCCGGCAGCACGTTTCGTCAATGTCGTTGAACCGCTCGCCACCGTACCCGAACTCGCCGTCACCCTGCGCCTCGGCCGCGAAGCACAGGTGCGCTGCCTGATCACGCCGTAGTTTTTGCGCAGTTCTTTAGATGCACAGGAGGAAACCGCCATGCCCGAATACCTCGCCCCAGGCGTCTACGTGGAAGAAACCAGCTTCCGCTCGAAGTCCATCGAAGGCGTTTCGACCACCACCACCGGCTTTGTCGGCCCGACGCGTTACGGCCCGAGCGCGATGGTGCCGGACATCATCACCAGCCTGGCCGAGTTCGAGCGTATCTACGGCGATGGCGAGCAATTGAGTTTCACCGGCGAATCGGCCAGGCGCGACAACTACGTCTGGCACGCCGCGCGCGCCTTCTTCGACAACGGCGGCCG
>NZ_JAGOIT010000011.1 GCF_017995515.1 Propionivibrio sp.
CACGAGCGATGGCATGAAAGCTGGCGTAACCCCATAGCTCGGCAAGTTCTTGGCGCGAGTAGGTGGCACCTTTATTGATCCGGCACGAAGAAGTCTCAACTCCCGTTCGGGCTGAGCCTGTCGAAGCCCGCCCCCCCCTCGACAAGATCAGGGCGAACGAACTTCAATCATTACCGCGCCGAATCAATAGTTATCTTGGCAAATGAGATGGGCATGATGCTCCCTGAGTGGTACGTCGATATGGGATAGAACGTGGCGTCCGTGTGTATTGATGTCCAAGCGGAAATTATGTGATCTGTATCTCGTGTGAAACAAGAGCACTATGCCTCAAGGCGACAGCTTGCTGCCGCAAATGCTTAACGTCCTCACCCCCCCGCCCCCATCAACGCCAGCAACACCCCGCCGGCAACCACACTCGCGACCTGACCCGCCGCATTCGCGCCCATCGCGTGCATGAGCAGGTAGTTCTCGAAATCCTCTTCGTGCGCCATGCGCTGCACGACGCGCGCGGCCATCGGAAAGGCGCTGATGCCGGCAGCGCCGATCATCGGGTTGACCTTGCCGCCGGAGAGCCCGTTGAGCAGCTTGGCGAAGAGGACGCCGGCGGCGCCGTCGAGGATGAAGGCGAGGAGACCGAGGACGAGGATGAACAGCGTTTCCTTCTTCAGGAAATCGGCGCCGACCATCGTCGAGCCGATGGCGAGGCCGAGGAAGAGCGTCACCGTGTTGGCAATCTCGGTCGAGGACGCTTTGGTCAGGCGCTCGACGACGCCGGATTCCTTCATCAGGTTGCCGAGCATCAGCATGCCGATCAGCGGCGTGGCGAACGGCACAAGGATGCCGACGACGACGCTGACGACGATCGGGAACAGGATGCGCGTGCGCCGGCTGATCTTGCGCGAGCGATAGGGCATGCGGATCTGCCGCTCGCGCCGCGTCGTCAGCAGGCGGACGACGGGCGGCAGGATGATCGGCACCAGCGACATGTAGCTGTAGGCGGCGACGGTGATCGGCCCGAGCATGTGCGGCGCGAGGATGCCGCTCACGTAGATCGACGTTGGTCCGTCGATGGCGCCGATGATGCCGATCGACGCGGCTTCCGGCTGCGTAAAGCCGAGCAGCAGGGCGAGGATCAGCGTGAGGAAGATGCCGAACTGCCCGGCGGCGCCGAGCAGCACCAAGCGCGGGTTTTCCAGCAGCGGTCCGAAGTCGGTCAGCGCGCCGATGCCGATGAAGATGAGCAGCGGAAACAGCTCGTTGCCGACACCCACGTCGTAGAGAATCCTGAGCATTCCATCGGGCGCGATCAGCGGCGAGAGCGGCAGGTTGGCGAGCAGGCAGCCGGCGGCGATCGGCAGCAGCAGCAAGGGTTCGTAGTCGCGCACGATGGCCAGGTACATGAGCACGCAGGCGATGGCCAGCATCACCAGCGATTGCCAGGAGACGTTGGCGACGCCTTGCAGCAGCAGGTCGAGCGTGCGTTGGTCGATCATCGCTCACGTCTCCCGGTACTTGAGGATCAGCTCGCCGTGGTCGACCGTCTGCCCCGCCGCGACGAGCACTTCGGCGACGACGCCGGTCTGCGGCGAGGCGATCGTGTTGTGCATCTTCATCGCGTCGAGCACGGCGACCGGCTGGCCACGCTCGACCGCGTCGCCGGCCTTGACCTTGACTTCTAGGATGACGCCGGGCATCGGCGCGGTCAGCGCACCCTTGCCGCCGGCAGTGACCGCTGGCCTGGACGGCGGTAGTGCGACTGTCGGGCGCGGCGCGATGCTGACGGCCGATGGATTCGCATCCTCGGCCAGCGTCACTTCGTACGCTTCGCCGCCGACGGACACCGCGTAGCGATCAGCCGTCTGCTCCTGCACGTCGATGGCGAATTCGCGTTCGCCGACCTTGAGTCGATAACGTCGCATCATTTCCCCCTCGGCTGCCAGCTCGCGTTCTGCCGCGTCCTCCCGGTTGCCACCCAGCGGCTGGCGGTGGCGTCTTCGTTTGCAGTGGAACCGCGCGCAAGCCGCAGCGTCGAGCGGTGCTTGAGCACGGCGATGGAGATTGCGGCGACGAGGTCGGCTGGCAGGCCGGTTTGCTTGTCCTCATGCGGCGTCAGTGTGGTTTCAGGTGTCCTGTCGAGCGCAAGCGCCAGCGTCAGCAGTCCCCAAAGCAGGGCGAGCAACAGAAAAACCAGCCCCATGCCGAGAACGGTCATCTGCAGGCCCCAAGCCAGGTTTTCCATGTTGGCCTCCGCCGCCTAGACCGGGCTCAGCCCGTGCTTTTTGGGTGGATTCTGCTGCACCTTGGTGCGCACCACTTCGAGCGCGCGCGCCAGGCGCGGCCGCGTTTCGCGCGGTTCGATCACCTCGTCGATCTGGCCGACGTCGGCCGCGCGATACGGGTTGAAGAACTTCTCGCGGTACTCGTCGAGCAGTTCGGCCTCGCACGCTGCCGGATCGGCGGCCTTCTTGATCTCGTCGCGGAACAGCACGTTGACCGCCGCCTGCGCGCCCATCACGGCAATCTGCGCCGTCGGCCAGGCGAAGGTGATGTCGTTGCGCATCTGTTTGGAACCCATCGCGACGTAAGCGCCGCCCATCGCCTTGCGCGTGACGATGGAGATTTTCGGCACCGTCGCCTCGCAGTAGGCGTAGATGATCTTCGCGCCGTGCCGGATCACGCCGCCGTACTCCTGCGCCGTCCCCGGCAGGAAGCCCGGACAATCGACAAAGGTGATGATCGGCACGTTGAAGGCGTCGCACAGGCGAATGAAGCGTGAAATCTTGTCGGACGCATCGATATTGAGTGCACCGGACATGAAAGCCGGCTGGTTGGCGACGACGCCGACCGGGTAGCCGTCGAGCCGGGCGAAGCCGATCACCGCGTTGGCGGCGAAGATCGGCTGGATTTCGAGGAAGCTGCCGCGGTCGAAGATCGCTTCGATCGCGTCGCGGATGTCGTAGGGCTGGTTCTCGTCGTCCGGGATGAGCACGTTCAGGGTGTCGTCCATGCGTGTCAACGGGTCGTCGCAGGCGACGGTCGGCGGTTCCTCGTTGTTGTTCTGCGGCAGGTAACCGAGCAGGCGCTTGGTCAGAACAAGGCCTTCTTCCTCGGTCGCGGCGGCGAGGTGAGCGACGCCGCTGCGGCCGGTGTGGACTTCGGCACCGCCGAGATCCTGCGCGGTGACCTGCTCGCCGGTCACCGCCTTGATGACCTCCGGTCCGGTCAGGAACATATAGCTATTGCCAGCCATGACGATGAAGTCGGTGAGCGCCGGCGAGTAGACGGCGCCGCCGGCGCACGGCCCGAGAATGACCGAGATCTGCGGCACGACGCCGGAGGCGAGCACGTTGCGCACGAACACTTCGCCGTAGGCGGCGAGGCTGCGCACGCCTTCCTGGATACGCGCGCCGCCCGAGTCGTTGAGGCCGATCACCGGGATACCGGCCTCGAGCGCCATGTCCTGGATGCGGCTGATCTTCTGCGACTGCACTTCCGAGAACGAGCCGCCCATCACCGTGAAGTCCTGCGCGAACACCGCGACGCGCCGGCCGTTGACCTTGCCGAAGCCGGTGACGATGCCGTCGCCCGGAAAGCGCTGCCGGTCGAGACCGAAGGCGGTGAATTCATGTGTGGCCAGCGCGCCGAACTCCTGGAACGAGCCTTCGTCGAGCAGTAGCGCCAGCCGCTCGCGCGCCGTCAGCTTGCCGCGTTCGTGCTGCTGGTCGATCCGTTTCCGGCCGCCGCCGAGCACCGCCCGACCGCGCATCTCGCGCAGCGTTTCGAGGTGCCTCCTTGTCTTTCCCGCCATCGCACACTCCTGCTGAACCCTTTCGACAACGTTTTAAACATAGCTCGCCGGCATGGAAAATGCCCACGAAAAGATGCATTACGCGCACTTTGCTAATTCATGACAAGGCGTAGAATGAATCTGGCTTTCCGATCAATCTTGCGTAGTCAGTTGCTCTCCACGGGGCAGTTTCTGGTCTCTCGCCCCACGTTGAGTGCTTACACATCACTGGGAGAAATCATGGGTCAGAACACTGCAAGTCTTCGTACTGTCGCACTCGTAGGCCACGGTGCCGCCGGAAAGACGACGCTGGCGGAAACGCTGCTCGCCGCTTCCGGCGCGATCACCACCCGCGGTTCAGTTGAAAAGGGCAACACCGTCTGCGATTTCGATCCGCAAGAAAAAGAACTCGGTCATTCGCTCAATTCCGCCGTTTGCAGTTTCTCCTGGCAGGACGCCCAGATCCACCTGCTCGATACCCCCGGATACCCCGACTTCGCCGGGCAGGCGATCGGTGCGCTCGCCGCCGTCGATACGGCGCTGGTCGTCATCAACGCGCAGACCGGCATCGAACTGTCGACCGAGCGCATGATGCGTTTTGCCGCCGCGTGCAACGTCTGCCGCATGATCGTCATCAACAAGATCGACGCCGACAACGTTGATCTGCCGAAGCTGGTGGGCGAGATCCGCGAGCGCTTCGGCCGCGAATGCATGCTGCTCGACCTGCCAGCGCATCACGGCGCCGACGTCATTGAGCTGCTCGCCCACGACAGCGGCGAGAGCGATTTCGACTCGGTCGCCGACGACCATCGCGCGCTGATCGACCAGATCGTCGAGGAAGACGAGGACATGCTCGCCCGCTACCTCGACGAAGGCGCCGATCCCAGCCCGGACGAACTGCACGCGCCGTTCGAGAAGGCCTTGCGTGCCGGGCACCTGATTCCGATCCTCTTCGTCTCGGCGAAGACGGGCGCCGGCATCCCGCAGCTGCTCGACGTGCTCGCCAAGCTGGCGCCGAACCCGGCCGAAGGCAATCCGCCGCCGTTCTACAAGGGCGCGCTGAACGACCCGAACGCCGAAGCCTTCCACGCCGAACCCGATGCCTCGAAGCACGTGCTGGCGCATGTGTTCAAGGTCGTCAGCGACCCGTTCGTCGGCAAGCTCGGCGTGTTCCGCGTGCATCAGGGCACGATCAAGAAAGAGTCGCAACTGCTCGTCGGCGATGCCAAGCGTCCGTTCAAGGTTGGCCATCTTTATCGCCTGCAGGGCAAGGACTACGTCGAAGTCGAGTCGCTGGTTCCCGGCGACATCGGCGCCATCGCCAAGGTCGAAGAGATCGAATTCGACTGCGTCCTGCACGACTCGCACGACGAAGACCACATCCACCGGAAGCCGCTCGAATTCCCGCAGCCGATGCAGGGCCTCGCCGTCGAAACGAAGAAGAAGGCCGACGAGCAGCGCCTCTTTGACGTGCTGCACAAATTGGAACTCGAAGATCCCTGCTTCAAGGTCGAGCGCCATCCGACAACCAACGAGACGGTGATCCGTGGTCTCGGCGAGATGCACCTGCGCGCAAAGCTTTCGCGCATGGCGCAGCAGTTCAAGATCGAACTCGACACCAAGCCGCCGCAGATACCCTACCGCGAGACGATCAGCGGCAAGGCCGAGGGCCACTGCCGGCACAAGAAGCAGAGCGGCGGCGCCGGCCAGTTCGGCGAAGTCATGCTGCGCGTCGAACCGCTCGAGCGCGGCGCCGGCTTCGAATTCGTCGATATCGTCAAGGGCGGTACCATCCCCGGCGTCTTCATGGCCGCCGTCGAGAAGGGGGTGCGTCAGGCGCTTGAAGATGGTGTCGTTGGTGGCTTCCCAGTGCACGACGTGCGCGTGATCGTGCACGACGGCAAGTCGCACTCGGTCGACAGCAAGGACATCGCGTTCTATACCGCCGGCCGCAAGGCGACAATCGAGGCGATCCGCGCGGCGACGCCGATCATCCTCGAACCGGTCGTCGAGATCGAAATCCTCGCGCCGGACGAGGCGGTCGGCGATCTGGCCGGCGACCTCTCGAGCAAGCGCGGCCAGGTCACCGGCACGCAGCCGCGCGGCACCGGCAGCATGGCGATCGGCGGCAAGGTGCCGCTCGCCGAGCTCGACGATTATCAGGGGCGGCTCAAGTCGTTGACGGGAGGGCAGGGTTCCTACAGCATCGCGTTTTCGCACTACGCCCCGGTGCCTGCCAACACCCAACAACAACTCGCTTCCCAGTTCAAGATGGTGGCGCTCGACGACGACTGACCTCCGCTGAACCGGAAGAAGCTCAGACAAGAACAACGATATGACTGGCTTCTTTGATCTGCCCGGCTGGGCTCTGCCGCTGGCCCGCCGGGTTTTGTATTTCTGGGTACGTCCGACCGTTTTTCCGGAAAGCCCGCAGGAACTGGGGCTCGATCCGGAAAAGCCGGTGTGCTACGTCCTGCAGGATCACCATCTCTCGAACCTGCTCGTGCTGTTCAAGGAATCGCAGTCGGCCGGGTTGCCGCCGGCGATCGCGCCGCTACGCATCGGCAGCAAGCTGTTTCCGCACACCGCGTTCTTCCTCAACCGCAAACACTCGTTGAGCGCCACGGCGCGCCAGCGCTACGCGCATTCGACGCTGATGACGGCGCTGATGCGCGAGGCGCTGGGCAATCCGGAACTCGACATGCAGATCGTTCCGGTCGTTATCCTCTGGGGGCGCAGTCCCGACAAGCAGGACTCGATTCTCAAGGCATTGTTCTCGGAAACCTGGCGCCAGCCGGGGCCGTTGCGCCGCTTTCTGACGATTCTGCTGCACGGGCGCAACGTGCTCGTGCGCTTCAATACGCCGATTGCGTTGAGCTCGATTTCGCGCGAAGGGCTCAACGAGGAACAGGCGCTGCGCAAGTTCTCGCGCGTGCTGCGCGTGCATTTCCGCCGCCAGCGCGAAATGGCCATCGGGCCAGATCTTTCACACCGCAACACGCAAGTCGAGACCTTGCTCGCCGCGCCGACGGTACGCCAGGCGATTGCCGACGAGGCAGAAAAGCACGGTATTCAGCCGGATGAGGCGAAGCAGCGCGCGCGCCGTTTCGCGCTGGAGATTGCTTCTGACTATTCCTATGGTGCGGTGCGCGCCCTCGAGCTGTTCCTCTCCTGGCTGTGGACGCGCCTCTACGACGGCATCGAAACGCACAATCTCGACGTCCTCACGCGCATCGCGCCCGGGCAGGGAATCGTCTATGTGCCGGCGCATCGCAGCCACATCGACTACCTGCTGCTTTCCTACCTGCTGCACGACAACGGTTTCACGCCGCCGCACATCGCCGCCGGCGCCAATCTCAACCTGCCGCTCGTCGGTCGCCTGCTGCGCCACAGCGGCGCCTTCTTCCTGCGCCGCTCGTTCAAGGGCGAGCCGCTTTACGCGGCGGTTTTTCACGAATACCTGCACCTCATCCTGACGCGCGGTTTCCCGCTCGAGTACTTCATCGAGGGCGGGCGCAGCCGCAGCGGCCGGACACTGAACCCCAAGGCCGGCATGCTGGCGATGACGGTGCGCAGCTTCATCCGCGAGCACACGCGGCCGCTGGTCTTCGTCCCCGTCTATATCGGCTACGAGAAGGTGATGGAAGGCCGCACCTACGTGCGTGAACTGGCCGGTAAGCCGAAGCAGAAAGAGTCGCTGTGGGTGCTGTTGAAGAGCGCGCGCCAGATCAAGCGGGTGTTCGGCAAGGTGCACGTGAATTTCGGCGAGCCGCTGCCGCTCGCCGAGTTCCTCGAACGCAGCCGCCCGGGCTGGGCCGGCGAAGACCTCAGCGGTGCGGATGGCTGGTCGCGCGAAGTCACGCAGGGGGCCGCGCTTGAACTGGCGCGCCGGATCAATTCCGCGGTCGTCATCAACCCGGTCAATCTCGTCGCCCTGGCGCTCCTTTCCACGCCGCGCCACACGGCCGACGAACAGGTGCTCGACCGTGTGCTGGCGCACTATCAGGCGCTCGTTGCCGAGGCACCGTATTCGACGACGATCATTCCCTGCCATCTCGCGCCGCGGCAGATCGTCAGCCATGTCGAGCGGCTCGGTATCATCGAGCGCATCGCGCACTCGCTCGGCGACCTGATCCGCATCCCCGAGGGCGACGCGCCGTTGCTCGCCTATTTCCGCAACAACGTGTTGCATGTCTTTGCGCTGCCGGCGCTGATCGCCTGCCTGATCAACCAGAACCGCCACCTCGACGAGCGGCGCGTCAATGAAGCCGTCGTCGGCATCTATGGTTTGATGGCTACCGAACTGTTCCTGCGCTGGTCGCCCGATGAGTTGCCGGCGGTCACGGCGACGGTGATCGAAGTGCTGGTCCGCCGCGGCCTGTTGCAGCGCAACGCGTCAGGACGCCTGCTCGCGCCGGAAACCAGCAGTCAGGAATTCGCCGAGCTGCGTCTGTTGGGAGAGACGCTACGGCCGATTCTGGAACGCCACTTTCTGACGCTCTCGCTGCTGCAGCACTATGGAACGGGTCGCCGCGCGCGCCGTGACCTGGAGAACGATTGCCACCTGCTCGCCGGCCGTCTGGCGCTGCTCTATGACTTCAATACACCGGAGTTCGCGGAAAAGGCGACCTTCTCGGCGCTGATCGGGAATCTGATCGAAGCTCAGGTGCTGCGCGAGGACGAAACCGGGCTCCTGCACTTCGACGAGCAAATCGGGACGCCGCTGGCGCAGGCCGAACTCGTGCTGCCGGTCGAAGCGCGGCAAACCATCCGGCGCATGGCAAGCGCCGGACTGGTGATGCCGGACTGAAGTCTGCGGGAGAGGCGGTCAGGCTGCGCCGGGGATGACCACGGCGCCGCTCTTGCGCCGAGCGGCCTGTTCGAGCCGCTCTTTTTCGGCCAGCACCTTCGCTGCGTAGGCACCTTCCGGGTCGGAAGATCCGGCGTATTGCTGCAGACCGGCGACCAGTCCGCCTTGGCGGCGGATGGCTTCCTCGAGCACTTTTACGCCGACCTGGACGTTGATCACCGGGTCGAGCAGCGAGCGCTCGCTTGCGCCGGCCGGCAACTTGTCGGTGTGGAATCGCGGAATGACCTGCATCAATCCCTTGGCACCCATCGAGCTCTCGGCAAATGGGTTGAAGCGCGATTCGATGGCGATGATCGAGAGAATGAGCATGGGATCGATGCGTCTCTCCTTGCCGATGAGTTGGGCGACCTCAAACACCGGTGTCAGGGCTTCGGGCGACACCTTGTAGCGGCGATGTACGTAGCCGAGCGCGTTCTGCATCTGTGGGGAAAGAACGGGGGCTGCCGGCAGAGGGGGCGTCGTGTCCTGACTCAGCGCAGCCTGTACCGGTAGTACAGGTTGAGCGACTTGCGCCGGGATTTCCTTCCTGAATGTCACGGTGGTGACAGCCGCATCCAAGGAGACGGGTTGCGGTTCCTGCTCCATCACTTCGGCAGAAGGTTGTTTGTTGAGGAAGAGGTGGGTCATGCCGACGAAAAACAAGAAAGCGGCAATGACCAATAAAATTTGAATCAGGTCCAGCGCGACGTTACTGCTGCGCGCCATCGGTTTTTTGAGCGAGATCGTTGCAGACATGCTCTCTCCTTCACTGTTGTCATCGCGCAACCAATACTGCATGCCGGGCGACAAAGGTTTCAGGGGGGTGCAGAGCCCAGTTTTGTGACGGTGAAAAGACCGCTGGGCGAGGACTACGAATGCTGCTAAAGAGTAAGAACTGAAAGTTCTGGTACCAGGGAAATGCCAGAGGTCGAATGGTTTTCAGCCAAAAAAAATGCAATGCGCTATCAAACGCATTGCAACGGAAAACGCAGTCTATTGATTAAATTGATGTTTGTCAACCAGGCCAAAAATTCGGGCTGTTGGCGTTCGCGGAAATGTCGCTGCCTGCGCTTGCGGAAGCGCCCGTGTTCAAGCGCCGTTGCGGCTCGGGCGCCGATGGCGTTGCGAGGCTAGAATGACTCCATCAATCGTCCCGTTACCACCCGATCTCTCCCTTGGATAAGAGCGCAAGAACTGATTCGCAAGCGACTCAGGCCATATCACCGATGCGGCAATCGAGCGCTTTGCCTCGCTACGCCGCACTCGCCTATGCCGCGCTGATCATTTACGCGAGCCTGCATCCATTTTCGGGGTGGCGTGATCCCGGGCTCCCTCTGCTCATTTTCCTCGACGCCGGCTGGCCGCATTACTGGACCGGTTTCGACATGGCGGTCAACATCATCGCCTATGCGCCGCTCGGTTTCCTGCTGGTGCTCTCGTTACGCCGCTTGCCCTGGCGCTGGTTGCAATTCCTGCTGGCGTTGCTTCTCGGTTCCGGGCTGAGTCTCGGCCTCGAAAGCTCGCAAACGTGGCTGCCATCGCGTGTCGCCTCGAATCTCGATCTCGCTTGCAATACCTTGGGTGCCGCACTTGGCGCGCTCGTCGCCTGCATACAGGGCGACCGCCTTTTCGTCCGCCTGACGCAGTTGCAGCATCACCCGCTTGCGCCGACGCGGCAGGCAGAAGCCGGTCTGGTCCTGATCGGTGTCTGGTTGCTGACTCAGTTGTCGCCTGAAACAATCCTCTTTGGTGCCGGCGACCTGCGCCAGTTGCTGGAGATTCGGCCGACCGTTGCCTACGCCGCGCCGTCGTTCTTTGCCATCGAAACCGGAATCATCGTCTGCAATACGTTGGCCATCGGCCTCGTCGCCCGGACGTTGCTGGCGCGGACATCGCCGCCTTATCTTGAACTGTTCGCGTTCTTTGTTTTTGCGCTGGCGATTCGCACGCTGGCCGCGGCCATCCTTGTCGGACCGGCCGAAGCGCTCGCCTGGCTAACGCCCGGTGCCGGACTTGGCTTGATGATTGGCGGCGGCGTTTTGTCCATCTTCCTGCTTCTGCCCGGTGGGTTGCGCCACGTTGCGGCCGGTCTGGCGCTGATGGCCGGGACTGTGCTGGTCAACCTGGCGCCGCCCAACCCCTATTCCGCCGTCGCTTTCAGCGTCTGGCAACAGGGGCATTTCCTCAATTTCAACGGTCTGACGCGCTTGTCGGCCAGCCTCTGGCCTTTCTTCGCCCTGGCCTACCTGACAACGCTCGGGCGCCGGAACTGAGCCGGTTGAATCGATCCGTCCGGTGCCGGTCATAATGGGCGGAGACCGTAAGTGCTGATAGCAGTCAAACCCGATCACAACGAGGCGGATACACACATGAGCTATTTCAAACATCACGTTTTCTTCTGCTGCAACCAGCGTGGCGACGGCGAGGATTGCTGCAACAACCTTGGCGCCACCGAGGCGCAGACCTACGCCAAGGACCGCATCGGCCAGCTTGAACTCAAGGGCAAAGGCAAGATCCGGATCAACAAGGCCGGATGCATGGATCGCTGCGACGACGGGCCGGTTATCGTCGTCTATCCGGAGGAAGTCTGGTACCGCTACGTCGACAAGGACGACGTCGAGGAGATCATCCAGGAGCATCTGATCAATGGCCGTGTCGTGGAGCGCCTGAAGATATGAATCGCAACGAGGAAGTCATACTCATCGACGGTCCGGTCGGCGCCATCGAAACACTGGTCGAAAATCCCGGCGCCCCGCGCGGCATCGCGCTCGTCTGCCACCCGCATCCGCTTTTCGGCGGGGCCAACACCAACAAGGTGACGCACGCGCTGGCGCGCACGTTTACGCGTATGGACTATGTCGCTCTGCGGCCCAATTTTCGTGGCGTTGGCGGCAGTGCCGGAAAACACGATGAAGGGCGCGGAGAGACTGAAGACATGCTCGCCGTGCTCGCCGAGGCACGTCGTCGTTTTGGCGACCTGCCGGTCGCGCTTGCCGGTTTTTCCTTCGGGGCCTATGTGCAGACGCGAGTGGCGCAGGCGCTTGCCGAGGCCGGCCATCCGGCGCAGCGGCTGGTGCTGGTGGGCACGGCCGCCGGGCACGTCGAGGGGGCGCGCAAGTACGAAACCAGGGCAGTCGCCAGCGACACCATCGTCATTCACGGCGCGCGCGACGACACCGTGCCGCTCGCCAACGTGCTGTCCTGGGCGGAACCGCTGGAACTCCCGGTCATCGTCGTCCCCGGCGCGGACCACTTTTTCCACCGGCGGCTACACGTCATTCGCGACATCGTGACGCGCGCCTGGCGTCATTAGTCCCCATGCGGGCGCACAATAGATGCTTGGCACGGTGGAGCGTCTTTGGCTAGAATCGACCTCGCCCTGGTTCTCCAATCAACTCGAATTTCCGCCGGTACAATGCACTGAGCGAACGGACCAAGGCATCCTGTACGTTGATAAGTGCCTCAGATTGCTTGAGGAACAAGCTGTTGATGTATAGTGCAGGTCTGGTTGTAACGGCCGGATCGGAATTCTGTACGCGACCCAACCGAAGGGCTTCTGGAGGTAGGAATTGTCCGACGCAGCAAACCTGAGCGGCATCAAGGTGATGATCATCGATGACAGCAACACCATCCGGCGCAGCGCGGAGATATTCCTCGTGCAAGCCGGTTGTCAGGTGGTGCTGGCGGAAGATGGATTCGACGCGCTTGCGAAGATTGCAGATCACCAACCAGCAGTCATCTTCTGCGACATCATGATGCCGCGTCTCGATGGCTATCAGACCTGTGCGCTGATCAAGAAAAACCAACGGTTCCGCAGCACCCCGCTGATCATGTTGTCGTCCAAGGACGGTCTGTTCGACCGGGCACGCGGGCGCATGGTCGGATCCGATCACTACCTGACCAAACCGTTTACAAAGGACAGCCTTTTGAAGGCTGTCGCAACCTACGCGCCTTCACAGGCCTGACTCACGCTAACATCCGAGAGTAACTCAGGGAGAAATCGAAATGCCCGTTAAGAAAGTCCTCGTTGTCGACGATTCGCCCACGGAACGGCACGTTTTGGTCGAGCTATTGACCAGGAATGGTTACCAGGTCATCACCGCGGAGAGCGGTGAAGAGGGAATCGAAAAGGCGAAGTCCGAATTGCCTGACCTGGTATTGATGGATGTCGTGATGCCGGGCCTCAACGGCTATCAGGCAACCCGGACGCTGACACGGAATGAGACGACGAAGCACATCCCGATCATCGTTTGTACGTCCAAAGGTCAGGAAACCGACAAGATATGGGGCTTGCGGCAAGGAGCTCTGGACTATCTGGTGAAGCCGGTCAACGGCGAAGAACTGCTGTCCAAGATCGCTGCGCTCTAGCCGTCAGCCTTTGTATGGCTAAGCGAGGCAGTCTTCGAGAATTTCAGGCGCACCTGGCGACGCGGCTGGCCGGTGTCGGCGACAAGAGTGCGGCAGGTTTGCTTGGGGTTCAGGCCGGCAATGACTTCTGGCTGCTCGATTTGACGGACTCCGGCGAAATCGTTCCCTTGCCGCCGCTAACGTCGGTGCCGCTGACGAAACACTGGTTTGTCGGGATCGCGAACATCCGCGGAAGCCTGTATTCGGTCGCTGATTTCTCCGTTTTCCAGGGCAAGGAAGCGACCCCCCAGAATGCAAGCTCACGCCTTCTCCTCGTCGGCACCCGGCACGGTAACAATGCTGCGCTGCTGGTGACGCGAATGCTCGGATTGCGCAATGAGGACAACTTGACGCCGGTTGCCGTCGAGCCCGATGCGCCCGCGTGGGCTGCGCGGGCTTTCACCGACAGCGAGGGGCGTCGGTGGAAAAAACTCGATGTTCGCGCACTGCTCGCTGACGAAGGGTTTATGGATATCTGTGCTTGAATTTCAGTTCGTCAAATCGTAATTACCAATAAATATCCCGTCCATTTGAAACGGTGAAATCGGAGAGTCTGATGGCGTTCGAGTTGAAGTTACCTGCGTTCTTGTCTGGCCGAAAAGGTTCAATAGAGCAAACCGTCTCGGCGGCAATGGGTGTGGGCAAGGAACCTTCTCCAACTGCGCGTGCAGGGAAGAAATTCGGCTTGAATTTCCTCGGGCAGTATTCGGTCACCAAACAGTTGCAAATCCTCGGTGGTGTACTTCTTGTCTTGATGTTCCTCGTTGCGGGCATCGTCTATCACGATAGCCGCGAGTCGACTTACAACACGGCATATGTGGCAACGGCGGGCGAAATGCAGATGCTTTCCCAGCGGCTGGCAAAGGCTTCGAGTCTTGCGCTGCAAGGAAATTCGATCGCGTTCAAGCAGATGCGTGACTCGCACAGCCAGTTCGCCACGAACCTTGACCGGCTGATGAACGGCGGCGAACTGGCTGGAACGTCGGTGCCGCCATCACCGGATAATGTTCAGCCGCAGTTGCAGGCTTTGGCCAAGGCGTGGAGTGCGACCGACAAGGATTCGGCCCAGATGCTTGACATGGAGAACTATCTGGTCAAGTTGGGTCAGGACGTGACGGACATCGTCGAGAAGAACTCGCAGATGCTTTTTCTGGCCGAGCAAGTCGCGGCGCTCAAACTGCAAAATGGCGCGAGTGCTGGAGAGATCGCCGCTGCCAACCAGATGGTGATGTTGACGCAGCGTATTGCCAAGAACGCCAGTGCGTTGCTGGTTGGAGATGTAATCAGCCCGCAGACGCCGTTCCAGATGGCGAAGGATACGAACACTTTCAAGGATCTGTTGGGAGCCCTGATCAAGGGAAGCGACATTCTCGGTACATCGGCGACGAATGACCTGGAGACGCGCACCAATCTGACGCAACTCGAGATCAGCTACAAGGAATACCAGGAGTCCGTTAAAGGCATTCTGGACAGTATGCAGCGCCTGGTCGAAGCAAAGCACGCCGGATCGAAGATCTTCCGCGATAGCGAAGAACTGCTTGGCTCGTCCAAGGTGCTGGCAGAAGCCTATCAGGGCGGTATTGCCGAGCGAGCGACCTATGGTGTGATACTGGCCGTTCTGGTCGTTCTGGTTCTAGCTACGCTGATTCTCATGGCCAAGATTTACCTTGACGACACACGGCGCCAGGCTGAGGTTGCCGAGCAAAGCCGACTGGTCAGCGAAATGGTCAACCGACAAAACCAGGACGCCATTCTGCGCTTGATGAATGAACTGGGTGACTTGGCCGACGGCGACCTGACCGTTACCGCAACCGTGTCGGAAGACATCACCGGCGCGATTGCCGACTCGATCAACTACACGGTTGAAGAACTGCGGGTGCTGGTCGGGCGAATCAACGATGCGGCGGGTCGCGTGACCCAGGCAACCGAAATCGCCCAGCAAACCTCGGCTGAACTGCTCGCCGCTGCCGAGCGGCAGTCGGTGGAAATTCAGGATGCCGGCCGTTCGGTTCTGGCCATGGCGAGTTCGATGACGGAGGTGTCCGGGAGCGCGAACCTGTCGGCGCAGGTGGCGCGCCAATCGCTGGCGGCCGCCGGCAAGGGGACGGTCGCGGTGCAGGACTCGATCAAGGGCATGAACGAGATTCGCGAACAGATTCAGGAGACATCGAAGCGGATCAAGCGTCTCGGCGAGTCGTCGCAAGAGATTGGCGAAATCGTTGAACTGATTTCCGACATTACCGAGCAGACCAACGTGCTGGCACTCAATGCCGCAATTCAGGCGGCGTCCGCGGGCGATGCGGGGCGAGGCTTTACCGTGGTTGCTGAAGAAGTGCAGCGCCTGGCTGAGCGCTCCGGTGAAGCGACCAAGCAGATCGCGGCCATCGTGAAGACGATTCAGACCGACACGCAGGGCGCGGTCTCCGCTATGGAAGAATCGACGCGCGGTGTGGTCGAAGGGGCCAAGCTCTCGGATGCTGCTGGGCAGGCTCTGGCTGAGATCGGCGAAGTTTCGCAAAACCTTGCGCAACTGATCGAAAGCATTTCGGACGCAACACGGACGCAGGCTGATTCGGCGACGAACGTTGCGGGCAAGATGCAGGACATTCTCCGGGTGACGGAACAGACAACAGCAGGTACGCAAAAAACAGCGATTGCCGTCGGCGAACTGGCCGGTCTGGCGACTGAACTAAAGGGTTCGGTTGCCGGCTTCAAGGTGGGCTGATAGCCCTGCGTAAAAATCGGAGATAGCGCCCCATCATGAATGCAGCGACAGAATTTGATGTCGGCCCGTTGACCTGGGTCAAGAGCGAGATCGATCTTGCTCTGGGGCGCGCCGATCAGGCGCTTGAGCAGTACGCGAAAAGCCTCGAGGCCGGTGAGGGCGACCTGACGCAAATCCGCTTTAGTCGTACGCACCTGCATCAGGTGCAGGGCGCACTGACGATCGTCGGACTCGACGGTGTCACGCAGTTTGCCGAAGCGCTGGAAGCGATGCTGCTGTCGATCGAGGAGCGGGCGTTCGCTGGAGATGCCGCGAGCATTGCGCTCGCGCATCGAGCCTTGGCCATGATCGGTCACTACCTCGATGGCCTGATCAATGGCCAGCCGAACCAACCGTTGCGCTTGCTCGCCGTCTATCGGGAGATCCAGGCGGCGCGCGGTCTGTCGCGGATCTCGGCGACCGATCTCTTCTTCCCCGACTTGTCGGCACGTCCACCCCGGCGCGACACGCCGGCGACGAAGCTGGCGCAGGAGGGGTTCCACAAACTCTTGCGTCTGGAGCGCGGTCGTTTCCAGCGGGGATTCCTTGCCTGGTTGCGTAATCCAAAGGACCGAAGCGGGCTGTCCGATATGCTGGCGGCGGTCCGCAGAATTGAAGATACACAGGAATCAGCGGCGGCTCGGTCATTCTGGTGGGTGGCGACAGGCTTCCTCTCGGCGCTTGCAGAGGGCGCGGTGCAGGATGAGGTCAATGCCAAGCAGCTCTGCGCACGCATCGATCTGCAAATCCGCCGACTGCTCGATGGCTCGAGGAACGTTGCCGAACGGCTGGTGCGCGATGCCCTTTACTTCGTAGCGACGGCCGATTCCAGCAGCGATGCTGTTCAATCGATCAAGAGCGCTTACCAGTTGCAGTCAGCGGTCCCCGGCGCGGATGCCGAGGCGCCGGTTCCGGAAGAGACGCTACGCAGGAAGCTGCGCGAGGTCATCACGAGCACGGAGGAGGCTTGGAACAAGTTCTGTGCCGGGAGTGCGCAGGCCTTGCCCTTATTCAGGGAGCATGCTAACGGCTTGTCGGCGCTTGTCGATCGGTTGGGGAACACGGATTTCCGCCGTCTGGCGCAGGCGATCGCGGCGGCGGCGAAGTGGCTGGCGGAAGACGGATCTCGTCATTCCGAAGCGCTGGCCATGGAAATTGCGACGGCCATCCTGCTGACGCAGAACGCGCAGGAAAACTTTCAGCGGCTCGGCAGTGATTTTGCGCATCAGGTGGACGTCACCGTTGCACGCATTCACGGCTGCATTGCAGGCAAATTGCCGCCACCCGGTTCGGAGATTCCCCTGCTTGACGAGATGTCCCGACAGGCGCAGGAAAAGCTGCTGATCGGACAGGTCGCCAAGGAAATCCAAAGCAATCTTGTTCAGATCGAGCAAGTCCTCGACGGCTTCTTCCGCGACGTGGCCAAGAGAAACGAGCTTGAGGGGCTCGATGTTCCCCTGAAGCAGGTGATCGGTGCGTTGACGATGATGCGCCAGGACGCGGCGGTTGCTGCCTTGCGCGACTGCGCCGACGAGATTCGTCGTTTTGTCGATACCGGATATGAACCGCAGGAAGCGGATTTCGAGCAGGTCGCCGATCGCCTGTCGATGATCGGCTTCTTCATCGATGCCATGCAGCACGGCGCCGCAGATTTCGCCGAGTTCTCGCGGCGAATGCAAGCGCATCTGGCCGACGAGCCGGAGGACGCAGAAGAAGTCGCCGCCGATGAGGTGAGCGTTTCGGTCGAGCAGGAGGTCGAGCAGCAGAAGGTCGAGGCGCGCGCATTGCTTGACGCCTTGAAAGCGCAGCCCGAAGACAGCCAGCTGCGCGAAGAACTCAAGAGCAACCTGACGGCGCTGAAGAACGATGCCGACCTGGTGGCTGATTCGTCGCTCGCAGAACAGGCCAAAGCAGTGCTTTCCGTTCTCGAGAGAGGCGGTGCCGCAGCGCCGCAACTCGAGCTGGCGATGGCTTCGCTCAAACCGCAGCAGGCCGACCTGCCAGCACCTTCGGCCGAGACGATCGAATTGTCGCAGGCAAGTACCGAGGAAATTGATGCCGAACTGCTCGATATCTTCCTCGAGGAGGCGAACGAGGTACTCGCCACGATCGACGAAAACACCCGGCTGCTGCAGGGTCAGACGCACAATGTCGAGTATCTGACGACCATTCGTCGCTCCTTCCATACGCTCAAAGGTAGTGGCCGGATGGTCGGGCTCAAGGACGTCGGCGAGGCCGCCTGGGCGGTGGAACAGACGCTCAACCTGTGGCTGCGCAAGGAACTCGAAGTCGGTACGGCGTTGCTCGACATGATTCGCCTCGCCTACTCGCTGTTCTCGAACTGGGTGCGTTTACTCGAAACCCGGGAAGGTGCCGCGCCGGATCCGACCGCCTTGATTGCCCTTGCCGAGTCGTTGCGCCTGAGTGGCGAAGAGGGGGGGGCGATTCCGCCGGTCGTCCAGGATCTTGCCCAACCGGCAGCGCCCGAACCTGCGCCGACGCAAGGTGGCGAGATCACGATTCCGGAATTCGGCGAAGCGCCGCAGAACGATCTCGATACCTTGGCGACGATCGTTGCGCAGGAAGGCGCCGAGATCATCACCGTTGATTTTTCGCCACTGGAAGCCCCTCTGGCCGCGAACGAAGACGACGGCTTCGGCATTCCCGAAGCGGACGAGCGTGGGCTCGCTGAAACGAGCGCACAAGAATCGCTGGCAATCGAAGGCGTCGGTCCGATTGCCGAGATGCTGGCCGAGCCGACGACCGCATCGCCTGCGGGTGAGGTGCAGGACATACCTGTACGACCGCACCAGACGGTCACCATCTCGCCTGTGCTGTACGAAATCTTTTCGGAAGAGGCGAGTGGACATCTTGCGACGTTGCAAAAGGAACTCGCCGCCCTCGAGCGGAACGAGCTGTTGCCGACGCCACACGCGATGTACCGGGCAGCACACACGCTGGCGGGGATTTCGGCTACCGTTGGCCTGGATCCGATCAACCGTCTTGGTCTGGCACTCGAACACGCCTTGTTGCGGCGTGACAACTCGGCGCAGCGTGCCAGCGCCGAAGCGATTGCCACGGTCGCCTGCGCGATCGGCGAGCTGAACGCGATGCTCGAGACGGTGACCCTCAAGCGGGTGCCGGACGAGGCTGGCGAACTCGTTGGCTCGCTGGACGCACTCTATCCGGTCGTGACCCTTTCGGCGCCAGCCGCACCGGCGGATTCGGCCGAACCGGAAGTCCTGGCGGAAGCAGCCGCAGGAGCCGGACCGGATGCCGCGAAACCCGAGGCGGCAACGCCGTCGGCACCGGTCGACAGCATTCCGCAATTGCCCGACGAAATCGACGAGCAGTTGCTGCCGATCTTCCTCGAGGAAGCGCTCGACCTCAGTCAGAGCATCGCCGCGCAGATGCGCGCGTGGCGCAGCGATCCCGCCAGTGCCGAGCCGGTGCGTACGCTGGCCCGCCTCCTGCATACGCTCAAAGGTAGTGCGCGCATGGCCGGCGCAATGCGCCTGGGTGAAATTACGCATGCGATCGAGACGCGCGTAGACGAAGCGAGCCGCTCCGGCGCTGTGACGCTGGAGACTATCGACGAAATTCACGCGTCGCTCGACGCCGTACAGCAGATCATCGAACGCCTGCAAAGCGGCGAATCGCTGGCGCAACCGCTGGCGACCACGCCCGAGCCGGACGCAGTTCCGGTACCCTCGGCTGTCTCCGCCGCGGCGACGCCTGCCGAATCAGGCGCCGTCTCAACGCAGGCAGAGCGCCGGGCGGATCGTGCGCGTATCGCGGAAGTGGAGGCGGAAGCCGACCCGACGGCGCAGCGATCAACGCTGCGTGTTCGCTCCGATCTGGTTGATCGCTTGGTGAATGAGGCTGGCGAGTTGTCGATTGCGCGTTCGCGGATCGAAGGCGAGATGCGCAGCCTGAAGGAGTCGTTGCTCGACTTGACGGAAAACGTCATTCGTCTGCGTCGCCAACTGCGCGAGATCGAAATTCAGGCCGAATCGCAGATGCAGTCGCGGACGGCGCAGGCCGACGAACATCATGCCGGCTTCGATCCGCTGGAGTTCGACCGCTTCACCCGCTTCCAGGAATTGACGCGGATGATGGCCGAGTCGGTCAACGACGTGGCGACCGTTCAGCAGAATCTCCTGAAGAACCTGGACGACGCCAACGCGGCGATCATCGCCCAGGCGCGTCTGAACCGCGAGGTTCAGCAGGAATTGATGTCCGTGCGCATGGTCCCTTTCGGCAGCCTTGCCGATCGCCTCTACCGTATCGTCCGCCAGACCTCGAAGGAGCTGAACAAGCGCGTCAATCTTGAAATCAAGGGTAGCCAGGTCGAACTCGACCGCAGCGTGCTGGACAAGATGGCTGCGCCGCTCGAGCACTTGCTGCGCAATGCCGTCGTGCACGGTGTCGAGGACCGCGAGACGCGAGTGCAGCAGGGCAAGCCGGAGATCGGCGAAATCTCGCTCGCCCTCAAGCAGGAAGGCAACGAAATCATCCTCAGTTTTGCCGACGACGGTGCCGGCCTCGATTTCGAGCGGATTCGCGCGCGCGGTATCGAAGCGGGCCTGCTGCAGGCCGATGAAGAGGTTGATGCCGAACGCCTGGCGAACCTGATTTTCACGCCCGGGTTTTCCACCGCGTCAGAGGTGTCGCAAGTTGCCGGCCGCGGTGTCGGCATGGATGTGGTGAAAACCGAGGTCGGCAGCCTTGGCGGCCGGATTGAAACGCTCTCCACGCAGGGGGGGGGGACGGAGTTTCGTCTCTACATTCCGCTGACGCTTGCCGTAACCAAGGCGCTGATCGTGCGCGCGGGCGGCAAGCGCTACGCGATTCCGTCGGTGATGATCGAGCAGGTGCTCGATCTGAAGGAAGCTGCGTTGAGCCGTATTCGCGAAGCGGGAACCGCCGAATGGATGGGGCACCACTATCCGTTCAGCTATCTGCCGCATCTCCTCGGCGAGCAGCAGGCGTTGCCGGAACAGCGCCGACAGTACTGGACGCTCCTGTTGCGCAGCGGCGATCGGAGAATTTCCGTCCAGGTCGACGAGTTGATGGGCAACGAGGAAATCGTCGTCAAGAACATTGGCCCGCAGCTAGCGCGTGTGGTCGGCATCAACGGTGCCACGGTGCTCAGCGGTGGTCAGGTCGTTCTGATCCTCAATCCGGTCGCACTGGCTAGCCGTGCACGGAGCATCGAACCGCAGAACCATTTGGCAGCGATGCCGGAGGCTGCCGAGGTTTCGACGTTGCCGACGGTCATGGTTGTTGATGATTCGCTGACCGTGCGCAAGATCACCGGCCGCTTGTTGGCGCGCGAAGGCTATCAGGTGCTGCTGGCGAAGGACGGCGTCGAGGCGCTGGAGCAACTGCTCGACATCGTCCCGGACGTCATGCTCGTCGATATCGAGATGCCGCGCATGGACGGCTTCGATCTAACCCGCAACGTGCGCGCCGACGAGCGCCTGAAATCGATACCGATCATCATGATCACGTCGCGCACGGCCGAAAAGCACCGCACCTACGCGTTCGAGATCGGCGTCAATCACTACCTCGGCAAGCCGTATCAGGAAGACGAACTGCTCGGCCTCGTCGCGGACTACGTCACGAAGCAACGG
Source organism: Propionivibrio sp. (assembly GCF_017995515.1). Taxonomy (GTDB): domain Bacteria; phylum Pseudomonadota; class Gammaproteobacteria; order Burkholderiales; family Rhodocyclaceae; genus Propionivibrio. The sequence continues at coordinate 21,444 of NZ_JAGOIT010000011.1, forward strand.
CACGTTTGACGATGGCGTAGCGGGCCAGTGTCGCTCGCCGCGCCGCGTCGTGTTCGACGATCGGGGGCGGCGTGTCGCGTCCAACAATCACGCCGCATGCCGATTGCAGGCTGGCGTCCATCATCCACGGCGCGTGGATATACCGGTCCGGTACGTTGGCGAGTTCGGGCAGGTAGCGGCGGATGAAACGACCGTCGGGGTCGAAGCGCTCCGATTGCGTTATCGGATTGAAAACGCGGAAGTACGGCCGTGCGTCACAACCGCTCGATGCGGCCCATTGCCAACCTCCATTGTTGGCCGACAAGTCAAAGTCGTTGAGGTGCTGGGCAAAGTACGCGTCGCCGCGTCGCCAGTCGATGCCAAGATCTTTGGTCAGGAACGAGGCGACGACCATGCGCAGGCGGTTGTGCATGTAGCCGCGTCTGTTCAGCTGTCGCATGGCGGCGTCGACCAGCGGATACCCCGTTTCGCCGTTGCACCAGGCGGCGAATTGCGCGTCGGCGAGCGCGCCTTGCTCCCACTCGATCGCATCGTGCTCGGGCTTGAATGATCGTTCGACCACGTGCGGAAAGTGGTCGAGGATCATGAAGTAGAACTCGCGCCAAACCAGCTCCGAGAGCCACGTGGCTGCACCATTGTCGCTCTGCGCCGCGCCGCGGGTGAGCGCCTGCGCGACCAGTTCCCGGATCGAGATCGTGCCGAAACGGAGATGCACTGAGAGATAAGAAACGCCCTTGATCGCAGGATAGTCGCGCCGCTCGGCATAGTGCGCGATGCGCCTTAAGAAGTCGTCGGCCAGACCGCGTGCACCGCGCATGCCGGGCGTGATCCCGAGGCTGCCGAGGTTTGTCGGCTGGAAACCGAGTTCGCGCAGCGATGGCAGTGCGTTGAGACCGGCTGGTTTGGCCAGTGTGCCGTGCTCGGAGAGATGGGGCGCCAGATCGTCGTCGGAGAGGCGCTTCAGCCAGGCGCGCTTGTAGGGGGTAAAAACCGTGAAGGGATTGCCGGCGAGCGATAACACCTCGGGCCCGTCAAGGATCACTTGGTCCTTGAAGCACTCGAAGCCGATGCCGTGGCGCTCCAGTTCGGCCGAGACGCGCGCGTCGCGGGCTTTTGCCTGCGGCTCGTAGTCACGGTTGGCGAACACGGCGTCAACGCCGAGTTCTCGCGCTAGTTGGGGGATTGCGTCTACTGCGCGTGCGTGCCTGACGATGAGGCCTCCGCCGCGTCGCTGAAAAGCCAAGTCGAGTTCGGCGAGCGAGCTGTGAATGAATTCGACACGGCGGTCATGCGCGTTCGGCAACGCGTCGAGAATGTCGCGGTCGAAAACGAACGCGCAAAACACCGAACGCGCTCGGCGCAGGGCCGCGCTGAGCGCGGCATGATCGTAGTCGCGCAGATCGCGCCGGAACCAGACGAGGACGGAGTCGAACATGGATTACCTTTGTCTGAGTCGCATGCGGCGTTTAAAATAGGTCGGCTATGCAAAGCATGAATCTCACCAATCATTTTCTCATCGCCATGCCGGCGATGGATGACCCTTATTTTTCCGAGTCGCTGATCTTTATCGCCGAGCACAACGATCAGGGCGCATTGGGTTTGATCGTCAATCGTCCGATCGAACTCAACCTCGCTGCGCTGTTCGAGAAGATCGACGTGGCGCTGGAAGCCGCGGATGTTGGCAAGCTCCCGGTGTACTTCGGCGGCCCGGTGCAGACCGATCGCGGCTTTGTCCTGCATCGCCCGCTCGGCAACTGGCAATCGACGCTCGCTGTGACGCCCGAGCTTGGGCTCACGAGTTCGCGCGACGTTCTCCAGGCGCTGGGCCACGACGGCGAACCCGGCGAGATATTGGTGACGCTTGGGTACTCCGGCTGGGGGGCAGGGCAGCTCGAGCACGAGCTGGCGCAGAACGCCTGGCTGACGGTGCCGGCGAATCTCCACATTCTCTTCGAGTTGCCCTTCGAGGAGCGCTTGCCGTCGGCGCTGGAGGCGCTCGGCGTCGATTTTGCCAACCTGTCCGGGATGGCTGGGCATGCCTGAGGCGCCTGTTCGCCAAGCCGGCACCATTCTGGCCTTCGATTTCGGGGTGAAACGGATCGGCGTCGCGGTCGGCGAATGGCCGCTGGCGCAGGCGCACCCGCTGACGACGATTCACGGTGAGGCCAACGCCGTGCGCTTTGCCGCGATCGAGGCCCTGCTCAAGGAATGGCGGCCGGTTTCGCTCGTCGTCGGCCTGCCCCTGGCGCTCGATGGCAGTGCGCACGAGATGACGGCGCGTTCCACCCGCTTTGCCAACCAGTTGCGCGGCCGCTTCGGTCTGCCCGTCGATTACGCCGAAGAGCGCCTCAGTTCGGTCGAGGCCGAGGGGCGTTTGCGCGCCGGCGGCCATAACGCCAAGAGCGCGCGCGAACACGTCGACGCGCTGGCCGCGCAGATCATCTTGCAGTGTTTTTTTGAACGATTTTCCGAAGAATCCAGGAACCCAGCCTACCATGTTGCCTAACCAACTCCCGGACGCCGAAGCGCAGTGCGTCGAACTTGCCAATCTCATTCGTCCGCAACTGCAGCCGAACACCGTGCTCGTCGGCATCCATAGCGGCGGCGCCTGGGTCGCACGCCGGCTGCGTGAACTGCTCGGTCTGGAGGGCGAAGTCGGGCTGATCGACGTTTCGTTCTATCGCGACGATTTCGGTGAAAAGGGGCTGCATCCGCAGGTGAAACCGACGTCGATCCCCTTCGACGTCGAGGATCGGCCGATCATCCTGGTCGACGACGTCCTCTACACCGGGCGCACGACGCGCGCCGCGATCAACGAGTTGTTCGATTACGGACGCCCCGCCAACATCAAGCTCGCCGTGCTCGCCGACCGCGGTGGGCGGGAGCTGCCGATCTGCGCCGAGTTCTGCGCCTGGCAGGCTGAACTTGACGACGCCGAGGAGCTTGTTCTGGTGCCGGCTGAAGATGGCCGGCTGCAATGGAGGTGCGACGGCCATGCATAACCCGCAACTCAACGCCAACGGCGAACTGGCGCATCTCCTATCGATCGACGGCCTGCCGCGCTCGATCCTGACGCAGATCCTCGATACGGCGTCGAGCTTTCTCGAAGTCTCCGACCGCGACGTGAAGAAGGTGCCGCTTCTGCGCGGCAAGAGCGTCTTCAACCTGTTCTTCGAGAATTCGACGCGTACGCGCACGACCTTCGAAATCGCTGCCAAGCGCCTTTCGGCCGACGTCATCAACCTCGACGTCGCGCGTTCGTCGACGGCCAAGGGCGAGACGCTGCTCGACACCATCGACAATCTCGTCGCCATGCACGCCGACATGTTCGTCGTCCGCCACGCTTCGTCCGGCGCGCCCTACCTGATCGTCGAACACCTGCGCCGCCTCGGGCGCTCCGACGTGCACGTGGTGAACGCCGGCGACGGCCGGCACGCGCACCCGACGCAGGGCTTGCTCGACATGTACACGATCCGTCACTACAAGAAGGATTTTGCCAACCTCACCGTCGCCATCGTCGGCGACATCCTGCATTCACGCGTCGCGCGTTCCGACATTCATGCGCTGACCACGCTCGGTGCCGCCGAAGTGCGCGCCGTCGGTCCGCAGACCTTGCTGCCGACGGCGATCGAGAAAATGGGCGTGCGCGTCTGCCACGATCTCAAGGAGGGGCTCGCCGGTTGCGACGTGGTCATCATGCTGCGCCTGCAGAACGAGCGGATGAACGGAGCATTGCTGCCCTCGGCGCGCGAGTACTTCAAGTGTTACGGCCTGACGCCCGAGATGCTGGCGCTGGCCCGGCCGGACGCCATCGTGATGCATCCGGGACCGATGAACCGCGGCGTCGAGATTGCCTCGGAAGTCGCCGATGGCGCGCAGGCCGTCATCCTTCCGCAGGTCACCTTCGGTATCGCGGTGCGCATGGCGGTCATGAGTATTCTGGCGGGGAACTGAGTAATGCAAGATCAAGTGAAGAAAATAAGGGTACATATCCAGGGCGGACGGGTCATCGATCCGAAGTCGGGCTTCGACGCCCTTGCCGACCTCTATATCGCCGATGGACTCATCGCTGCCATTGGCGCGCGGCCTGAGGGATTCGAGCCCGACACCGTCATCGATGCAAGCGGCAGGATCGTCTGCCCAGGCTTGGTGGACCTGTCCACTCGCCTTGGCAGTCTTGGCTCGGAACTCGCAGCCGCCGTTGCGGGTGGCGTGACCGCCGTCGCCTGTCCGCCGGACACCAATCCGCCGCTCGACGAACCGGGGCTTGTCGAACGCCTGGTGCGGCACAGCGAAGCGCTCGGTCTGGCGCGCGTGTTTCCGATCGGTGCGCTGACCCAGCAGCTGGCCGGCGAGAAACTGTCCGAGATGAACAGCCTGGCGCGTGCGGGCTGCCTTGCTTTCTCGCAGGCCAAGGAGCCCATCCTCGACACGCAGATCCTGTTCCGTGCCATGCAGTATGCAGCGACCTTCGGCTACACGGTCCATCTGCAGCCCGAGGATCACTACCTCGCGCGCGACGGCGTCGCACACGACGGCGAGGTTGCTTCGCGCCTCGGACTTGCCGGGATTCCGGTCTGCGCCGAGACGGTGGCGATCTCCACCGCGCTGCAACTCGCCGGCGAAACCGGCGCGCGCTTGCACTTTGCGCGTCTGTCGTCGGCGGCCGGTGTCGCGCTGGTGCGCAAGGCCAGGCAGCAGGGTGCGAAAGTCAGCTGTGATGTGGCGGTTCATCACCTGCATCTGTCGGAGGTCGACATCGGCTATTTCGACAGCCACGCGCGCTTCGATCCGCCGCTGCGCTCGGGTGCCGACCGCGCGGCCTTGCGCGAAGCCGTCGGCGAGGGCTTGGCCGCGGTCTGCTCGGATCACTCGCCGGTCGACGAGGATGGCAAGCTGCTGCCGTTTGCCGAGGCGGTCCCCGGGGCGACCGGTCTCGAGTTGCTGTTGCCCTTGACCCTGAAACTCGCCGAGGAAATGAAAATCCCGTTGGTCGCGGCGCTGGCGCGTGTGACCTGCGACCCTGCGGCCGTCCTCGGTATCGACGCCGGGACGTTGACGGTCGGCAAACCTGCCGACATTTGTGTTTTCGATGCACACGAACCTTGGCGCGTTCTACCCGATGCGCTGAAAAGCCAGGGCAAGAACACGCCGTTCATCGGCTACGAGATGGCCGGCCGCGTCAGTGCGACGCTGGTCGGTGGTCGCCTCGTTTTCGCGCGCCAGGGTTAGTCAGGCAGCAGCCGCTGTGCCGTATCGCGCGGCGCGGCGCTGATTTCCAGAACCTTGCGCCGCGACGTCTGGCCGCTCTTGAGCGAAACCGCCGATTTGGCGAGATCCAGCCGCTCGGCGACGAAGTCGACCAGGGCTGCGTTGGCTTTGCCGTCGACGGGCTGCGCGGCGAGGCGAATCTTCAGCGCGTCGCCATGCAGGCCGGCGACCTCCGTTTTCTTGGCACCGGGTTGTATGTGCAGGGTCAGCGTCGTGCGTCCGCCGCTTTCCCTGAGCCAATCCGCCATCGTCAAATGAAGATGAGGATGACCTGCGCCAGCAGGATGGCAACCAGCGGCGACAGATCGATGTTGGCGATCGGCGGTACGACGCGCCGGATCGGGCCGAGGAAGACCTGCGTGATCTGATTGATCGGCCGGCCGATGGGCGAGTAAGGATTGACCCAGGAGAGCACGGCTTGCACGATCAGGAGGCCGATCAGCAGATAGATGCTGGTACGCAGGAGGGCGCGCAGGGCGCCGAAGAGGATAACGACGACGGGCACATCCGGCCCCGCCTGCAGGGCGACGGCGGCAAACAGAACGATGACCTGCAGCAGGTAGGCTGGCAGCAGGCTCGACAGGTCGAGACCGAAAACGCCGGGAATAACCTTGCGCAAGGGCAGGACCAGCCAGTTGGTCAGCTGCACGACGAAGGCGCCGATCTGGTTGCTGAACGAAACCCGGAAGAGCTGCATGAAGAAGCGCATCAGCAGCAGGATCGACAGGAACTCGGCGAGGGATTTCAGCAGGAAGAATCCGGCTTGATTGATAAGGTCGAACATCGGATGTGTTGTCGTTCAGTCGTCCTTGCCCAGCAACTCGCCCAGCTCGGCACCGCGTGCGTTGGCGGCCATCGCACCGGCGACGATGCCTTCCTTGACCATGCATTCGGCCATCGCGCGCAGCGCGGCTTCGGTCGTGCCACCTTTGGAAGTGACGCGTTCGCGCAGGATGCTGGCCGGCTCCTCGGACTGCGCGGCCAGACGGGCGGCGCCGAGCGTCGTTTCGATCGACAGCTGACGTGCCTGCTTGGGCGTGAAGCCGAGTTCCATCGCCGCCTGTTGCAGCGCCTCGATGAAGAGGAATACGTAGGCCGGACCGCTGCCCGATATCGCGGTCACCGCGTCGATCTGCGACTCGAGGTTGACCCAGACGGTGCTGCCGACTGCGTTCAACACGCGCTCGGCCCCAAGGCGTTCGGCTTCGGAGACGCTCGGCAGCGCATAGAGTCCGGTGACGCCCGAACTGATCAGCGCCGGCGTGTTCGGCATGGCGCGCACCAGCCGATCGTGGCCGCCCAGCCAGCGCGACAGTGCGTCGAGGCGCAGGCCGGCAGCGATGCTGATGACCAACTGCGTTTTCAGGTACTTCTTGACCGCCAAGCAGGCGTCGCGCATCTGCTGCGGCTTGACCGCCAGGACCAGCGCGTCGCAATGCATCGAGACCGGGTCCGGCTCGGCGTAACAGCGCACGCGGTACTCGCGTTCGAGGCGTGCACGGTTCTCGGCGTTGATTTCGATGACGGCGATTTCGCTCGGCGGAATACCGTTGTTCTGCAAGCCGCCGATCAGCGCGCTCGCCATGTTGCCGCCACCCAGGAATGTAATTTTCATGCCTTGTTTCTTTCACCAAAAATTGCGGTGCCCACGCGCACCATCGTTGCGCCTTCGGCGATCGCCGCTTCGAGGTCGTGCGACATGCCCATCGACAGCGTGTCCAGCGACAGACCTTCCTTGTTCAGTCTCTCAAAAACTCCACGTACGCGACGAAACGCTGCTCGCTGCCTGGCAAAGTCATCGACCGGTTCGGGAATGGTCATCAACCCGCGTAATTGGATATGTGGCAACTCGGCCACACCGTGTGCCAGCGCTGACGCCTCATCCGGCGAAACGCCGCTTTTCGATGTCTCGCCAGAGACGTTGACCTGAATACAGACTTGAAGTGCCGGAAGACTGTTCGGTCGTTGCCCGGACAGACGTTCGGCGACTTTCAGCCGGTCGATCGAATGCACCCAGGCGAAGGTCTCGGCGACCGCGCGCGTCTTGTTGCTTTGCAGTGGCCCGATGAAGTGCCAGTCGAGATCGAGCGCGACGAGCGTTCTGGCCTTGTCTACGCCCTCCTGGACGTAGTTTTCGCCAAAGGATCTTTGTCCAGCCAACGCCGCTTCGCGCACGTCCGCAGCCGGCCAGGTCTTGCTTACCGCCAGCAGCGAAATGTCATCCGGATTCCGCCCGAATTGCCGCGCCGCGGCTTCAATACGCGCGATGACGGCTTGCAGGTTGGCGGAAATTGTAGTCATAATCGGCCGTTCGTATAACTTTTGAAGTATAGCACCGGCCCTGACCGCCGCTGAGGATGAACTCCGATGGACATAACCGAACTCCTTGCCTTCAGTGTAAAAAACAAGGCGTCTGACCTGCACCTTTCGTCGGGGTTGCCGCCCATGATTCGCGTGCATGGCGACGTACGGCGCATCAACCTGCCGGCCATGGAGCACAAGGATGTGCACGCCATGGTTTACGACATCATGAACGACGGTCAGCGCAAGCACTATGAAGAGACGCTTGAGTGCGACTTCTCGTTCGAGATTCCGAATCTCGCGCGTTTTCGTGTCAATGCCTTCGTGCAGAACCGGGGCGCTGCGGCGGTCTTCCGGACGATTCCGTCCAAGGTGCTGACGCTCGAGGATCTCGGGGCGCCCAAGATCTTCAAGGACATCGCCGAGTATCCGCGTGGTGTCGTGCTGGTCACCGGACCGACCGGCTCCGGCAAGTCGACGACGCTCGCGGCGATGGTCAATCACATCAACGAGAACGACCACGCGCACATCCTCACCGTCGAGGACCCGATCGAATTCGTGCACGAATCGAAGAAGTGCCTGATCAACCAGCGCGAGGTCGGGCCGCACACGCTGTCGTTTTCCAACGCCTTGCGCTCGGCATTGCGCGAAGACCCGGACGTGATCCTCGTCGGCGAAATGCGCGACCTCGAGACGATCCGTCTGGCGCTGACGGCGGCTGAAACCGGCCACCTGGTATTCGGCACGCTTCACACCTCCAGTGCGGCGAAGACGATCGACCGCGTGGTCGACGTGTTCCCGGCGGCGGAAAAGGAAATGGTGCGCTCGATGCTCTCCGAATCCTTGCGCGCGGTTATTTCGCAGACGCTGCTCAAGACCAAGGACGGCGCGGGGCGGACGGCGGCGCACGAGATCATGATCGGCACGCCGGCGATCCGTAACCTGATCCGGGAAAACAAGGTGGCGCAGATGTATTCGGCGATCCAGACCGGTGCGCAGCTCGGCATGCAGACGCTCGACCAGAATCTCCTGGACCTCGTTCGCCGCAATATCGTTTCCGCGGCCGAAGCGCGTGCTCGGGCAGCCAACAAGGATGCTTTCCCCGGGGCGTGAAGCACCGGCAAAGAGAGGTAAATCATGGAACGCGATCAGGCTCTAAAATTCATGCACGACCTTCTGCGCCTGATGTCGCAGAAAAACGGGTCCGACCTTTTCATCACCGCCAACTTTCCGCCGGCGATCAAGGTCGACGGCAAGATCATGCCGGTCTCAAACCAGGTGCTGGCGCCGACGCATACGGCGGAGCTGGCGCGGGCGATCATGAACGACCGGCAGGCGGCCGAGTTCGAGTCGACCAAGGAGTGCAACTTCGCCATCTCGCCGTCGGGCATCGGGCGCTTCCGCGTCAATGCGCTGATCCAGCAGGGGCGCGTTGCGGTCGTCTGCCGCACGATCAACCTGACCATCCCGACGCTCGACGAGCTCGGCTTGCCCTCGGTGCTGAAGGACATCGCCATGACGAAACGCGGTCTGGTGATCTTCGTCGGCGGCACGGGTACCGGCAAGACGACGTCGCTGGCCGCGCTGGTCGATCATCGCAACAAGAACAGCCACGGCCACATCATCACGATCGAGGATCCGATCGAATTCATTCACGACCACAAGGGCTGCATCGTCACGCAACGCGAGGTCGGCGTAGACACCGACACCTGGGAAGCCGCCCTGAAGAACACCTTGCGTCAGGCGCCGGACGTCATCCTGATGGGCGAAATCCGTGACCGGAATACGATGGACTACGCCGTGGCCTTTGCCGAGACCGGCCACCTTTGTCTGGCGACGCTGCACGCCAACAGCACCAACCAGGCGATCGATCGCATCATCAACTTCTTCCCCGAAGAGCGGCGCCATCAGTTGTTGATGGACCTCTCGCTGAATCTGCGTGCGCTCGTCTCGCAGCGCTTGCTGCCGAAGAAGGACGGCAAGGGGCGCGTCGCGGCGATCGAGATCATGCTCAATTCGCCGCTGATTTCCGACCTGATCTTCAAGGGCGAGGTGCACGAGATCAAGGAGATCATGAAAAAGTCGCGCGAACTCGGCATGCAGACCTTCGACCAGGCACTCTTCGACCTCTACGAGGCCGGACGTATTACTTACGAAGATGCGCTGCGCAACGCCGACTCGATCAACGACTTGCGCCTGCACATCAAGCTGCACGGCAAGGAGTCGAAGGATCGCGATCTCAGCTCCGGGATCGGGCACCTCGAAGTGGTGTAGTCCGCAGGTTCGAGTCGTTCATGCCAAGTAAAACGGCCGCGATTTTCGCGGCTGTCTTGCGTTTACGGCGCGGATTCGAGGGGTGGGCTGACTCAGCCGTTTTGTCCACATTGAGCGATCTGAAACGCTATCTCAGTATCCGCAAGGATATTGGTAGAATTATTGGTTCCAGAGTTTCATCTATTAGTTCCGCAATCACATCAAGTGATCAAGCGGACCCATTCCGGGAACTCACGAAGAGGAGCACACATGTTCGAGGTACGTATACACGGCCGAGGCGGCCAGGGCGTTGTGACCGCGGCAGAGATGCTGTCGATCGCAGCATTTGAGGAGGGGCATCACGCGCAAGCGTTTCCAAGTTTCGGTTCCGAGCGGACCGGAGCGCCGGTGGTGGCTTTTTGCCGCATTGCCGACAAGGAGATCCGCTTGCGTGAACCGATCATGCAGCCTGATGCACTGATCATTCAGGATCCGACGCTGCTGCATCAGATCGACGTCTTTGCCGGGTTGAAGAAAAACGGCTTCATCCTGATCAACACGACCAACACATTCGAAGAGTTGGGACTGAGCGACTTCGTTCGCGACTTCCCGGCCGATCGGCTGTGCACGCTGGCGGCGACTGCACTGGGGCTCAAGCACGTCGGTCGCCCGATGCCGAACGTGCCGTTGCTCGCCGGCTTTGCCGCGCTCTCCGGCAGCATTAAGCTCGAATCCGTCTGCCTGGCGATCAACGCCAGGTTCTCGGGCAAGGTCGCGCAGGGCAACGTCGCCGCCGCGACCGAGGCTTACGAGACGGTACGTGCCCAGGTCGAAGGCGTACAACTCGCTCGCCAGGAGGTGGCCCATGCTTAAGCAGATGGAAGGTTCACACGCCGTCGCCAAGGCCGTCGCGCTGTGCCGGCCGGAAGTGATTTGCGCCTACCCGATTTCGCCGCAGACGCACATCGTCGAAGGCATCGGCGAGATGGTGAAGTCGGGCGAACTGCACGACTGCGAGTTCATCAACGTCGAGTCCGAGTTCGCCGCGATGAGCGTCGCCATCGGCTCGTCGGCCGCGGGCGCGCGCACCTACACGGCGACCGCGTCGCAGGGTCTGCTGTTCATGGTCGAGGCCGTCTATAACGCCTCCGGCCTCGGTCTGCCGATCGTGATGACCGTCGCCAACCGCGCCATCGGTTCGCCGATCAACATCTGGAACGACCACTCCGACTCGATCTCGCAGCGCGACAGCGGCTGGATCCAGATCTTCGCTGAGACCAACCAGGAAGCGCTCGATCTGCACATCCAGGCTTTCAAACTGGCCGAGGAACTGAGCCTGCCGGTGATGGTCTGCATGGACGGCTTCATCCTGACGCACGCCTACGAGCGCGTCGATATGCCGACACAGGAGCAGGTCGACGCCTTCCTGCCGCCGTACGAGCCGCGTCAGGTGCTCGACACCGACGCACCCGTGTCGATCGGTGCAATGGTTGGCCCCGAGGCCTTCACCGAGGTGCGCTACCTCGCCCACGTCAAGCAGATGCAGGCGCTCGACCTGATCCCGAAGCTGGCCGGCGAGTTCAAGACGGTTTTCGGGCGCGATTCCGGCGGTCTGGTGCGCTCCTATCGCACCGACGATGCGGAAACGATCGTCGTCGCGATGGGCTCGGTGCTCGGCACGATCAAGGATACGATCGACGAGATGCGCGATGCGGGCGTCAGGATCGGCGTGCTCGGCGTCATCTCCTTCCGCCCCTTCCCGCTCGAAGCCGTGCGCGCCGCGCTCAAGAACGCCAAGCGTGTCGTCGTTCTCGAGAAGACCTTTGCCGTCGGCATCGGCGGCATCCTGGCGACCGACGTGCGCACCGCGCTGGCCGGCATCCAGCACGCGAGCTACACGGTCGTCGCCGGTCTCGGCGGTCGCCCGATCCTCAAGAAGTCCTTGCACGAGATGCTCGACAAGGCCGGACGCGACGAGCTCTCGGGCCTCACCTTCCTCGATCTCGACTGGAAGGTGGTGAACAAGGAACTCGAGCGCGAACGCCAGAAGCGCCGTTCGGGGCCGATCGCGGAAAACATCCTGCGCGACGTGAACAACGTCGCCGCGCACGGCGTTTGAGGAGCAGACCATGAGCTATCAACCGATCAAGTTCTACCAGACCGGCACTTTCACCGTCGGCAACCGCCTGCTCGTGCCCGAAGAGCGCAGCGTGCAGGCCGACATGGAGCGCACCAACTCGCTGAACTCCGGCCACCGCGCGTGCCAGGGCTGCGGCGAGGCGCTCGGCGCGCGTTACGCGATCGATGCGGCGATGCACGCGACCAACAACCAGCTGATCGCCGCCAACGCGACGGGCTGCCTGGAAGTGTTCTCGACGCCGTATCCGGAAACCTCGTGGCAGATTCCGTGGATTCACTCGCTGTTCGGCAACGCGCCGGCGGTCGCCACCGGTATCGCGGCGGCGATCAAGGTCAAGCGCCAGAAGGGCGTGATGAACGACGTGCGCGTCGTCGCCCAGGGCGGTGACGGCGGCACCACCGACATCGGCTTCGGCTGCCTCTCCGGCATGTTCGAGCGCAACGACGACGTGCTCTACATCTGCTACGACAACGGCGGCTACATGAACACCGGCGTCCAGCGCAGCTCGGCGACGCCGCCGGCGGCACGCACGGCGACCACCATGCCGGTCGGCCCGGAGCCGGGCAACGTCTTCGGCCAGGGCAAGTTCCTGCCGGCGATCGCCATGGCGCACGAGATTCCCTACGTCGCCACGGCGACCGTCGCCGACCTGCGCGACCTCGAATACAAGGTCCGGCGGGCGATGACCTTCCGCGGTGCACGCTACATCCACATCCTCGTGCCCTGCCCGCTCGGTTGGGGATCCGCTTCGCACGACACCTTGCGTCTCTCAAGGCTGGCCAAGGAAACCGGCGTCTTCCCGGTGTTCGAGGCCGAGCACGGCGAACTGAAGACGTCGACCAAGATCCGTCGTCTGCTGCCGGTTGAGGAATACCTGCGTCCGCAGAAGCGCTTTGCCCACCTGTTCGGCAAGACGCCGGCCGTCGACACGATTGCCCGCCTGCAGGCGCTGGCCGATAAAAACATCCGCAGATACGATCTGCTCAGCAAGGAGGCGTACTGATGAAGCCGTTTGCCATCACACTCGATCCCGGCTCGTCGCTCGCCAACCGCACCGGCTCCTGGCGCACCGAGCGGCCGGTCTATCTCGACAAGCTGCCGCCGTGCAACAACCAGTGCCCTGCCGGTGAGGACATCCAGGGCTGGCTGTTCCACGCTGAATCCGGCAACTACGAAAAGGCCTGGCAACACCTGACCAGGGACAACCCCTTCCCGGCGATCATGGGCCGCGTCTGTTACCACACCTGCGAAGGCGCCTGTAACCGCGGGCAGCTCGATTCGCCGGTCGGCATCAACTCGGTCGAACGCTTCCTTGGCGATGAGGCGATCAAGCGGCGCTGGAAGCTGGCCGAGCCGACGAGCGAATCCGGCAAGCACGTGCTGATCGTCGGCGCCGGCCCGTCGGGCATGTCGGCGGCGTATCACTTGCGCCGGCTCGGCCACCAAGTGACGGTGTGCGAAGCCGGCCCGCTGATGGGCGGCATGATGCGCTTCGGCATTCCGAAGTACCGCCTGCCGCGCGAAGTGCTCGACGCCGAGATGCAGCGCGTCGTCGATATGGGCGTCGAGGTCAGGCTCAACACCAAGGTCGACAACATTCTCGAAACGATGCAGGAAGGCCAGTTCGACGCCGCCTTCCTCGCCGTCGGCGCGCACATCGGCAAGCGCACCAACATCCCGGCCGGCGCCGTTTCGAAGATCGTCGATGCTGTCTCGGTGCTGCGCAGCATGGAGGGCGAAGAGAAGCCGATGCTTGGGCGCAAGGTCGTCGTCTACGGCGGCGGCAACACCGCGATCGACGTCGCGCGCACCGCCAAGCGCATGGGCGCCGAGCCGATCATCGTCTACCGCCGCACGCGCGACAAGATGCCGGCGCATGACTTCGAGGTCGAGGAGGCGATGCAGGAAGGCGTGATGATCAAGTGGCTGTCGACGATCAAGCAGGCCGGCGAATCGAGCATCACGATCGAGAAGATGGAGCTTGATTCCTCGGGCTTTCCGCAGCCGACCGGCGAAATCGAAACGCTGGAAGCCGACTCGGTCGTGCTGGCGCTCGGTCAGGACGTCGATCTCGGCCTCCTGAACGGTGTGCCGGGGCTGGAGGTGACCGACGGCGTGGTCAAGGTCGATGCCAACATGATGACCGGCCACGCCGGAATCTTCGCTGGTGGCGACATGGTGCCGGCCGAGCGCAACATCACGGTCGGCGTCGGGCACGGCAAGAAGGCGGCGAAGAACATCGACGCCTGGCTGCGCGGGACGACCTACGTCGCACCGCCGAAGCACCAGCTGGCCACCTTCGAGAAGCTCAACACCTGGTACTACTCGGATGCTCCGAAGACCGTGCGGCCGACGCTCGACATCATCCGCCGTCAATCGACGTTCGAGGAAGTGCAGGGCGGGCTCGACGAGAGCACGGCGCTGTTCGAGGCGCGCCGCTGCCTGTCTTGCGGCAACTGCTTCGAGTGCGACAACTGCTACGGCGTCTGTCCGGACAACGCGGTGATCAAGCTCGGGCCGGGCAAGCGCTTCGAGTTCAACTACGACTACTGCAAGGGCTGTGGCCTGTGCGTGGCCGAGTGTCCGTGCGGCGCGATCAACATGGTGCCGGAGAACCGCTGAGCGATTCGGCTGTCACGAAGTCGCGGCAGGAAGAGGGCGGGTTTCCCTGGTCGGGATTCCCGCCCTTTTTGTTAATAAATCACTTTTTGTTATGGATAATAAGTTTAGCTTTAAATAAAGATCCTTCACTCCTACACTGAAGGGACAAAAACAGCCCTGCGTTGTCGCGACGCGGGCGACCAATAGCACTAGCCGAAGCGTTGTTCCACGTCACACAGGTTGCACTCGGGTTGATTCGGGGGGTGGAAGTGGCTCATTCAGTGTATGGGGTCTGGGACGGGAAGGTTCACGATTTCCGTTCTCAAGGATCGGCCGGTTTTGAAGTAGCCCTGGCCGGGCTCGACGATTTCGCGCCGGACAATCCGACCAAGGCGTTCATCGCCAATCGTGGTTTCCTTGTCCTTGATCCGGATATTTCGCTCGCCGGAGCGCTCTGTCAGTACATGAGCCACGCGGCCGGCGAATCCTGCGGCCGGTGCACGCCGTGTCGCGTCGGCACGCAGCGCATGCGCGATCTGTTGAAAGGCGTCGTCAACGGTTCGGCCCCCGCCGGCGTGTTCAAGGAACTTGAGGAGCTCGCCGAGCAAGTGAGCAGCACGTCGCTGTGCGGGCTGGGACAGAGTTGCGCACGTGCGCTGCTCGACGCGCTGCGCAACTTTCGCGACGAGCTGAGGCCGCTGTCGCCGGCGCAGGCGGTTTTCCAGCACAGCTTTGCCTACACGACGGCGCCGTGCATCGAGGCGTGCCCGTCGAAGATCGACGTGCCGAAGTACATCGACGGCGTGAAAGGCGGCAAGTTCGACTTCGCGCTCGGCGTCATTCTCGAAAAATACTCGATGGCCGCCACCTGCGGACGCGTCTGCGTGCGCTTCTGCGAGGACGCCTGCCGCCGCGCCGGGGCCGAAGGCGCGGTCGGCATTCGCATGCTCAAGCGCTACGCGGCCGACCAGGCGTTGGCCAACGATCGACTCAAGTTCACGCGGCCGGCCGTGCAGCACAAGCAGCGCGTCGCGGTGATCGGCGCCGGTCCGGCCGGGATCACCTGCGCCTACAAGCTGCTGCTCGACGGCTTCCAGGTCGACGTCTTCGATGCGCAGCGATCATCGGGCGGGATGGCGTCGATCGGCATCCCGAGCTATCGGTTGCCGAAGGATGTGGTCAAGGCCGAGAGCGAAGACATCATCCGCCAGCTCGGCGGCAACTTCTTCTACGGCAAGGTGCTCGGCCGCGACTTCGCGCTGGATACCTTGCTGGCGAGCGGCTATGACGCGGTGTTTCTCGCCTACGGCGCCAGCCAGGGAGCGACGCTCGGCGTGCGCAACGAGGAGCAGAAACCGGAGGGCTACACCTCGGGCGTCGACTTCCTGCTCAAGGTGCACAAGCATGTCGAATACGGCGAGCCGTTCGCGGTCGAGGGCGACGTGGTCGTCGTCGGCGGCGGCAACGTGGCGATGGACTGCGGGCGTTCGGCGCGGCGCATGGGGGCGAAATCGGTGCATCTCGTCTACCGGCGCACCGTCGACGACATGCCGGCGGCACACGATGAAGTCCACGCGGCGCAAGAAGAAGGCGTCATCTTCCACTGTCTCGTCAATCCGTCGGCGCTGGTCATCGAAAACGGCCGGCTGCAAGGCGTCGAACTCGTACAGATGCGCCAGACCGAAGTCGACGCCAAGGGCCGGCGCGGCGTCGAGCCGATTCCTGGCAGCGAATCGTTCATGAGGTGCGATCTCGTCATCGCGGCGATCGGCCAGCAGGTCGACAAGAACGCCCTGCAGCCGGAAGAAGGCGTCGCGCGCGACCGCTGGAACTGCATCACGGTCGATCCCGATACGCTGGCAACCACGCGCCGTGGCGTCTTTGCCGGCGGCGACTGCGTGCTCGGGCCGCAGACGCTGGTCAATGCGCTTGATCATGGCGAACGGGCGGCGGCGAGCATCCGCGACTACCTCCTGCACGGCGAGATCCGCCTAACGCCGGCGTTCCGCATGCAGAAGCTGCTCGCCAGGAACCATCTGCTTGACGGCGAGTGCCTGAACAACCCGGTGCTGCAACGGCCGCGCCTGCCGGTTCCCGAACGCGACGCCGGCGAGCGCATCGCGAGCTTCGCCGAAGTCGACGGCGTGCTGGCCAAGGAGGATGCCTACGATGAGGCGCGGCGCTGCCTGCGCTGCTATCGCATCTATTCGATCGTGACCGCGAAGTCGTTGAAGAACGGCAACGGAAATGGGCACGCCGCGGCTCACGAACAGCCACTCACAGCCATTGCGGGGTAGTCATCCATGTACGCCAACATCAACGGCCGTGAAGTCGAATTCAGTGCCAACGAAACGATCCTCGACGTCGCGCGCCGCAACGACGTTCATATCCCGACGCTGTGCGAACTCCACGACATCGACCACGCGCCTGGGACATGCCGTGTCTGCCTCGTCGAGGTGCACGCAGGGGCGCACGCCGGTGACGACCCGACGCCGCGCTATGTGACGGCCTGCGACACGCCGATGGTTGAAGGCTCGAACGTGATGACGCGGACGCACAAGGTGCAGGCGATGCGCCAGCTGCAGATGGAAATGACCATGGCCGACCATCGCCAGGATTGCGCCACCTGTCCGCGCACCGGGCGCTGCGAGCTGCTGGTCGCGGCCAACTCGGTTGGCCTGAAGCAAGTGCGTTTCCGCTACACCGAGGGCTGGAAAGACCTGCCGCCCGACACGGGTAGCCAGCCGATCATCTACGACCGCAGCCGCTGCATCCGCTGCGCGCGCTGCGTCGCCGTCTGTCGCAAGATCCAGGACGTCGACGCGCTCGAGCTCTCGGGCTGGGGCAACACCGCCGGCGTCCGGCTCAAGGGCGGATCGGTCGACGCTTCGCCGTGCGTCACCTGCGGTCAATGTGTCATGGTCTGCCCGACCGGCGCCTTGTCCGAGCGCGACCAGACGCAGGAAGTGCTCGATTACCTCGCCGACCCGGACATCGTCACCGTGTTTCAGACGGCGCCGGCGATCCGCGTCGGCTTCGGCGAGGAGTTCGGCCTGCCGCCCGGCTCCAACGTCGAGGGGCAGATCATCGCCGCGCTGCGCAAACTCGGCGCCGACGTGATCCTCGACACCAACTTCGGCGCCGACGTGGTGATCATGGAGGAAGGCACCGAACTGCTCGGCCACCTCAAGGCGAAGAAGCGCCCGACCTTCACCTCGTGCTGCCCGGCGTGGATCAACTTCGCCGAGAAGCATTACCCGGAGGTGCTGCCGATGCTGTCGACGACGCGCTCGCCGCAGGCGGTGATGGGCAAGGTCGCCAAGACCTATCTGGCGCGAAAGCGCGGCATCGACCCGAAGATGATGCGCATGATCTCGATCATGCCGTGCACGGCGAAGAAGGGCGAGGCGGCGCGCGAACAGCTCACGACCAACGGCATCCCGGACGTCGACATCGTGCTGACCATGCGCGAATTCGCCCGCCTGCTGCGCCGCGAGGGGATCAACTTGAAGCAGCTCGAACCGTCGACCTACGACGATCCGCTGATGAGCGAGTACTCCGGCGCCGGCGCGATCTTCGGCACCACCGGCGGCGTCATGGAGGCGGCGGTGCGCACCATGTACTACGTGGTCAACGGCAAGGAGCTGGAGCACGTCGAGGTGGCGCAGCTGCGCGGCTTCGAGAACGTGCGTTCGGCGCACGTCAATCTCGGCGGCGAATTCGGCGAGATCAAGGTCGCCATGTGCCACGGCCTCAAGGGCACGCGCAAGCTGGTCGAGGCGGTGCTCGACGGCTCGGCGGATTTCGACTTCATCGAGATCATGGCCTGCCCGGGGGGGTGCGTCGACGGCGGCGGCACGCTGCGTTCGAAGAAGGCCTATATCCCCTACGCGATGAAACGGCGCGAGACGATCTTCGACATCGACCGCACCAAGGTGCGCGTGCGCCAGTCGCACAACAACCGGCAGGTGCAGAAGCTCTACGCCGACTACCTCGAAAAACCGCACTCGGAAAAGGCGCACCACATGCTGCATACGCACTACACGTCGCGTCCCTGCGGCGTGGAAGCGAACGTCCAGGCCGAGTGGGACGAGATCGACGCGCAGGGCAAGCGCTGACGCGGAGAGCTTCGAGATGACGCAACAGCAGACAAGCGATTGGCTCAACGCCGGTACGGTCGACGACATCCTGCACAGCGCGGTGCGTGACGACGGACGAATTCGCGAGGTGCTGCAGAAGGCGCGCGAACTCAAGGGCCTCGACATGGCCGACGTCGCGGCGCTCTGCCACATCGCTGCGCCTGAGCAGATCGAGGAGCTGTTCGCCACGGCGCGCCGCGTCAAGGAAGAGATCTACGGGCATCGCATGGTGCTCTTCGCCCCGCTCTACATCTCCAATGTGTGCGGCAACGAATGCACCTACTGCGCTTTCCGCGCGTCGAACAAGGCGTTGAAGCGTACCGCGCTCGACATGGAAGGCATCAAGCGCGACACCGCCGAGCTGGTCAGGCAGGGGCACAAGCGCCTGCTGCTGGTGGCCGGCGAAGGCTACTCGGCGGCCAACGGCGGCTTCCGGTACGTGCTCGACGCCATCGCCGCCGTCTACGACGTGACCGACGCCAGCGGCAACATCCGCCGCCTCAACGTCAATCTCGCGCCGTTCGACGTCGACGAGTTCCGCCAGCTCAAACAGGCGGGCATCGGCACCTACCAGCTCTTTCAGGAAACCTACCACCGCCCGACCTATGCCGCGGTACACACCGTCGGCAAGAAGCGCGACTACGACTGGCGGGCGACGGCTCTCGACCGCGCGATGCATGCCGGCATCGACGACGTCGGCATGGGCGTGCTCTTCGGCCTGCACGACTGGCGCTTCGAACTCCTCAGCCTGATGCAGCACATCGCCCATCTCGAGGAGGTGTTCGGCGTCGGCTGCCACACGATCAGCGTGCCGCGCATCGAACCGGCCGATCATTCGGACGTCTCGCTGGCGCCGCCGGCGCCGGTCAGCGATCTCGACTTCAAGAAGATCATCGCCATCCTGCGGCTCGCCGTGCCCTACACCGGGCTCATCCTGTCGACGCGCGAATCGGCGGCGATCCGGCGCGAATGCTACGCGCTCGGCGTCTCGCAGATCTCGGCCGGCAGCCGGACCAATCCCGGCGGCTATAGCGGTGAGGAATCGGCTGCCGGACAGTTCCAGCTCGGCGACCACCGCTCGCTCGACGAGGTCGTGCATGAACTGTCGACGATGGGCTTCATCCCCTCGTTCTGTACGGCGTGTTACCGGCTCGGCCGTACCGGGCAGGATTTCATGGATCTCGCCAAGCCCGGCCTGATCAAGCTCAAGTGCGATCCGAACGCGGTGACGACCTTCCAGGAGTACCTGATCGACTACGCCTCGGAATCGGCGCGTTGCGACGGCGAGAGAGCCATCGATGGCGAACTCTCCGGCATGAGCGCCAAGGCGCGAAAGACTTCCGAACGCATGCTCGCGCGCATCCGCGACGGCCGGCGCGACGTCTACTGCTAGGCCGCCGGGTGGCACATGCTTGAAACGCCCAAGGGATTGCGTCTGCACATCGGCCTCTTTGGCCGTCGCAACAGCGGCAAGTCGACGCTGATGAACGCGCTGATCGGCCAGTCCATTTCGATCGTCTCCGACCAGCCCGGGACGACGACCGATCCGGTCGAGAAGACGATGGAGCTGTCGCCGCTCGGGCCGGTCGTCTTTGTCGATACGGCCGGCTTTGACGATGTCGGCGAACTCGGCGCGTTGCGCGTCGGGAAGTCGCGCGCCGTGCTCGAACGCGTCGATGTCGGCCTCGTCGTCGTCGGCGCCGAGGGGCTGGGGCCGTTCGAACACGAGATCATCGACGCCCTGCGCGACGCCGGAACGCCGCTGCTCGTCGTCTTCAACAAGTCCGATCTCGCGCGGCCGGGGGCGGAAACGCTGGCGCGTCTCGAAGAGGATGGCATCGACAGCGTGATCGCCGCGGCTGGTCGCGGCGACGGCATCGAACGCGTCAAGGAAGGCCTGTTCCGGCAGGTGCCGGACGCCTGCCTCGTCGACCCGCCGTTCGTCGGCGATCTCGTGTCGTCGGGCGATACGGTCGTTCTCGTCGTGCCGATCGATCTCGGCGCACCCAAGGGGCGCCTGATCCTGCCGCAGGTCCATGCGCTGCGCGACCTGCTCGACCACGACGCGCTGGCCCTGATCGTCAAGGAAAGCGAGCTCGCCGCTGCCCTGGCGCGGCTCAATACGCCGCCGCGGCTGGTCGTCTGCGATTCTCAAGTGGTGCAGCGCGTCGCCGCCGAGACACCACCGGAAATCCGCATGACGACCTTCTCCATCCTCATGGCGCGCATCAAGGGCGACATGCTCGGACTGGCCGCCGGCGCCGGGGCGCTATCGCGGCTCAAACCGGGCGACCGCGTGCTGATCGCCGAAGCCTGTACGCACCATCCGCGCGAAGACGACATCGGGTGCGTGAAGATCCCGCGCTGGCTCGCGCACTACGCCGGCGGTGCGCTCGATATCGATGTTCGCGCGGGGAAAGATTTTCCTGAAGACCTCACGCCTTACGCCCTCGTGGTGCAGTGCGGCGGCTGCACCGTCACGCGCAAGCAGATCCTCGTGCGCCAGTACCGCGCCGCGCGCCAGGGCGTACCGATGACCAACTACGGCATGGCCATCTCGGTGTCGCAGGGCGTCATCGAGCGCGCGCTGGAGTGTTTTCCGGCGGCGCTGGAGGCGTATCGGCGAGGAACGGTAAGCTCAGAATCGGTTTCCCGTTCGTGGTGAGCTTGTCGAACCATGAACAGGCGCTCCGGGCGGAAAACGCGCCCTTCGACAGGCTCAGGGCGAACGGTGGTGGGGGTAAATCGGCGTCCGCTCATAAGACGCGCCTCTGCAAGGTAGTGGTCAGTTGGTGGCGTTTTGTCGAGGGGGAGAGAGGGGCTGTGAGCTTTTGGGTTTACATACTTCGTTGTTCGGACGGAAGCTACTACATCGGCTACACCGATAGTCTTGAACGCCGGATCGGGCAGCACTCGACAGGGGCGATTGCGGGGTGTTACACCTTCGACCGCCGTCCTCTCTCGCTTGTTTTCTCGCATGAGTTTTCTGCTCGCGAGGAAGCGCTGGCTTCGGAGAGGCAGATCAAGGGATGGGGACGCAAGAAGAAGGAAGCAATGATTCGCGGCGACTGGGACGAGGTCTCGCGTTTGGCCCACTCGTCCCGTGATGGTTTGCCAGTCTCGCGACCCGGGAAGGACGGAAAATGACTGCGCGGATCGCCATCAAGTGGGCTGCTTCGGAACCAATACCGGCGCCGGTCGAACCCGGGCTTTCCGCCGAAGCCCGCATGCTCGCGGCGAACCTCGATTGCGGCCGGCCAAATCGCGAACTGTTGCGTCGTATCCTCTCGGTGCAGACGGCCGACGAGGTCGAGGTTGTCCGCCGCGCCGCCGAACGGACGCTGCTCGAACACTGCGGCGATACGGTGCGCCTGCGCGGCCTGATCGAGTTCTCCAATCGCTGCACTTCCGATTGCCACTACTGCGGTATCCGACGCAGCAATCGCGCGCCGACGCGCTACACGCTGCGGCAGGACGAGATCGTCGAAACGGCGTGCTGGTGTGCCGGGCAGGGCTACGGCTCGGTCGTCCTGCAATCCGGCGAACGGCGCGACGCCCGGTTCGTGCGCTTCGTCGGCGACGTGGTGCGCGCGATCAAGGCGGCAACGCTATCGGAGGTTTTGCCCGAGGGCGTTGGCATCACGCTGTGCGTCGGGGAGCAGTCGCCTGAAACCTACGCCGAGTGGTTCGCCGCCGGTGCGCATCGTTACCTGTTGCGCATGGAGACTTCCTCGCCGCGCCTGTTCGCTGCCTTGCACCCGGCCGACCAGCGCTACGACTCCCGCGTCGATTGCCTGCGGGCGCTCAAGGCGATCGGTTATCGCGTCGGTACCGGCGTCATGATCGGCTTGCCGGGGCAGACGCTGGATAGCCTCGTGGATGACCTCTTCTTTTTCCGCGACATCGGCGCCGACATGATCGGCATGGGGCCGTACATCCCGCACGAGCAGGCGGTGTTGACCGGAACGATTCCTGATGTGCCGACGCGCCTCGGGCTGGCGCTGCGCATGATCGCCGCGACGCGTCTA
The DNA here is from genome assembly GCF_017995515.1 of Propionivibrio sp. Taxonomy (GTDB): domain Bacteria; phylum Pseudomonadota; class Gammaproteobacteria; order Burkholderiales; family Rhodocyclaceae; genus Propionivibrio. The sequence continues at coordinate 44,177 of NZ_JAGOIT010000011.1, forward strand.
CTGCTGCCGGAGATCAACATCGCCGCGACGACGGCCTTGCAGACGCTGACGCCTGATGGCCGCGAGCAGGGCCTGCGCTTCGGCGCCAACGTCATCATGCCGCAGGTGACGCCCTTGCATGTCCGCCGCGACTACACGCTCTACGACGGCAAACCGTGTCTTGACGACAGCGCCGGGCAGTGCGCCCGTTGCCTCGAAAACCGCATCGCATCGGCCGGACGGCGGATTCTGCGCAACGCCTGGGGCGACCCGGCCGCGGTGCGGCCGCCTGGCTGACTCAGGCGTTTCGTTCCGCGGCCGCGCCAGTAGCGGTGGGTGCCATGGCGGAGACGACGCCGGCATCGACCGAGCGGATGTGCAGGTCGCGCTGCGGGAAGGGGATCTCGATGCCGGCCGCCTGCAGCGCCGCGTGGATTTCGAGCGCCATCTCGCTGCCGATGTCGCCGCCGAGATCGAAGTCGTCCGTCCACACGCGTACCACGAAATTCAGCGAACTTTCGCCGAAGCCGGTGAACAGCACCGACGGCGGCGGATCGAAGCTGATGCCGCGGATTTTGTTGGCTACCTCAAGCAACAGCGCCTGCACGTCGCGTGGCGCGCAGCCGTAGGCGACGCCGACCGGCACTTCGATACGCCGCCGCCGATTGCTGAGCGTCCAGTTGGTGAGTTTCTCCGAGAGCAGCAGGCCGTTCGGGACCAGCACGTCGGCGCCGTCGAAGGTCGTGATCGTCGTCGTGCGGATGCCGATGTCGCGAATCCTGCCCGTGGTTCCCGATAACTCGACCGTGTCGCCCGGCTGGACCGGCCGTTCGATCATCAGGATCAGGCCGCAGACGAAGTTGTTGATCACCGTGTTCAGGCCGAAACCGATGCCGACGCTGAGCGCGCCGACGACCAGCGCCAGTTGCGACATCTGGAATCCCGCGGCGGTGAGCGCCACCAGCAGGCCGAGCATCAGCAGCGTGTAGTAGGACATCGTCGACACGCTGTTGGCGACGCCGCGCGGCAGCGTCATCTTGGGCAGCACGTCTTCCGCGAGCACGCTGCGGATGGTCCGGGCGATCCAGAACGAGAGATAGACCGAGCCGCAGAAGAGCACGATGCCGCCGATGGTGATCGAGAGGCTGCCTGCCTCGATCGTGAAGCCGGAGACGGCATGGAGCCTGGTCTTGACGAGGTCGAAGACGCGCAGCGAATAGAGCGTCGCCGTCACCCATGCCAGCCCCAACGCGAGATTGAGGATGCCAAAGATGGCCTCGAAGGCACGGCCGGTATGCTCGGCCCGGATCAGCGGGCGCTCCTTTCCTGACTTGGTCAGGATGTACGCGTAGGCATAGGCGTGAACGAGCTCGCGCGCGGCGCACAGGAAGAGCGCGAGATAGAGGTTGTTGAGCGCGGCTTCGGTGAGCAGCGTGGCCAGATGAATGCCGCCAAAGACGTTGGCCACGACGGCCAAGGCCAGTCCCGTGCCGGTCGCGCCAAGCAGCAGCAAAGCGATCTTTCGGGCGCGCAGATCCTGCGTCGGCCGGACGCGGGCGAGGCGATAAGTGAGCCAGAGAAGCGTTCCCAGCAGCAGCACCCCGTTGATGAGCAGCGTGATGCGGTAATCGACGGACAGCGTCGTGATCAGCTGGCTGAAGAAACTGACGGCGAAGAAGAAGGCCGTGGCGTAGATCCAGCCGCCGATGTGGCGGCGGACCCACTTCGGCTGCAGGCGCATGACCGGCAGCCACGCGAGCGCCAGCAACAGCCGCAGGCCGAACCAGGGACCATCGAAATCGACGGCCAGGAGGCACATGATGCAGAACAGCAGCCACGCCGAGAACGGTCGGCTGAGCGTCTTGCGGTAATGTTCCAGCGTGGCGTCGCTGCCGACGATGCGTTTGGCCCAGCGTGACAGGAGCATGAACAACGGCAGGGCGAGCAGCGCCAGTACGGCGAGAGCCGTATGCCGCGTGCGCGCAGCGTCGCTGTAGGCCTTCATGAAGTCGGCCTGGATCGCAAATCCGCTGACGACGCTCTGCACGCCGCCCTGGACTTGGTCGGACTCGTCGTCGAGCGCGGCGATCAGGTTCTCGGCGTCGAAGTTCCAGAGCTTGCGGTCGATCGCGTTGGTTCGTTCGCGAATGGTCGCCAGGGCCTTGCCGACCCTTTCCTGCAGTGCGTTGGCGTCCCGGTTCAGGTCGAGCAGACGGGAAAGCGGCTTCGAGACCGCGTTGGCGACCTGGCTGAACTCGCGGTTCAGCGCATCCATGTCGTTGAGCAGTTCGGGTGCGATGAAGGCCGCCGATTGCTGACGGGTCTCCTGCCAGAGCCTGCGCCGCTGAGCCAGCTCTCCGGCATCGGCGGACAAGGGGCGGGTACTCGCTTGCAGGTCGTCCTGCAACTGCGTCAGTCTCTTGTCGAGAAACAGCAGGTGGCGTTGCAGCGCCTCAAGCCCGGAGTACGGGAGCGTATCGAACTCCTTGCTCACGATCTTGCTGCCGAGCGTTCCGACGCTGCGCTTGATGTCGCCGATTCGGCGTTCGAGCGCGTCGATTTTCGCGCCCGCGTCGTTCCGCTGCGCGGCCTGTTGCAGGAACAGGTTCTCCTCGAGCAGACGGCGGGGAAGCTCGCCCACTTCGATCGTGGCCGGCGCTTCGGGTTCGGCGGTTTTCTCGGCCGTGGTCGTTGGCTTCAGGCTCAAGCCGGGGAGCTGGGCGAAGGCACATCCCCAGCTCAGCAGCGACAGAAGAAGCGCGAATCTGGCGACGTAGGGTGCAAGCGATCGGTGGCTCATTGCGAGAACATCCTTATGGTCGGGCGATCACTTCAGCAACCGCCGCCGCGTCAGCGCGCTGGCGATGTAGAAGGCGACGAACGCGATGGCGAGCAGCGCCGAAACGTGCATGAGCGCGTTCTCGGGGATCTGGCCGAGCAACAGCGGCCGCGCCAGTCCGACGGCGTGCGACAGCGGCAGCCACGACGCCACGGCATGGACGATCGCCGGCAACTGGTCGGCCGGGAAGAAGACGCCGGAGACGAGCAGCATCGGCGTGATGAAGAGCGTGAAGTAGTACATGAAGAAGTCGTAGGACGGCGCCAGCGCGCAGACGATCAGGCCCATCGCAGCGAAGGTGACGCCGGTGAGGAAGATGACCGGGACCGCCCACAGCGCGAGCGGCGAGGTCGTCAGGCCGAGGGCGAAGATGACGACCAGGATCGCCAGCCCCGAGAGGAGGCTCTTGCTGGCCGCCCAGACGAGTTCGCCGGCGAGCACGTGGTCGAGCGACAGCGGCGTGTTGAGGATCGCGTCCCACGTTTTCTGCACGTGCATGCGCGAGAACGACGAATAAAGCGCCTCGAAGGTCGCCGCGTTCATCGTGCTGGCGACGACGGTGCCGGCGGCGAGAAAGGCGACGTAGCTCACGCCGTTCATCTGCGGCAGCATGCCGCCCAGCCCGTAGCCGAGGCCGAGCATGTAGATCAGCGGGTCGGCGAGGTTGCCGAGCACCGAGGGAATGGCCAGCTTGCGCCAGACAAGAAAGTTGCGCCGCCAGACAGGCAGCCAGCGCAGGCCGGGGCGGGGAATCGCGTAAAGGTTCGGTGTCGTCATGGTTAATCCCTCAGCTCGCGTCCGGTCAGCTTGATGAAGACGTCTTCCAGGCTGGCGGCGCGGTGCAGGTAGCGCAGGGCGGGTTCGTCGGCCAATGCGGCGAGCAGCGGCGCGGTGTCGTGGCAGTAGTAGAACGCGGTTTCGCCGGCGACTTCGAGACGTTCGCCGAGCTGGCTGCGCGTGCGCGCCCAGCTGCCGGCCTCGTCGCCGAAGACTTCGACCACATGCGGTTCGATGTGCGTCGCGATCAGGTCGCGCGGCGCGCCCTCGGTGACCATGCGCCCGTGGTCGATGACGGCGAGGCGGTCGCACAGGCGCTCGGCCTCGTCCATGAAGTGCGTGGTCAGGATCAGCGTCTTGCCGCGCGCCGTCAGCTGCTTAAGGCGATCCCAGATCAGGTGCCGCGCCTGCGGGTCGAGGCCGGTCGTCGGCTCGTCGAGGAAGACGATGTCCGGGTCGTTGACCAGCGCGCGCGCCAGCGTCAGGCGCCGCTTCATGCCGCCGGAGAGCGTCTGGATGCGCGCGTTCTCCTTGCCCTTGAGCCCGGCGAATTCGAGCAGATCGGGAATGCGCGCGCGGGTCGCAGCGCTCGACAGGCCAAAGTAGCCGCCGAAGATCAGCAGGTTCTCGCTCACCGTGAAGTCCGGATCGAGGTTGTCGAATTGCGGTACGACGCCGACCTGCTCGCGCGCCTTCGCCGCGTCGGACGGGACGGCAAAGCCGCCGAGCCGGATGTCGCCCGCGTCGGGCGCCGTCAGCCCAAGGCAGCAGCGCAGCGTCGTCGTCTTGCCGGCGCCGTTCGGACCAAGCAGCCCGAAGCAGGTGCCGCGCGGCACGCTGAAGTCGATGCCGCAGACGACTTCCTTGTCGTCGTAGCGCTTGTGCAGGTTGGTCACGTGGAGCGCCGTCAGGTTGTTCTCTTGGGATGGATTCATGTGGTCGGGCGATCGGTTACGGCGCGCAAGCCGCCAAGCGGACGTTGACAGCGGTGAAGCGGATGAGTGCTGCATGGTAAACCACTTGCCCGATCACGGTGTTTCAGCGCGCTGTATGTGGTATCTGCCAACTGTTTACGAGGTCAGAAAACTACTGACGGGCCTCGTTCTTCCTTTCTTCGCCCGCGTAAAACCTCTGAACGGAGCGGGGCAAAGAACCAATGGCTCGCGTGGCGTGAGCCATTGGTTATCCGCAACCCCGAACGCGACAGCATCATCAAAGCGCATTCGGAAAACAACAATAGTCAGCTGTCAACTGCATGACCGAGGCGACAACTACCTTGACGCGCGCCGAACTCCTGCCAGCGCGGCTGATCGGGAAGTGCTTCATCAATCAGTCGCAACAACTCCGTGTTGAGTGGATCGAGAACATTCGCAAAGAGGCGGCCACGCGCCTTCGAGAACGCGCTGGCTGTAACCTCGCGAGACAAGCGAAGCGGGTTCGCCGCGCCAGCAACGTGAAGAATGCATCGAGTTCGCCCTGAACGGCACCGCGCACACCGCTAAGCAGGAAAGCGATCAGATCGGTGAAGGGCAAGCCACGCGTACGCGTGAAATTCCGGGAGTCGCGGCGAGCCGCTTCGAGAAAGGCGGGGCTCTGGATGAAGTCCGCAAGCCGAGAAAGTACGTTGACATATTTAGGCCGTCATATTTAACCTATAACTATCAATCGGTTACGAGATCCTATTGTAACCCGGTACCGCCCTTTTGTCGCAGTGTTCGCCAGATATGCAAAAGTGCTAAGTCACGAGGATTGGGGCGGAACTCCTGTTGGATCGGCAATAAATGGTGGTGCGTCCCGTGTTTCCCGCGTGTTTCCCGTCTGGACGGTGGCCGGCGGGTTGTAGGCGGCGGTACTCCTGCCGGTATCGTCGCGGCCTTTCTCGTGATCGCGCCAGTACGAGGTGACGGTGCCCGTATCCGTAATTCGAGCCTGGCCCCTTTGATTTGCGCCTCTGATTTGTTCTTTGATTTGTTGTGCTCATTAGCGTAACAGCTTGATCGTTGCCGGAATCTCCACTGGTTCAATCGGTTCGAGCACAACGGACTCAATCATTTGGTGAAACAGATCGACTGTCTGGCGGTGTTTTTCTGGATAGTGAAAGGAGCCGACTTTGAATGGGCTGGTCTCTCCAGTTCCAGAAGCCAAGTGCAACGAGAACCAATATGGTGTATCGGGTATCTGTAGAACCCAAGTTTCGACTGGACCGCTGTCGCGTCGGATTTCCTTCCTTGTAGGCCACCAGTCCTTAATCGGTTCTGCCTTGCGCAACCAACGCAGTCCATTCACCGTCACTGGCTCTGCACCACGTATCCATTCATCCGTACCCTTGGCGGGGTCGGGCTTGATGAGATAGATTCCAACGCCATCCAAGGTATCCCTGAAGTAATGGAGACACAACGCCGAATAGCCATTGAACTCGTTCTCTCGGCCTTTTCTTGTAGGTGTCCCGTAAAACAATTCGTCGTGGCGGTACCAAAAGAACTCGCCTTGATGGACACCAAGCCTATGCAAGCGATTATCCCTCTCACCAATGGCTGTGCCCTTTTCCGATTTCAGTGCTTCCGGAACCGCCCCATAACGAAATGGTTCCCCTTCACTCCAGCAGCCGCGTATCTCTGTCGGTCCAACGAGCCATTTGTGGCTGACCCGCCATTTATCGACGAATCGAAACGAGATGGACTTATTGAGACCAAGCGGCGCTGGGCGAATGTTGCCGGCTGCGCAAATCCGTAGAAATTTGGCGGCATAGAATGGCGGCTGAATTTGGCGTCGAGAGGTGCACGAAATTGGGGCCCATCGGGCCCCGTGTTTTGATGTCGCGGTTGTTCGCCTCA
>NZ_JAGOIT010000149.1 GCF_017995515.1 Propionivibrio sp.
GACCGCTGGAAAGCAAACCCGCCGATCACGATCGAGCTGATTGCGAAAATGCAGGGTGCCGTTGACCGCAAGCTGAAGACGGCTGCGCGCAAGAAGGCCGCTCAAGAGAAGGCCAAGAACGATGCGGCGGCGTAGCTTCGTGCGTGCAGCCGTCCTCGCCTACATCTGCACGGTCATCGGTGCGGTCGCGCTTGCCGTCCTGTCGGCGGTCATTCAGGCGAAGGTGCTCAGGTGAGCCCGAGCTGGCAAAAATACTTCATCGAAATGGCGCGCCTTGCTGCGTCGAAGTCGAAAGACCCGGACAGGAAGGTCGGGTGCGTGATCGTCGGCCCGGACATGGAGGTGCGCGCGACAGGATTCAACGGCTTCGCGCGCGGCGTGTCCGATGATGTCGAGCGATACGCCGACAAGGACGCAAAGCTGATCATGATGGTGCACGCCGAAGCGAACGCGATCGCCGCTGCTGCGCGCGTCGGCACGTCGATCAAGGGCTGCACCGCCGTGGTGACGAAGCACCCATGCCCGCAGTGTGCCGCGCTGCTCATTCAGGCTGGCGTGTCCGTGGTGGTGTCACCGTCGCCCTACGACGGATCGCGCTGGCAGGATGCGAACGTGGTCGCCCAGCTGCAGTTCGCAGAGTCGGGCGTCGGGGCGAGGTACTACGAGTGAAGCAGTCGCGCCGCATGTCCGCCGTCGAGTCGGCGGCCAACATCGCCGTCGGATTCGGCGTCGCGCTCGCCACGCAGGTCGCCGTGTTCCCGCTGTTCGGCCTGCATGCGAGCGCGGGCGAGCACGTGGCGATTACGGGGATCTTCACGGCGGTGTCGTTCGTCCGCAGCTACGCGCTCAGACGTGTGTTCGAGCGGCTTCGCCAGTAACGTTCAACTGCCGCGGCTAGGGTAGCTCCTGAAGAGCCTGTTTCCCTGCAGGCCTGCCGCGGCTCCTTCTTTCAGGGGGCATCTATGGGGGATGCTGATGTGATTGTTCTACGTCCTGTTGATCAGGAAGTCTCCGTCAATGCTGCGCGCTCGCTCATCGCCGATGGTGTGCGACGCATTCTGCTGCAGGCGCCGTGCGGCTTCGGCAAGTGTCTCGGCAGGGGGACGCCGGTATTGATGTTCGACGGCAGCGTGAAAGCGGTCGAGGACGTAATGGTCGGCGACTTGCTGATGGGGCCGGACAGCGCACCGCGTCGCGTCGTGTCGCTTGCCCGCGGGCGAGAGCCGCTGTATCGCGTCATTCCGCGAATCGGGGAGGCTTACGTGGTCAATGAAAGCCACGTTTTAAGCCTAAAAATGGGCCGTGCAAACTGGCGGTTCAACCTGCCCGACGGGAGCACTGCGAAGGCGGGGGATGTCGTCAATATCGAGGTGCGAGACTACCTGCGCACAACCAAGACGTTCAGGTCTTACGCGAAGGGATGGCGGGTCGCCGTCGACTTTCCGCGCCGGCCAGCGCCAAGCATTCCGGCCTACGTGATGGGGGCTTGGCTTGGCGACGGAACGTCACGCTGCCCGTCGATCACCACGGCTGATACTCCAATTGCCGACGAGTTTGTCCGCTTTGGCCGATCGCTCGGGTTAAAGCCGCGCGTCGAGCAGAACTCGGACTGGTCTGTGGTCGTTCACATGACCACGGGGAAGAAGGGCGGGAACGTCCGTATCAATCCGTTTCTGGACCTGCTCCGCGGCTATGGGGTCTGGATGGACAAGCATATCCCCGACGACTACCTGCTCGGGTCTGAGCACGTTCGGCTTGAGACTCTCGCCGGGCTGCTCGACACGGACGGCTCGCTCGCGCGCAAGGTCTTCACGCTGACCCAGAAGTCAGAGCGGATCGCGCGGCAGGCCGCGTTCCTTGCACGCTCGCTCGGCTTTGCCGTGTCGCTCTCTCCGGTCAAGAAGGTGTGCGGGAACAACGGCAAGGAGGGCTGCTACTGGTCGCTCGTAATCTCCGGAGACGTCAGCAGAATTCCGTGCCGCCTCGCGCGCAAGCGGTCTGGCGAGCGCACGATCAATAAGAACCACTTGCTCACCGGGATCACTGTCGAGCCCATTGGTGACGGGGATTACTACGGGTTTGAGCTCGACGGGCCGGATAGGCTTTTCCTGCTCGGCGACTTCACCGTGACTCACAACACCGTTGTGGGAGCCTACGTTGCGCGCTCTGCTGCCGAGAAGATGCGCCGAGTGCTGTTCCTCGTGCACCGCGAGGAGCTTTTCGTACAGGCAAGCCGCACCTTTCAGGCATTCGACGTCAAGCACTCCGGCATCGCGGCCGGGCTCACCTTCGATCGAACAGTTCGTGTCCAGATCGGCATGATCGACACGGTGCGCTCGCGCCTGAAGCGCGAGGTCGATCTCGGGCGCTACGACATCGTGATCGTGGATGAATGCCATCACGCCGTATCGGCCACATGGAAGCTCGTCATCGACCACTTCGCAGACCGCGGCGCGGTGATCCTCGGCCTGTCGGCCACGCCTGAGCGCCTGTCCGGCGAGCCGTTGGGCGACATCTTCGACAGCATGATTCCGGGCCCGTCTGTGCGCGACCTGATCGGGCGCGGCGCGCTGTCCGAGTACAAATACTTCGCGCCGCCGACAGAGCTAGATCTCTCTGGTGTGCATACCAAGTACGGCGACTATGTGGCCTCCGAGCTGGCTGCTGCGACCGACAAGCCGCAGATCATCGGCGACGTGATCCGCCACTACCGGACGCTGCTTGGCGGCAAGCGCGCCATCGTGTTCGCAGTGAATGTCCAGCACTCGCAGCACGTCGTCGAGCAGTTCAACACGGCCGGCATCCCTGCTGCGCACATCGACGGCACGATGGACAGGGCGGAGCGACGGCGGGTTGTGAAGGCGTTCGAGCGCGGGGATATCCTGATCCTGTCGAACGTGATGATCTGCACCGAGGGCTTCGACGTGAAGGCTTGCGACGGCGTGATCCTGCTGCGCGCCACGCAGTCTCTGTCGCTTCACGTCCAGATGGTTGGCCGCGCCATGCGCCCGCACGAATCGAAGGCGCACGCGATCATCATCGACCACGTCGGGAACGTGAATCGGCACGGCCTGCCGGATGCGGATCACGAATGGACGCTGGAAGGGAAGAAGAGGCGCGGCAAGCGCAAGAAGGACGACGAGGAGGTGGTCGCCGTCACGCAATGCCCGAAGTGCTACACGTGCCACGAGCCAGCGCCTGCCTGCCCGGGTTGCGGCCACGTCTACACCACCAAGGCTCGACAGATCGCGCACGTCGACGGCGACCTGCAGGAGATCACGCCCGAGATGCGCGAGGCGATGTCACGCCAGCGCCGGCAGGAGCAGGGGCGCGCGCAGACCGTGGAGGAGCTGATCGCGCTCGGTCACAACCCGAAAGCAGCCGAGAAGATCGTGCAGGCGCGCGCCGCAAAGCAGGAGCTGATCTCCGCGCTGATTGCGGACATGACGGCTTGGTCGGAAAGCGCAAACCAGTACCCGTTACCCACATTTGGTGTATCATTCCGTGACATCAGGTACATGAAACCCAAGGCCCTGAAGGACCTGCGGGCGCGCTTCGAGGCGCACAAAGCCGCTTACCTCGCCGGCGATGAAAATGCGAGGATCATCCAGTCGGAGCTGTTATGAGCAAACATGAGGAAGACGGCGCGCTCAGCGCGCTGCAGGAGCTGCTGCAACGAATCGCGGCGGATCATCCGAACGTGAAGATCGTCGACATGACGTGCGGCGGGCCGGGCGCCGGCCGCAAGGCCCAGCATCACCCGCTGCAGGAGGTGTTCAATCGCTGCATCGATCAGGCCGTGCTCGGCAAGGGCGAGGAGCGTCACGGCAAGGGGCTCGAGTTTTTCGAGCAGCCGTGGGTCGATATCGCACGCACGCATGGGATTGGCTTCTTGACTGGTCAGGCGGAGAAAAAGCTCCGGGAGGCTCAGGGCATGTACGCCGACGGATGGGAGCGCGAAATGCTCGGCGCCATCAACTATGCAGCCATGGCGATGCTGTATCGATTCGTGGTGGTGCCTTCCGATGCTGACGAGCAGGCCGAGCGCGGCTGCGGCGGGGGCACCGATGAAGGTTAACCTGAAGGTTCTTGACGACCGCCTGCTGCAGCCCGAGTTCGCGCTGAAGTACGGCACCAGCCGCTCGGCAGCCGTCGACCTGCGGGCGTGCTCGGTGGAGGTGGATTCCGCCTCTGGCGAATTCGAGCGCTTGGACGGCACGTTCATCATCGGCCCGGGAGCGCGCGTGAAGTTCGGCGCAGGCTTCGCGGTTCATCTGGATTCGCTGGACGACGACCCGGACCAGATCGCTCCGCAAGACGAGCACTTCGCGCCTGCAGGCCTGATCTTGCCGCGCTCTGGCATCGGATCGCGCGGGATCGTGCTCTCGAACCTCGTCGGCCTGATCGACGCCGACTACCAAGGTCAGGTCGGCCTCACGATCTGGAACACCACGGCGGGCCCGTTCACCGTGCATGCCATGGACCGACTGTGCCAGATGATGATCGTCCCGGCGTTCCGGCCCGAGTACGTCGTCGTCGAGTCGTTCGCCGAGCGGACGGAGCGCGCTGCCGGCGGGTTCGGTTCGACGGGAGTGGCGTGATGAACAAGTCGACGCTGATTGACGCGGTTGCCGAGGCTAAGCGGTTTGTCTCCGCGGCCGAGGCTGCGTTGGCTGCAGACACGGCGGCGCGCGCGCAGCTTGCCAACATCAGGCCGACGTGGCCCGACCTGTGTAGCAACCCGCGCGAGAACGGCGCTGTCAGGCGCGCCTCGATGGACCTTACCCGCAAACTGGCCGACCTCCGGGCTGGCCGCTGATCAAGGAGACGCAGATGCGTCAAAACTGGAAGTTCAAGTACGCGGCGGCGGACGTCGCTGATGCGGCGAGCGCGAAGCGCGACCACCATGCAGAGCGTCTCGCTTGGTGGGATCAGCAGCAGCAGGCTCTCATTGCGGAGGTCCGCGAGAAGGGCCTCGAAGTCGAGGAGTCGATGTCTGCCGTCTATGCATCGAGCGCAGCACCGCATGGCGCGCGGCTGGTGGTCAAGGACGACTACCAGACCAAGCTGAACGAGTGCCACATGAAGATCAAGCTGCACAGCGCGAAAACCCGCGAGTACGACGGCTGGGTCCAGTTCCTGAGCATCCGGACCGATGCGATCGAGCTCGACTGCGACGACTACCTTTTCTTCTATGGAGACTGACCACAAATGAACAAACGAGAGCTCATCAACGAAGTGGCTGCCGCCGCAGACGTGACCAAGCGCGACGCCGAAGCCGTCATCAACAGCACCATCAGCGCTATCACCGGGGCCGTCTCGCGCGGGGAAGGCGTTGAACTCAGCGGCCTGATGATGATTCGCGTCACCAATCGCGCGGCTCGCACCGGGCGCAACCCGAAGACCGGCGAGACCGTGCAGGTCGCGGCTCGTCGTGCCGTCACCATCAAACCTGCCGCGGCGCTGAAGGCTGCGGCCAACAAGGAGTAATCATGGCCGCACGCAAGCTCTACGATCTGGCCGTCAAGGTCAGCGAGTACCAAGACCAGCAGGGCAACAAAAAGGGCCGCTGGCAGAACGTCGGCGCCGTCATGCAGGGCGACGATGGCGGCAAGTTCATCATGCTGAACCGCTGGTTCAACCCGGCCGGCGTGCCGGACTTCTCCGGACGGGGCGGCGAGTCGCTTCTGCTGTCGATGTTCGAGCCGAAGGACCAGAACGGCCAGCAGGGTGGCGGTGGTGGCCACCAGCAGCAGGGTGGCGGTCAGCAACAGCAGCGGCAGGCGCCGCCGCCGCAGCAGCGTGCTCCGCAGAATCAGTATGACGATGACATTCCTTTTAAATGAGCGGGCAGGGCAAACCGCTTAAAAAACCCTC
>NZ_JAGOIT010000067.1:0-2026 GCF_017995515.1 Propionivibrio sp.
CGATGCGCTCGCGCGCCGACAAAACCCCCTTGGCGTGCATCGCTTCGAGCTTCTCGGGCTTGATGTGGTTGATGATCTTCTCGCGCCGCCGGCGCAAGAGGTCTAGGAGTTCCGGCTTGATGGTCATATCGGCGATTTCGCAGGTGGGAAGGAGGTCGCTGCGGACAGACGCACCGCCGAACGCGGGCCGGGCGCCTGACACGGCACGAAAACGCCGACGATGATACGCATGCGCGCCCGCACGAAAACCAGGGATACCCCTAGTTTTCCGGGGTGCTGATGGCGTTTTGAAGAATGCGGGACGAGAGAGCGAACGGCCCGCCCTGAAAGAAGGATGGTCGAGCTGAACTACGCGGGCAAAGGCCTCACCACCGAGACAGCAAGGCTCGAAGTTTCACCAGGAAAAGCACTCGGCGCACTTCGGATGATATTGCGGCCTCGGCGGGTCGCTTCGTTCCGTGACGGACTGCGGGCTTACTCGCCGAGCGCCTCGGCGACGGCGCGCTGGAAGACGCCTTCGTCCGGCTTGATGCCGGTCCACATCTCGAACCCGTGCATCGCCAACTGCACCAGCATTTCGACGCCGTCGACAATCGGGCAGCCGCGCTCGCGGGCCGCCTGGAGAAAAGGCGTGACGCGCGGATTGGTGATGACATCGACCGCCGTGGTCGTCGGGCTCAAGCTGCTCCAGTCGAGCGGAACCGACTCGCAAGCCGGCGCACACCCGAGGTGTGTCGCGTTCATCAGGATGCCCGTACCTTCCAGCAGGCGTACCGCGCCGTCCCAACGCTGCCAGGTCGTTGGGATGCCCGCAGCGCGGCTCACCAGATCGGCGACCTCGCGGCCCTGATCTTCCCGCCGGGTGACCACGGTCAGATGCGCAGCACCGGCCCAGCCGAGCTCGACGGCCATGGCGCGCCCAGCGCCACCGGCCCCGAGCATCACGACGCGCTTGCCGGCGATCGGCGTCACCTTGTTGATCGCCTTGACCACGCCCTTGCCATCATTGTTATGCCCGATCAGTCGCCCGTTTTCGTTGGTTACCCAATTCGCCGCCCCGATCACCCTCGCGTCTTCGTCGATGGCGTCAAGGAACGGAATCGCGGCGATCTTGTACGGCACGGTGATGCCGTAACCGCGGAAACCCAGCGCGCGAGTACCGGCAATGGCGGCCCCCAGGTCGTCGGCCGCGACGTCGCACTTCCAGAATTGCCAGTGCAGCCCGTAATGGGCATAGACGGCGTCGAACATGCGATCGATGGGATTCTCGGCCACCGGATGGCCCAGCATTCCGGTCATCTGCTTTTGGGGAGGCAACTGCGCGGTCATTGCAAACTCCTTTTTGAGGTTTCAGAAGACGCCTGATCCCCTGAAACGCTAGATGGATGGGCGCCAACAGGAGGATATCCATGCAGGCCTTATGGATAATATCGCTCCAACAGACGGGTTGTAAGTCGAAAACGCGCCATATTCGGTCGAAACGGGTGGAAATTCCAACTGTCAGTGGCCAATGCACGTCCGAAACGCGCCAACCGTTCACGGCGCACCATCGAAAGAACTTTCGCTCACCCGGACCGCTCGTAGCGCGCTGAGATCAGCGCCAGCCACGGCGGTCGTCGTCGCGTGATCCATGCTGCGGGCGCCGCCGCTCGTCGCGCTCCCAGCGGCCTTTCTCCTGGCGCCAATGGTTACCGTCGCGATACCAGCGATGCGGCGCCCAATGGTGTCCACGCCGTGGCGCCTCCCAGTGACCCGGCACCCACGCGTGGTGCCGGCCCGTCCAGTTCCAATAGCCGCCGATCCAGATCTGGCCGACGACCGGCGGCCGGCGAACATACTCGACCCGAGGCGGCGGAGGCGCCACGACGACCGGTTCGCCGTAGTCGTAACCATCATCGGAGTACGGCCCATTGGCGGGAACGACCGCACAACCACCCGTGATTGCAGCAGCCGCCAGCAAGATCCACAAGATTCTGTTTTTCACTCGAGAGCCTTTCGTTATTGCGACAAGATAGGTGCAATTAAC
>NZ_JAGOIT010000067.1:2126-4564 GCF_017995515.1 Propionivibrio sp.
ATTAACGTTGGCATCCCCGAGCAGCCGACCCGGCCGGCCGTGCTTTACAAACTGTTGCAGTTTTCGGCGAACGCGCCCGTGAGCGACGAGCATCTCGACTTCGATGCAAACTATCCGGGCCTATTAAGAAGAATGAGAACAGGCGGAAAGAAATCGAACTAATGAAACCGTGGTCCGTCCCGGTTTCCCCCCCGGTTTTCCCAGTGCCATGGTGGTCTGTCCCGGCTTTCCAAGAAGTCTCGACTCCCGTTCGGGCTGAGCCTGTCGAAGCCCGCCCCCTTCGACAAGCTCAGGGCGAACGGACTTCAAACATTACCGCACCGGATCAATAATGCCGTCCTTGCTGGGGATGAAGATCATGCCGGCTTCGCAGAGTCGGCCATGTAGACCGCATCGTGGCCGGCGCCGGAGGCGGCGGGCATCGAAGCGTGGCCGAGCTTGTCGGAACCGCTCCGGATCGCCGCTGCGTTACGCGCCAGAAGCGGCCTTTTGGGTACCCCTCGTTTTGGTGAGAAGCGGTAGCGACGTGGCGGCGGCCATGGTCCATCGCCACTTTCCGGCGCCCCGCTGCCGCAGTCACACCGAGACCACCACCTTGCCGAAGTGACTCCCCGACTGCAGGTACTTGAGCGCCGCCACCGCGTCGTCGAAGGCGAACACGCGGTCGACCACCGGCTTCATCCGGTGCAGCGCGATCGCGCGATTCATCGCCTCGAACATCGCGACCGAGCCGACGTAGGTGCCCTGGATCTTGATGTTCTTGTGCAGGATGGACACCGTCGAGAGGTTGGCGGTGAAGCCGGTGAGCACGCCCATCAGCGAGATCGAACCGCCGACGCGCACAGCCTGCAGTGTCCGGTTCAAGGTATCCGGCCCGCCGACCTCGACGGCGTGGTCGGCGCCCTTGCCGTCGGTGAACTCGAGCACGGCGTTCTGCCACTCGGGCTGCCGGCGGTAGTTGATCACGTGGTCGGCGCCCAGGGCGCGGGCGCGTTCGAGCTTTTCGTCGCTGGAACTCGTGAGGATGACGCGCGCGCCGGCCATCTTGGCGAACTGCAGCGAGAAGATGGAGACGCCGCCGGTGCCGAGCAGGAGCACGGTGTCGCCGGGCAGGATGTGGCCGCCGACGAACTGCGCGTACCACGCGGTGACGCCGGCACAGGGCAAGGTCGCGGCTTCCTCGAACGTGAGGTGCTCGGGAATCTTCACCACACCCGTTGCCGGCAGCGCGATCTGCTCGGCAAGCACGCCATCGACCGTGCCGCCGAGCGCACCGGCCTGCACCTCGGGCGTCATCGGGCCATTGAGCCAGTCCGGCATGAACGCGCCAGCGACGCGATCGCCGACCTTCAGCCGCGTCACGCCCTCGCCGACCGCCGCCACCACGCCAGCGCCATCGGAACAGGGAATGACACCGGTGGTTTTCGGACTACCGTCCCTCGGCCCCGAGATGTTGATCACATCACGGAAGTTGAGGGAACGCGCCCGGATGTCGATGACGACCTGGCCGGCACACGCAACCGGCGCCGACCGCTCGGTCAGGCGAATCGCCTCGACGGTCGTTCCCGGGATGATCTCGTAGGCTCGCATTGCATGGCTCCTTCGTTCGCTTGTTGATGAAAGCAACGATCTTAGACCGTAGATCCCATCTTCGGTAGTACGTACATTTTTGATAGTATCGATGCCGTTCAATCAATCGGCGGGAGAAACAAGGAATGGCACGCAGATACTGTGGAGTAACGGGCTGTGCGGTCGAGGCAACGCTCGCCGTCGTCGGCGGGCGCTGGAAGCCGGTGCTGCTGTTTCACCTGCTCGAAGGGCGCAAGCGCTTCAGCGACCTCTGCCGCGCGGTACCCAACGCGACACAGCGCATGATCACGCTGCAACTGCGTGAACTCGAAGCCGACGGCGTCGTCGTCCGGCACGTCTACGCGCAGATCCCGCCGCGCGTCGAGTACGAGCTGACCGAGTTGGGCCGTTCGCTCGAAGCGCTGCTCTTGCAGATGCGGGATTGGGGGGAACGCTTCAGGGCGACGGCGCAAGAAGCGAAGCACGACTCACCGGCGACCGCTCCGACGCGTAGTCCAGACCGGATTGGCGCGGCGTCAATCAAACAAGGTGAACTCGCTACCCGACCGGATATGCGCGGTTAGCTCGACAATCTGTTTCGGCGTGTTCCTGTTCAGCGAAAGCGCGGGCAGGCTGTCCACCGGAAAGTAGGCGCAGTCGAGCGTCTCGTTCGTCTGCCGCAGGTCTTCTCCGCCAATCTTCCGGCAGTGAAAGAACAGCTTGTAGGCATGCGGGATTTGCGGCGGGTGGTCGTGCTTCAACTTGTCGAAGAGCGCGACCAGGCGAACAGCCCTCACCTGCAAACCGCTCTCTTCCGCCACCTCCCGCTCGGCCGACAAGGACGGGGATTCGCCCGTGTCGCACCAGCC
>NZ_JAGOIT010000067.1:4664-19522 GCF_017995515.1 Propionivibrio sp.
GCGGGTGGTCGTGCTTCAACTTGTCGAAGAGCGCGACCAGGCGAACAGCCCTCACCTGCAAACCGCTCTCTTCCGCCACCTCCCGCTCGGCCGACAAGGACGGGGATTCGCCCGTGTCGCACCAGCCGCCGGGAAGCGTCCAGGCGCCATTGTGCGCCGAATCCCGACAAGAACGCCCCCCCGGCCGCCCCCTCCTATATGGCGTAAAACCGCAAATAGTTGTGCGTGAACGTGGCTTTTCGCCACAAATTGGGAGTGGGTTACCGGGCAGACCCTTCCGCCTTGCTCGGTGAGCGATGTCCTGACCGATCAAGGCGCCAGCCGTTCCCTCTGCCAACTGCCATCTGCCTGCAAGCGATAAGCAATCCGATCGTGCAGACGCGACGCGCGGCCCTGCCAGAACTCCCAGTAGTCGGGCACCAGCCGGTAGCCGCCCCAGTGCGGCGGGCGCGGCGGATGGAGGCCGAACTTGAGGCCGTGCTCGGCGGCGCGCGCGACGATGGTGCCGCGCCCGGGAATCACCTCGCTCTGCGGCGACGCCCAGGCGCCGATGCGGTGGCTCAGCGGGCGGCTGGCGAAGTAGGCGTCCGACTCCTCGGCCGAGACCTTCTCGACGGCACCCTCGATGCGCACGACGCGCTCGAGTTCGACCCAATGGAACTGCAGCGCGGCAAACGGATGCGCCTCGAGCTCGCGCCCCTTGCGGCTCGCGTAGTTCGTATACCAGACGATGCCGCGCTCGTCGCATCCCTTGATCAGCACCGGCCGCGACGATGGCCGACCGTTCGCGCCCACCGTCGCCACGGTCATCGCGTTCGGCTCGTGGATGCCGATACGCAGCGCTTCCGCGAGCCAGTCCTGGAACTGGCGCAGCGGCTCGCCGGCGACCTGATGCTCTTCGAGCGAACCCTGCTCGTAGCTCTTGCGCAGGTCGGACAATGGAATGGGCGGCGGCAGTTCTTCACTCATGGCGGGTCACCTGGAGTTCGGGAAAGCGCTCATTGTCCCTTGATATACGTTCCGATCAACTGCGCCTCGGCGAGGACGTGTCCGCGCATCGCCTCTTCGAGTACTGGCTTGGTCGGGAAACGCAGGTCGGGCAGCACGCAGTCGAGCGCGTACAGCTTGTGGAAGTAGCGGTGGCGGCCGATCGGCGGACACGGCCCGCCGTAGCCGGTGCGCTTCCCGTCGTTGATGCCTTCGAGCGCCCCGGCCGGCAGCGCATGTACCGCCTCGGGCAACGCCGCACAGTCGGCGGGCAGGTTGTAGAGCAGCCAGTGCACCCAGGTCATGCGCGGGTGCGCCGGGTCGGGCGCATCCGGGTCGTCGACGATCAGCACCAGGCTCTTCGCCGCCGCCGGCACGCCGCTCCACGCCAGCGGCGGCGAAATGTCGCGCCCCTGGCAGGTGTACAGCCGCGGTATTGCGTCGTTGTGCGCGAACGCGCTTGAAGTGATGGTCAGGTCCATGCGTTTCCTCCATTGATCCTAAAAAACTCAGCTCTTCACCGCAAAGGCGCAAAGATCGCGAAGGTTCGCAAAGAAAATCAAACGCTACGCGAACAGCATCTACCTTCCATCGCCACCCACAGGGTGAATGGTCAGGTACGATCAACCTGTTGTTTCCTTTGCGATCTCTGCGCCTTCGCGGTGAGGTTTTCAGGTTCATTGCTTCAAATCGGAACGCCCGCCCCGGCTATTCGTCGATGTGGCCGAAACGTTCCAGAGCACCGTGGTCATAGTGCTCGCTTTTTTCATCGACGGCGATCGGCTCGTCGACGAGGAAGGTCTCGCCGACCATCGGATGCTCCGTCACCGGCTGCACGATCGTCGTCACCACGCGTTCCTCGATTCGGGCGGAAATGTGCAGAACGCCGGCCATGACGCCGATGCTCGGGTCTTCGCTGAGGACGAGCCACATCTCGTCCGCCGCCGCATCGAGCGACTCGCGCAACTGCGCCTCCATCGCCGGCTCGTCGTCCGCATGCGCGATCGCTCCGAAGCCGAACGAGCCGAGCGAAATGACCACCCCGGCAACACCGCCGATGGCCGCCGCCGCAGCACTCGCGCCACCGCTGGAGGCGAACCGCGTCGCCAGCTTCTCGCTGGCGCGCCGGGCTACCAACGACAGGTGCGCAGCCGAGGACGTCGCACCCTCGCCACTCGCCGCCTTATCGATGCGCGTGAGCAAGGCCGCAAATGCCGGAAGGCGGGTTACCGGGTCGGCTCGGACGAGTTGCAGCAGGGACGCGCTGCGCTCATCGTTCCTGTCCGGCAGCGCCAGCGCAATGGCCGGAATCCCCGCCAGCCGCGCCTCGAACTGAGCGAGCGGCACACCATGACGTTGCGGCAGTTCGCGCAAAGTCGCGGCGAGACGCTCGACGTAGAGACGCGTCGCCTGCACTCGCACCGCATCCGGATCCACCTCCTCGGCAACCGGTTCCAGCACCTGCTCGCGATACTGCTCCTGCAAATACGCCGCCAGACGTTGCGTCGCCGGATCGACATCGTCGCCGCCGAGCTTGTACCACGCCACCTTGACGGCCAACCACTGTTGCGTCCAGTAGCCGGTAAACCAAGGGATGAACGCTTCCTCGGTGAGGTCATGGATACGCCCGCGCCAGCGTTCCATTTCGCCTTTCGCGTAGTTTTCGGCCGCAACCCGAGCGGCCAGCGATGCCGCCGCGACATCGTTGTCGACCAGCCTCCAGGAGTTCTCCGAAACCTGCGCCGGCGCCTCGCTCCGCGTGGCGCAACCGGCAAGCGCCACAACCAGCGCGACGAACGCGGAACGAACCCAGGGAATGAACAGGCTAGCGACATTGCGCATGACATCACAGCAGGGAACCGGGACAAACCCAGCATAGGCCACGACGCACAACGCAGCAAAACCGGGACGGGGCCTCACCAGACGCTCCGTGCGCCGGGCTACAATTGAACCATCAACAGCCTGCGAGGACGCGAACATGCCGCACGAAACCACATGGGAGGCCCACGGTATCTGCCAGAAGTTCCGGGGAACGTTATCGTCACCGGAACTGCTCGCCGCCCTCGGCGAAATCCAGGGCGACCCGCGCATCAAATCGCTGCGTTATGTGATCCGCGACTTCCGCGCCGTGGACGTCGTCGACCTTGGCATCAAGCCCTTGCTGGAGGGCCGCGCCTGGATCGCCGCGATGACCGACCGGCTGCCAGACATCGTCTTCGCCGTGATTACGACGAGCCCGGAACTCATCGCGTTGATGAAAGCCGCCTCATCCTACGGGCTTGACGCCTGTCCCTTCGCGATTTTCCCTAACGAAGAAGAAACGCGGGCCTGGATCGCGGGATTTGAGGCCAAGCGGCGCTAGTCAGCGCTGCCTGCGCCAGTCTTCGGCGTAGCTCAGCGCATCCGGCAGGAATGACCTGAAATCGGCGGCGAAGCCTTCCGGGTCGGCAATGAACTCCTCGATGCCGCCGGCCAGCGGATTGGCGCGGCGCAGGCGGTAGACGGACATGCGGTCGATCGCTGCGCCGACCGCTTCGACACGCTGGTAGGAGGTCAGCCAGTCGTACGTGCGCATGCGGTCGGCGACCGTGCGCGCCGCCTCGGGCAGGACGGGGTAGAAATCATCGAGCGTCGCGTAGAGCTGCGCCGTGTAGTCGGCGAGATTGTCCGGCACGTCGTTGCACCATTCGTTCCAGTCGCGCGCCAGCAGGTGGTCGTAGAAGAGATCGACGAGCACGCCACCCACCCGGCGGCGCAGGGGGCTGATGCGCGCGCGGCTGGCGATGAAGGCCGGATGGCGGTCGGCGAAGCTGTCGATCGCGCGATGCAGTGCGACGCCGGCCGCCAGGTCAGGCGGCAAGCCGGCCGGCAGCAGCCCCTTGACGAAGTCGCCGAGCAGGCCACCGATGCGGTCGGACGCAGCGTCGCCGGCGAGCAGGGTGTGAGCGAGGAAGTTCATGCCTTCCCGGCTGTCACAGTCCGTCGTCCGTGCTCTTGCGCGGCGGCCACGCCGGGATGCGCCAGCCGCGCACGACGGCGAGCAGACGCAATCCGGTGATGGAGGCGATGCTGAGCGTCGTCGACAGGTGCGGCGCGACGTCGAGCGCATGCAGTGCAAGGAACAGCGCGCAGCCGATGAAGGCGCACAGTGTGTACGGGATGTGGTCGTGGAAGACCTTGGGAATCTCGTTGCACAGCACGTCGCGCAGCACGCCGCCGAAGACGGCGGTGATCGCACCCATGAGTACGGAGACGACGGGCGGCATGCCGGCGACGACGGCGAGCGAGGTGCCGGAAATGGCAAAGAGGCCGAGTCCCGCCGCGTCGGCGACTTCCATGATCCAGTCTACAAACTGATGCCGGCGCGCGCGCAGCACGAGCGGCGCGGTGAGCGTGAGCAGCACGATAAGCCAGATGTACTCGTGGTGCTGCACCCAGAACAGCGGCCGGCGGTCGAGCAGCACGTCGCGCAGCGTGCCGCCGCCGAAGGCGCTGACGAAGGTGACCGAGAGCACGCCGATGATGTCCATCTTCTTGCGCGCCGACTCGATCAGACCGGAGAGGGCGAAGGCAAAGGTGGCGGCGACTTCGATGGCGATCAGGATAGCTTCGAGTTTCATGGTTGATGGTTCGATGCCCCAAGGAAACCCCCTTGGGGGACAGGCGCACCACGAACGGTGAAATTTGCGCCTGTCGCGTTGGTGAGCAAAAAACAGGCGCCATCGCTGGCGCCGATTCGTAAAAATCCGATTGTGCCCTGAAAATTCAGCGCACGTATTTCGCCACGATCTGCTTGAGTTCGCCCGACTCCTTCAATTTCAGCAATCCGGCGTTCAGGCTGGCGACCATGGCCTCGCCGGCCGCATTGCCCTTGCGCACGATCACGTACAACGCCGCCGCGCCGTCGGGCTTCTCGACCGTATTGAACTCGCCCTCCTTGCCGGGGAAGACCTTCTTGACCAGAATCCGCCCGACGAGCTCGTCGGTGATGAAGGCGTCGATGCGCTCGGCGTCGAGCTTCTTGGCGTTCTGCTCGTCGCGCTTGACGAACTGCAGCTTGATGCCGGCCCTCTTGAAGCCCTCGACGTACCAGTAGCCGATGACGCCGCCCATGCGGTAGGCGGCGAGATCGCCGTAGCGCCGGGCGCAATAACCAAAGGGCATTGCGCCGGTTCAAGCCGCGTACGCAACGCTTGGCGTTGCACACCCTACTTGGCTGAAACGGTTCTCTGCGGGTATGTTCATGGCGACTCCGGATCTGCGTGACGAGTGGTACATGCGCTGGGCGCGAAGTGCGGCAGCAAGGCCTTGGCCGCTTCGATGCGCTGGTCGAGGCTCGCTGCCGGATCGTTCATCACGGCGAGCAGGAAAGTCTTCGGATCGGCAAACGTCGCGGCCAGCACCATTGCCGGGGGCACGCCGGTCGCCGCCACGCCTTGCGGCGCCCGACGCGCCAGCGCACGCGCGAAAACCTCGCGCCGGGTGCTCGCGATGCCGGCCAGCAGATCGGCCTGGCGCTCGTCGCTCGGCGCCATCTCGAGCCCCGGCTCGTCGGCGAACATGCTGCCCAGGTCGGGGTCGATGAACGCCGACCACTTGCCCGACGTTTCATCCCGCGCGGGCGGCGGCGCCGGCATGGCGGTGGCCGTTCCCGCTGCGGCCGGCCAGCATTCGAACCGGGCCGGCGGCAGATCGGGCAGGTACGTCCGGCACGCGGCGCCGAGGAAATCGCGTGCCGATTCCGCCGCCACCGGCTCGGCGAGCGAGAACCACAGCCGATAGCCGCCGCGCCCGACAATCGAGACGGCGGGCAGCGGAAATTCCAGTTCCTGCCGGACGCTGTGCAGGAAGGCCGCGACATGCGGCCAGTCGGCCGCGTGCGTGAAGCCGAGCACGATGGCCTGGACGTATCCCTCGGTCGCCGCGGTCTCCGGAGCGAAATGAAGGCGACGCAATGCCTGATGCAGTCGGTTCATCCTGAAAACCTCACCGCAAAGGCGCGAAGGCGCAAAGGAAACAACAGCTGCCGTAGGGTGTGCAACGCCCGACGTTGCGCACCGTTCCAGCGCCATTTCCGCGCGGTGGGTCGAGATGGAAGATAGATGCTGTTCGCGTAGCGCTTTGATTTTCTTTGCGAACCTTTGCGATCTTTGCGCCTTTGCGGTGAAGAACCGGGTTTTTCAGGTTCATGGTGACGCGTTTCCTGTCGCTCGTGGCAAAGGCGACATGCTACCCGCGCCGGCGCAACTTCGCCGCCGGCGCGCGATGACAAGCCCCGGCGAGACCGCTAGACTGGCCGCTCCCCTAGACCCCAGCCGGCGCGTTCCGCGCGGAACCGAGCTGCTTTCTCGACACTCCCGACCGTGCTCAATTTCATCTGGATCGCCTTCATCCTCGTCGGTATCCTCGCCGCACTTGCTCAAGCGCTGCAGGGCGACCTCGACATCTTCTCCCGCGTCCTCACCGGCCTGTTCGACTCGGCCAAGACCGGCTTCGACATTTCTATCGGCCTCGTCGGCGTGATGAGTCTGTGGCTCGGCATCATGAAGGTCGGCGAGCGCGGCGGCATCATCCAGCTCTTCGGGCGCGCGCTCGGACCGTTCTTCCGCCGCGTGTTCCCCGACATTCCGGCGGGGCACCCGGCGAGCGGCAGCATCGTCATGAACGTCAGCGCCAACATGCTCGGCCTCGACAACGCCGCGACGCCGCTCGGCCTCAAGGCGATGCGCGAGTTGCAGGAAATCAACCCGCAGAAGGACACGGCGAGCAACCCGATGATCATGTTCCTCGTGCTCAACACAGCGGGCATCACGCTGATTCCGACCGGGGTGATCGCCATCCGCGCCAGCCTCGCCGTCAAGCAGGGCCTGGTCGGCTTCAACGCGGCCGACATCTTCCTGCCAACGCTACTCGCCACGTTCATCTCCTTCACCACCGGCCTCATCGCCGTCGCCCTCTGGCAGCGCATCGACCTCTTCTGCCGCCCGGTGCTCGCCTTCTACGCCGGCTTCTGCGGCCTCATGGCGGCGCTCTACGCCTGGCTCAGCGGCATGCCCCCCGAGCAAATGACGCAGACGATCGGCCTACTCGGCAGCGGGCTGATCGTCGCCATCATCGCCGTCTTCATCGCCGTCGCCGCCGGGCAGCGCATCAACGCCTACGAAGCCTTCGTCGAGGGCGCCAAGGAAGGCTTCGGCGTCGCCGTGCAGATCATTCCCTACCTGATCGCCATGCTCGTCGCGATCTCGGTCTTCCGCACGACGGGCTGCATGAACTACGTGATCGACGCCATCCGCGCCGTCGTCGTCGCGCTTGGCCTGAACGCCGATTTTGTCCCGGCCCTGCCCGTCGGCTTGATGAAGACGCTCTCCGGCAGCGGCGCGCGCGGCCTGATGGTCGACGTGATGACGACCTACGGCGTCGACTCCTTCCAGGGCAAGCTCGCCGCCATCATCCAGGGCTCGACCGAGACGACCTTCTACGTGCTCGCCGTCTACTTCGGCAGCGTCAACATCAGCAAGACCCGCTACGCCGTCGCCTGCGGCCTGATCGCCGACGCCATCGGACTCATCGGCGCGATCACCATCGGCTATCTGTTCTATCACTGAGCGATTCGCAAAGCCCCCCGACGCAAACGAATCGGCCGAAGACTCGGCCCGGTTGCTGCGTGTGGGGGAAGCAGGCGGCTGCTCTCATACCGGCGAAGGCCGGTATCCGGTAGAGGAAAGGAATCGCCCAGACGACCCAAAGCGTCAACGCGACGACTCATTTGCTCGCCAAACCGGACAACAAACTCATTCATCCGCAATACAACACAAATCGGTGTTGTTCTTTGTTCAAAATATAACCAAAGTAATAGGCCTAATATGAAATAACTATTGTGTTTTCAAGAGCACATCTGGCAAAGTGCCACCCTTACCGGATCTAAGCAGCAGACAAGGGCCTCGCCCAAGAGCCATTCCTACGCCAGAGCGCCGATTTCCGCGCCCAGTGCCTTTCTTGACTCACACATGAACGCCATCAACGACACACTCTTCGCAGCATTGCAGAACGAGTTCCACCGCGCTTGCCTGCTCGCCCTCATGTTGATCGGCGCGGTAGCGGCACATGCACAGGTAACGCAAGGCGGCATCGCTGCACGCGAACTTCAGCGCCAGTCGGAGCGGGAGCAAGCACGACGGCAGCAACTGGAACCGGGAGTCGACGTTCGCTTACCTCAAAGCACCGCACCGGACGGCCGGATCACGGCCGATGAGACACCTTGCTTTCCGATCCGCGAGATCCGGTTAAACGACCCGGAGAACCTCTTCTCCTGGTCGCTATCGGCCGCCGATGCGCCCGGTGACCCCGCCACCGGCCGCTGCCTCGGCAGTCAGGGAGTCAACATCGCGATGACGCGCATACAAAACGCCATCGTGGCGCGCGGCTTCGTAACCACGCGCGTCCTGGCCGAAGCCCAGGATCTCACCACCGGTACGCTCACCCTGACCGTCATCCCCGGCCGCATCCGCAGCATCCGCTTTAGCGACGACAGCGACGCGCGTGCCGATGCCTGGAACGCCGTACCGGCCCGACCGGGCGACCTGCTCAATCTGCGCGATGTCGAACAGGCGTTGGAGAACATGAAACGCGCCCCCACCGCCGAGGCCGACATCCAGATCGTCCCGGCGGAAGGCCTTGGGGAAAGCGATCTTGTAATCACCTGGAAGCAATCCTTCCCGCTTCGTCTGACCCTCTCGGCCAACGACGGCGGATCGGACAGCACGGGCCGCTACCAAGGCAGCGCAACAATCTCCGGCGACCACCTGCTGACGCTCAACGACCTGTTCTACGCCAGCTTCAATCACGACCTGGGCGGCGGCGACGACGGCGACCGCGGCACACGCGGCCACACCGTGCACTATTCGCTGCCTTGGGGTTACTGGCTGATGTCGGCAACGGCCAGCGCCAACGACTATCACCAGTCCGTGGCCGGGGCCAGCCAGACCTACCTGTACAGCGGCGAGAGCAGCAACTACGAGGCCAAGCTATCGCGTCTCGTATTCCGCGACGCCGCCAACAAGACAACGCTTTCGTTGCGCGGCTACCTGACCCAGTCGAAGAACTTCATCGACGACACCGAAGTCGAGGTTCAACGACGGCGCATGGCAGGCTGGGAGGCCTCGATTGCGCACCGCGCTTTCATCGGGAAGGCCACGCTCGACCTCAACCTCGCCTATCGCCACGGTATCGGCGCCTTCGGCGCGCTACATGCGCCCGAGGAGGTGTTCAACGAAGGCACGGCCCGGCCCACACTCATCACGACGGACAACACGCTCAGCGTGCCATTCGCAATCGCCGGCCAGGCATTGCGCTACGACCTCAACTGGCGAGCGCAGTGGAACCGCACACCGCTGGTTCCGCAGGATCGTTTCTCCATCGGCGGCCGCTACACCGTGCGCGGTTTCGACGGCGAGAGCATCCTCATGGCCGAGCGCGGCTGGCTGATCCGCAACGATCTCTCCTTTGCCCTCGGCGAAAGCGAACAGGAGTTCTACGTCGGCCTGGACCACGGCGAGGTCGCCGGCGCCTCGGCCGAACTGCTCATCGGGCGCAGCCTGACCGGGGCCATCGTCGGTCTGCGTGGCAGCTACCGGGCGCTGAGTTACGACGTCTTTTTCGGTGGTCCGCTCGACAAACCGGAGTACTTCCGCACCAGTCACCGCACCGCCGGATTCAATCTCACCGTCAGTTTCTAGAAAAAGTGTCTGCCGCATAGGAAGAAAGCGAAATGAACCGACACCTCTACCGTCTCCTTTTCAACCAAAGACGTGGTCAGTTGATGGCCGTAGCGGAGAGCGCCGTGGCCGCCGGAAAGACGGCTGGCACCACGGGCAATCAAGGCCGGCCAAGGCGAATCCTGCGCGCCGTGTTGCGAGGAGTTACCTTCGGAGTGCTCATTGCGCTGGGGCTCGCCGCCGTATTGCCGAATGCGAACGCCCAGATTGTTGCCTACAAGACCGCCCCGGCAAGCCAGCGTCCAACCATCCTTACCGCAAGCAACGGTGTTCCGCTGATCAACATCCAGACGCCGAGCGCTGGCGGTGTCTCGCGCAACACGTACAGCCAGTTCGACGTGCAGGCGGAGGGCGCCATCCTCAACAACGCCCGCACCAATGCAGCAACCCAACTTGGCGGCTGGGTACAGGGCAACCCCTGGCTGGCCAAAGGCAGCGCCCGCGTCATCCTCAACGAAATCGTTTCAAGCAATCCGAGTTTGCTCAGCGGCTACCTGGAAGTGGCCGGTGATCGCGCCCAGGTGATCGTCGCCAACCCTGCGGGGGTAACCTGCAGCGGCTGTGGCTTTCTCAACGCAAGCCGTGCCACGTTGACGACCGGCACGCCCATGGTCTCCGGCGGCAATCTCGACGGCTACCGCGTGGAAGGCGGTTCAGTACGCATCGAGGGGGCTGGCCTTGATGCTTCCCGCGTCGACGTTACCGACCTCATCGCCCGCGCCGTCGAAGTGAACGCTGGCATCTGGGCACATACGCTGAAGGTTACGGCAGGCACCAACCAGATCGACGCGGCCCATACCCAGGCTGTGCCGATTGCCGGACAGGGAAGCGCGCCTGCTTTCGCCATCGACGTCGCCGCTCTCGGCGGCATGTACGCGGGCAAGATCACGCTGGTCGGCACCGAAGCCGGCGTAGGCGTTCGCAATGCTGGAGAACTCGGGGCGGCCGCCGGCAATATCGTCATCACCGCCGACGGGCAACTCGTCAACAGCGGCACCCTCAGCGCCGCCAGCAATATCACCCTGAACACCGACGCTGTGTTGCAGAACCGCGGTCTCATCTCTGCCGGGCAGACGCTCGATGTGCAGACCGGGACGCTGGACAACGCGACGACACGCTCGGGCGACCGTGGTCTCGAAGGCCGTACCGTCAGTCTCATAGCCGAACACCTCAACAATGCTGGCGGTGCAATCCGAGCCGATACGGTCGCCACGATCACCAGCAGCGGCACGCTCGACAACGGCAACGGACTGATCACTTCCGCCGGCACTATGGCGATTCGCGACAGTGCGCCAACAAGGACACTCGCCGTCACCAACAGCACCGGCACGGTCATCGCCGGCCAATCGCTCGCCATTGACGTCGCCAGTCTCGGCGGAGACGGTTCGTTGCTCTCCGAAGGCGATCTCGCCATTTCTCTGGCGGCTGACTACACCCACACCGGCCAACTGGCCGCCAACGGGCAGGTCACCGTTTCCACGGCCGGCGACCTGATCAACCACGGCACGCTTGAATCCGGCACCGCCATGGCAATCAGCGCCGAATCGCTCGACAACCAGGCCGGCGGCGAAATCGCCGCGCCGGAACTGACCCTCGTCGCCAGCGCCGCACACACCCTGACCAATCGCGGCCTGATCGACGGCAGCGATACTCGTATCAATGCCATTAGCTTGAACAACCTTGGCACGGGGCGTATTTATGGTGACGATCTGGCAATTGCAGCCACCACCCTGAACAACGACGCAGAAACGGTCGGCGGTTCGCTTGAGTCCCCGGTCATTGCCGCCCGCAACCGCCTCGACATCGGCGTCGGCACCCTCAACAACCGCAACGGCGCGGTGATGTTCAGCGCCAGCGACCTGTTCATCGGTGGTGCGCTTGACGCTGACGACCACGCGACCGGCCAAGCCGTCACTGTCAACAACCACGCAGCCACCGTCGAAAGCCTGGGCCATCTCGCCATCGCTGCCGACGCGATCACGAACACCAACGCCGGCCTCGTTACCAGCACTGTGATCGAAAGCACGCAGCACATTCAGGAAGTCCAGCCCGAAGGCTGGTCGCATCGCTACGACGTTTCCTTCTTCCCGCATATCTTCAATTACGGCGTTGAAGACCAGACCTACGTCGTCAACGGCGTCGTTCAGGGCGGGTTCGAGGATTACACCTTTTACGACTACGCCGGCACGACGAGCGCGACCGAAGTGCTGTCCTCATTGCCGGGCCAGATCCTCTCCGGTGGCGATCTTATCCTCTCGGGGAATCTGACCAATGCCGACAGCCGCATCATTGCCGGCGGTACCCTCCTTCAAACAGGTGGCATGCTGAACAACACCAGCACCGAAGGCACCCGCACCACCACCTACAGCGGCTGGGCCCAGTTCCGTGACTGGGACGGCAACGACGAAGAACTCGAATTTGGTCCGCATTACGCCTTCAGCCCCGCCCCGGTCGTCACCAGCTTCAACCTCGGCATTGCCCGATTCGACGCCAATACTGTTCCGACCGGCAGCGGCACAACGATCGCCGCGATGAACCTCAGTGGCCCGGGGCAGACCGCCGACGGCGCCGGCGGCCTCTTCATCCCGACCACAGACCCGACCGCCCACTTCCTGATCGAGACCGACCCGCGCTTCGCCGGTTATCGCCAATGGCTGAGTTCGGACTACATGTTGAGCCAACTGGCCTACGACCCCGCCACCACCCAGAAGCGCCTCGGCGACGGTTTCTACGAACAACGGCTGCTCACCGAACAGATCGCCCAACTCACCGGCCGGCGCTTTCTCGAAGGCTACGCCTCGGACGAAGCGCAGTACCGCGCCCTGATGGAGGCCGGCGTCACCGTCGCCGGGGAGTTGCAACTCATCCCCGGCGTCGCGCTCAGCGAAGCCCAGATCGCCCAACTGACCAGCGATATCGTCTGGCTCGTCGAAAAGGAAGTCGCGCTGGCCGACGGCAGCACGCAAAAGGCACTCGTCCCGCAGGTCTACGTTCGCATCCGCGAGGGCGACCTCGCCCCCACGGGCGGCTTGCTTGCCGGCGAGAATGTCGCCATCGACCTCACTGGCGATCTCCACAACCAAGGCACCATCGCCGGCCGTCGGGTGGTCGCGCTCACCGCCGAGAACATCAAGAATCTCGGCGGCCGAATCAGCGGAGAAACCATCGCACTCAACGCCCGGCAAGACCTCACCATCCGTGGCGGCACGATCGACGCCGGTGACGTACTGCAGGCCCTCGCCGGGCGGCAACTGACGATCGAGAGCACCACCCGCGACACGGAGAACAGCGAAGGTGACGCACACTTCACCCGCACAAATATCGACCGCATCGCAGCGCTCTACGTGAACAACCCCGGCGGCACCCTCACGCTCGCCGCCGGCACCGACCTCGCGCTCAACGCCGCCCAATTGCAAAGTGCCGGCAGCACCGTCATCGACGCCGGCGGCAACCTCCGCCTCGGAACCGTCCGCATCGCCGAAGAGAACGACACCGGCGCCGACGCCGCCAACAAGAACCGCAGCGGCGCCACCGCCGAGATCGGCACAACGATCGAAGGAACGGGCAGCATCCTCCTCAGCGCCGCCAACGACCTCAGCGCCCGTGCCGCCAGCATCACCAGCACCACCGGCGCACTCGCCGCCGTTGCCGGCCACGATCTCCTTATCGAAGCCGGCGAAGCCAGCGAACACAGCGAAATCACCCAGAAGAAGAAACGCAGCGGTACCTTCTCCAGCAAGACCAAGATCCAGCGCGACGCCTTTGCTGACACCCGCGCACAAGCGTCCACCTTCAGCGGCGATACCGTCACACTCCAAGCCGGCAACAATCTCAGGGTACTGGGCAGCAACGTCGTCTCTACTAACGAGACGGCGCTCACCGCCGGCCGCAACCTCGCCATCGAATCGGCGACGGAGAAGCACACCGAGACGCACTACAAGAAGACCAAGGAAAGCGGCCTCATGGGGAGCGGCGGCGTCGGCTTCACCATCGGCAGCCGGATGCTCTCAACTGACCAACAAAGCACCGGCACCAGCGCCGCGGCGAGTACCGTCGGCAGCACCTCGGGCAACGTCGTCCTCAAGGCGGGCGAGACGTATCGGCAGGTGGGTTCCGATGTGATCGCGCCTTCGGGCGACATCGAGGTCACGGCGAAGACGGTCGATATCCTCGAAGCGCGCGAGACGAACCGGACGACCTTCGAGACGAAGATGAAGCAGTCGGGCCTGACGGTGGCCATCACCAGCCCGATCATCAGCGCCATTCAGACCGCGCAGCAGATGAGCGAAGCGGCCAAGGACACCAAGGACAGTCGCATGCAGCTCCTGGCGGCGGCCAATGTCGGGCTCTCGGCCTATTCCACCTACGATGCCATCGATAAGGGGCAAGGCGCGACGACCACGATCGACGGCATCACCAAGGACAACCAGATCGTCACCAAGACCGATGCCGCCGGCAATGCGCTGGAATCCCGCGACGCCACCGCCGGCGAACGGGTCGGCGGCGTCAATCTCTCGATCAGCATCGGGTCGAGTTCGAGCAGCAGCAAGACGACGCAGACGAGCAATGCGGCGGCCGGGTCGACGCTCCAGGCCGGCGGCGATCTCACGATTACCGCCACGGGCGCCGGTGAGCAGAGCGACATCACGGTGCAAGGCTCGGATCTCGCGGCCGGGAAGAACCTGACGCTCAAGGCCGAGGATGAGATCGCCCTCCTCGCCGCGGCCAATACCGCCGAACAGCACAGTACCAACAAGTCGAACAGCGCGAGCGTCGGCTTCTCGATCGGCACCGACGGCTTCCTCGTCAATGTCGGCGCCAGCAAGGGATCTGGCAAGGCCGACGGCACCGATCTCGTCTGGACGAACAGCCATGCGACGGCGGGCGAGACGCTGACCCTCCAATCGGGGGGCGATACGACGCTGAAGGGGGCGGTCGCCCAAGGCGAGCAGGTCGTCGCCAGGGTGGGCGGCCCTTCGACAAGCTCAGGACAGGCCAATCTCCTGATCGAGAGCCTGCAGGACCAGAGCAGCTACGACAGCAAGCAGAAGAGCGCGGGCTTCAGTGTCTCGGTCGGTTATGGGAAGGTCTCGG
>NZ_JAGOIT010000150.1 GCF_017995515.1 Propionivibrio sp.
GCCGCCCAAGCCGATCCTGAATCTGGATTGAGCACCTTCTTCGCCTAGATACACACCCATTTTTGCAACTTCGCCCAAAGCCTTGCGCCATGCAGCTTCCCGACAGGTGTGTTACTTGGCGGTGTCAGAGTCGGGCAAGAGTGCGCCCATGCTGGGCGCACAAAAAAACCGGGGCACACGCCCCGGTTCCTCTTTGACGTACAGCGACGCTTAGTCGAGCAGAATCCGCAGCATCCGGCGCAGCGGTTCGGCGGCGCCCCACAGCAGTTGGTCGCCGACGGTGAAGGCGCCGAGGAACTCCGGCCCCATCGCCAGTTTGTGCAAGCGGCCGACGGGAACCGTCAAGGTGCCGGTAACGGCTGCCGGGGTCAGTTCGCGTTCGCTGATTTCGCGCTCGTTCGGCACGACCTTCGCCCATTGATTGCCCTTGGCGATGATGTCGCTGATCTCGTCGAGCGGCACATCCTTCTTCAGCTTGATCGTCAGACCTTGCGAATGGCAGCGCATCGCGCCGATGCGCACGCACAGGCCGTCAATCGGGATGCTGCCCGGCGTGCGGAACGCGGGACGGCCGAGGATCTTGTTACATTCAGCGCCGCCCTTCCACTCTTCCTTCGACTGACCGCCTTCGACCGGGACGTCGATCCACGGAATCAGGCTGCCGGCCAGTGCGGTGTTGCGGAAGTTCTTGGTCGGGAAGCTCGACGCGCGCATCGTCTCGGCAACCTTGCGGTCGATGTCGAGAATCGCCGATGCCGGGTCAGCCAGATCGGCCTTGACCGCGTCGTGCAGCGCGCCCATCTGCGCCAGCAGTTCGCGCATGTTCTGCGCACCGGCGCCCGACGCAGCCTGGTAGGTCATGGCCGAAACCCACTCGACCAGATCGTTCTTGAACAAGCCGCCGAGGCCCATGAGCATCAGGGAAACCGTGCAGTTGCCGCCGATCCAGTTCTTGCCACCCTTGGCGCGCGCGTCCTGGATGACGTTCAGGTTGACCGGGTCGAGGATGATGACCGCGTCCTTGTCCATGCGCAACGTGGAGGCCGCGTCGATCCAGTGTCCCGTCCAGCCGGCCGCGCGCAGTTTGGGGAACACTTCCTTCGTGTAGTCGCCGCCCTGACACGTGATGACGATGTCCATTTGCTTAAGCACATCGATCGATTTGGCGTCCTGCAACAGTCCGCCGTCTTTGCCGCCCAACGTCGGCGCTTTACCGCCAACCGCCGAAGTCGAGAAGTAAACGGGTTCGATGTGAGCAAAGTCACCTTCTTCCACCATGCGCTGCATGAGGACCGAGCCCACCATGCCGCGCCAGCCAACCAGACCAACCTTCTTCATTTCACTGACCTCTGAACAAAAAACTGATTTCCGGATTTACAACGCGGCGATGACTGCGTCGCCCATTTCGCGGGTGCCGACCTTCTTCGTACCCGGCTCGAAGATGTCGCCCGTGCGATAACCCTGCGCGAGCACCTTCTTCACCGCATTCTCAATGCGCAAGGCGACTTCTTCCTTAGCGAATGTGTAACGCATCATCATCGCGACGGAGAGGATCGTCGCCAGCGGATTGGCGACGCCCTTGCCGGCGATATCCGGGGCCGAACCGTGGCACGGCTCATACATACCCTTGTTGTTCTCGTCGAGCGAGGCCGAGGGCAGCATGCCGATCGAGCCGGTCAGCATCGAAGCTTCGTCGGAGAGGATGTCGCCGAACATGTTGCCGGTGACCATCACGTCGAACTGCTTCGGCGCCTTGACGAGTTGCATCGCGGCGTTGTCGACCAGCATGTGCGAGAGCTCGACGTCCGGGTACTCGGGCGCCAGTTCGTTCATCACGTCGCGCCAGAGTTGCGTCGTTTCGAGCACGTTCATCTTGTCAACCGAACACACCTTCTTGTCGCGCTTGCGTGCAGCCTCGAAGGCGACACGGCCAATCCGGCGAATCTCGCTCTCGGTGTAGTGCATGGTGTTGAGGCCAAAGCGCTGCATCTTGCCGTCGACTTCGCGCATCTCGATGCCGCGCGGCTGGCCGAAGTAGATGTCGCCGGTCAGTTCGCGCACGATCAGGATGTCGAGGCCGGCGACGACTTCAGGTTTCAGCGTCGAGGCGTTGGCGAGTTCCGGGTAGAGAATGGCCGGGCGCAGGTTGGCGAACAGACCGAGTTGCTTGCGGATACCGAGCAGACCGCGTTCCGGGCGCTGTTCGCGCGGCAGCACGTCCCACTTCGGACCGCCGACGGCGCCGAGCAGCACTGCGTCCGCGGCTTGCGCAAGTTTCTGGGTCGCTTCCGGGAACGGGCTCCCCGTGGCGTCAACTGCGCAACCGCCGAGCAGCGCTTCTTCAATCTCGAACTTGAGATCGAGCGATTTCAACACGCGTACGGCTTCAGCCATGATTTCCAGACCAATGCCGTCACCCGGCAGCACACAAATCTTCATTGTCATCCTCTCCGGCATTCCTGCCAGTGTTGTTGAACGCAGTGCAAAAAAACTGAAATCCTCGAAACCTACTTGGCGGCCCTGCCGATCGCCTCCCCGCCTTTTTCGATATCCTTGCCGATGCCCGATATGGTGTTGCAAGCGGCGAGCGAAGCAATCGACAAAACGACGCACAGAGCAAATGCCAACTTGTTCATAACGCAACTCCTGTTTGTGATTTTCAGGCCGCCTGAAAACCGGCGACCCATACGAAAATGTGATCTGAACCGCAGACGTCCTCGACGTCACGCCAAAAACGGGGTCTCGATTATCGCATGGCACGCCGGCACTGTCAGCCGCGCCAAAGCGAGCGAAATCAACGGTTTCGGCGGGCCGCCACGTACAACGGCTGCACGCGTTCGGCGTACACCTTCAGGTCGGCGATACGCGACTGGTGCGAGGGATGCGTCGACAGCCATTGCGGCGGCTGCCCGCCGGACGCGCGCCCCATCTTTGCCCAAAGCGTTATCGCGGCGTGCGGGTCATAGCCGGCGCGCGCCGCCAGCTCAACCCCCATGCGATCCGCCTCCTGTTCCATCCCTCGCGAATTCGGTCGCATGAACGCCAGTTCGCCCACGGCTCCGAGAACACTCTGCCCGACATCAGCATCGATGCCGTAGTAGGCGCCGACCGCGCCACCGATCGCTGCAGCGATGCCGACCCCTGTCGCCTGCCCGACCTTCTCGCGCCCATGCTCGCGCAACGCATGCGCAATCTCGTGACCCATCACAGCGGCAAGCTCATCGTCGGTGATATTCAGCTTGTAGATGAGTCCCGTATAGACCGCGATCTTGCCGCCCGGCATGCACCAGGCATTGAGTTCATCCGAGGTGATGACGTTCGACTCCCAGCGCCAGCCTGGAGCATCGGAGCGGAAGACCGAAGTCACAGGAATCAGGCGCGCCGCGATGCCGCGCACGCGCGCCACATCCGACGGGTTGCGATTCAAGGTCCGCTTTGCACGTGCCTCGCCGATCGTTTCCTGATAGGCCTTGGCAGCCTGGCTGTTGATCTCCGCCGACGAGACGAGCATGGTTTGCTGACGATCGACACCGACAGCGCCACCGCTGGTCGTATTCGTCGTCTGGCAGCCGACGACCAGAAACAGTGCGGCACCGAGTACCAGGCCGGATTGAGCAATTCTACGATTCATCATTCCCTCGACCATCTTGAGTTGTATCGACAGCATTCATAGCCTTGGGTTCGTCCGCGTCGCCCATTTTCACCCACTTGACCACGAACACGAGCCCGATCAGCGCAAACAGCGAACTCAGCGTGAACGCCATCGCTCCGCCGAGATGATCCCAAGACCAGCCGCTCACCAGCCCGCCAATCAGCCCGCCCGCGCCAAACGCCACGCTCGAGTACAAAGCCTGGCCGCGCGCCCGTGCGCTCCCGTGGAACCAGTGATTGGTCGCTGCGATGGACGCCGCATGGAAGGCGCCGAACGTCAGGCTGTGCAGCGTCTGCGCAAAGATCTGCACCGGCAGGTTCGCACACCAGCCGATGAGCAGAAAACGTCCAACGGCGACGGCAAAACTGGCGATCAGGATGCGGCGCAGGCTGTAGCGGCGCATCACGCTCGACATGAAGAAGAACATCGCGATCTCGGCAACGACGCCGAGTGAAAATAATCCGCCGACGACCGACTTGCTGTAGCCGAGGCCGGCAATGTAGATCGAGTAAAAGATGTTCATCGCGCCATGCGCCGCCTGCATGCACAAACCAGCTGCCAGCAAGGCACGCACACCCGGTTGCGCCAGGATGTCCGCCAGCGGTGACGATGCCTGATGCGACTGATGCATAGGCGCGTCCGGCACGGCCATCGAGCTTGCGACAATCGCCACGAGCGACGCCACCGTAAACCAGAGCAAGGCGTCCATCGGCAGGAAATCGAGCAAGTAACCGCAGGCAAACACCGCCACGATGAAGCCCACCGAGCCCCAAAGCCGGACTCGGCTGTAACGCGCGGCGTTCTCGCGCAGGTGGTCAAAGGTCAGCGTTTCAACCAGCGGAAGCGAAGCCGACCAGAAGAAGGCGAGAATCGCCATCGCCGCCATGTAGCCGCCAAAGCGCTCGATCCAGAAGAATGCGGAAAACGCGACCAGCGTACCGAAGGAGGTCAGCCGGATGACGAACAGCCGCTTGCCCAGGCGATCAGCCAGCGTGCCCCAAAGGTAGGGGCCGAACAGCCGCATCAACTGCATCTGCGACATGAACAGACCGATCTCCCAGGCCGAAAAGGATAGCGACTGGAGATAGAGCCCGAAATACGGTACGAATACGCCGAGAAAGGCGAAGTACGAGAAGTAGTAGGCGGACAGCCGCCAGTAGGGAAAACGATGCATCCGGCAATTCTACCGGACGCATCGTTCAGTGATCGGTATTGGAATGTCGGGGAATTCGTCTGCGACGCAGCGATGGAACTTCGGGAAACGGATCAGTGGCTGCTCGTGTGCGCAACCAGCATCTTGTACATCGAATCCTTGAGCTTCACGCGCTTCTTCTTCATGTCCTCAATCGTGAAGTCATCGACCGGAACATCTTCTTCTTCCAGGTGCTCGACCTGGTTGGTCAGGGCGTGGTATTCATCAAACATTTCGCTGAAGTGACTGTCCGAGTTCCTCAACACTTGCATTACATCCAGAAATTCGGGGAACTCGTGGTGAAGCTCATGGTGCTCGACTTGCATGATCGTGCCCTCCCTCTGTTCCTGGCGACCCGCCCGGGCGCCAGCATGGTTGAAAAAAACAACGAAACTGAAAGCCTGTGCGACTACTCTAGCACCACAAATCGAAACTGTTTAGCAGGTTGTCCAAAAACTTCGCGACACCTTCGGTTGTTCATTGCTGACGATGCTCAAATTTCTACGACCAGCCCTTTGCGGTACCTTGAAACCGGGTTTCAGCCGGTTTTCTGGACTTTATGGGTTCTGCTGCCCGCCTTTCGGCGGTCGGCAGACGGATTTCTCCCTATGTCGCAGACAATCGCCAGCCGAACAGCGTCGCCATCCGGGTCAGGTTGTAACAAGCAAAGGTGAAGACGGTTTGTGCCTTCACCTTTGCCAAGCCAATGAACCGAGTTTTGCGCAGACCGCCGATGGTCTTGCTCCACCCAAAATTTGGTTCATCGCGCCTTACTGGGGAACGCAGCCTTGATCTTCAGAAAGAAATAAGCTGGGGGTAAGGCGGCGGAGGTAGGGAGTTGGTAGATTGATTGTCGCCAAACAGATCAACCCAGATTGTCCATTAGCCGGTAGGGCTGCCATAAAGGACAGTCGGCGTCGAAGCATTTGCCCATAGCGCGACGAACCAGGCGCGTTTTCGTCGAGGAACGGAGAGCATGAGGCGGTTCTGTCCGGCGTCCT
>NZ_JAGOIT010000012.1:0-36590 GCF_017995515.1 Propionivibrio sp.
GAGCGCGGCCTGGCCACGTCCAAGGGCATCGTGACGCACAGCTACAAGCTCTCCGACTGGAAGGCGGGCTTCGAATGTGCGCATTCGGTCGAGTCGATCAAGGTGCTGCTCGTCCCGGACGAGAAGTAACCCTTCCTTCCCCTACGGGGGCGTAACAGATCCTCACATCGGGGCGAAAGCCCCGAGGGGGTTCGTTCGCCCTGCGTTTGCGGAGAACCGCTCACACTGGATGAAGAGAACGATGGACTACGTCATTGGTGTCGATATCGGCACACAGAGTACCAAGGCCCTGCTCGTCGGCACGGCCCACGCGGACTTGTGGATGCAGATCATCTCGGACGTGACCGGTTACACCGTCTACACGATCCGTGAAGAAGTCGAAGCCGCACTCGGCGCTTCGCTGCTCACGGCCTCAGGCGCCGGCGTGATCGATAGCGCCGCGGTCGAGCAAGGCTGGATCAGGCTCGACGAACGCACCCGTCCGCGTCCCGAAGTCCATGCCCGCTACGAGAGGCAGTTCAAGCTCTACTGCGATCTCTACCCGTCACTCAAGAACGTGATGCACGGGCTGCAGGAAAACGCAGCCTAAGCGCTTCCCCAAAGCGATGAATCAATCCTCCTTGTGGCCGGGCTTTTGTCTCCGCTCGGCCACTTTTTTATCTGTAATAATCTGGATTTGAATAACTGAGAGGCGGCCATGGCCCACTTCATTGGTGTCGATATCGGCGGCACCGTCATCAAGAGCGGTTTGTACGACGAACGCGGCAACGAGAAAGCCGTCGCATCCCTGAACGACATCCCGGTTGCCGGCCCGGTCGGCTGGAGCGAGCGCGACATGCGTTCGATGTGGCAGACGGTGTGCGCGACGATCCGCAAGGTCATCGCCGACAGCGGCGTCGCGCCGAGCGAAATCAAGGGCGTCAGCTTCTCGGCGCACGGCAAGGGCTTGTACGCCGTCGACATCAACGGCGAGCCGGTGCGCAACGGCATCATTTCCTCCGATAACCGCGCGTTGCCGATCGTCCAGGAATGGAAATCGCGCAACGTCGACAAAGCCGCTTATCCCTACGCCTTCCAGCAGGTCTGGGCCGGCCACCCGGTGTCCATCCTCGCCTGGCTCAAGGCCAACGAAGCCGATTCTTACAATCGCATCCACCGCGTGCTGATGGCGCACGACTGGGTGCGCTACAAGCTGACCGGCGAATTCGGTGCGGAGATCACCAATATCTCGGGCAGCAACCTCTACAACGTCGATACCGGCGCCTACGAACCGGAGCTGTTCAAGCTCTTCGGCATCGACGAGATGCAGGAATGCGTCGCACCGGTGATCGGCTCGACCGAAAGCCGATCCGGCGTCTCGGCCAAGGCCGCCGAGGAAACCGGGCTCGTTGCGGGCACGCCGGTCTTTGGCGGCTTCTTCGACGTCGTTTCGGCCGCAGTCTGCGCCGGCCTCGCCGACGAGCGCTTCATCAACGTCGTGATGGGCACGTGGACGATCGAGACCTGGATCGGCGACAGCATTCCCGCCGCCGAGCACCCCTACACCTGGGGCCGCTACTGCATCCCCGGCAAGTATTTCGTGCACGAAGGCAGCCCGACCTCGGCGTCCAATCTCGAATGGTTCGTGCGCAATTTCATGGCCGACGTCGCGAAGCCCTACCAGCGTTGCGACGAGATGGTCGCCGCGCTGAAGAAGGGAGAGACCGGCGTCCAGTTCCTGCCCTACCTCTTCTCGTCGAACCTCGGCGACAACCTCTCGAGCGGCTTCTACGGGCTGGCCAACGCGCACGGCCTGCCGCACCTCGTACAAGCTGTCTACGAGGGCATCTGCTTCTCGCAGCACTCGCACCTCGAACGCATCCTCGCCCTCTCGGGCCGCGACCGCCTGTTGCGCCTGACCGGCGGACCGGCGCGCTCGAACGTCTGGATGCAGATGGTCGCCGATATCAGCGAGATGCCGGTCGAAGTCATGCACGTCAAGGAATCCGGCTGTCTCGGCGCGTCGATCGCCGCCGCCGTCGGCTCCGGCGTCTACGGATCCTTCCTCGAAGCGATGGCCGCCATGTGCCCGAGCGGCTCGCGCCTCGACCCCGACCTCTCCGCCGCCCCGCGCTATCGCGAGAAGTACGCCTACTTCCGCGAACTGGCCGCCAAGCTCAACACGCTAGCGCCGGCCGCATAGAAAAGAAATATAGAGAATCAATCATGAGAAGAAATCCCCTCGGCATCTACGAGAAGGCCCTCCCGCCGGGCCTCAGCTGGCCGGAACGCCTCGCCGTGGCCAAGGCCTGCGGCTTCGACTTCGTCGAGATCTCGATCGACGAGACCGACACCCGCCTCGCCCGCCTCGACTGGACGAAGGAAGAACGTCTGAAGATCAACCAGGCCATGCTCG
The DNA here is from genome assembly GCF_017995515.1 of Propionivibrio sp. Lineage (GTDB taxonomy): Bacteria > Pseudomonadota > Gammaproteobacteria > Burkholderiales > Rhodocyclaceae > Propionivibrio. Next base: position 2,396 of record NZ_JAGOIT010000012.1, read on the forward strand.
AAACCGGCATCCACATTCCAACGATGTGCCTCTCCGGCCACCGCCGCTACCCCTTCGGTAGCCGTGATCCGCAGATCCGCCAGCAGGCGCGCGGACTGATGGAGAAGGCGATCGTCCTGGCGCAGGACCTCGGCATCCGCACCATCCAGCTCGCCGGCTACGACGTCTATTACGAGGAGCAGGACGAAGGCTCCATCGCGCGCTTCGAGGAAGGTCTGCAATGGGCCGTCGAACGCGCCGCGGCGGCGCAGGTGATGATCGGCGTCGAGATCATGGACACCAAGTTCATGAGCTCGATCACGCGCTGGCTGGAATGGGACGCACGCATCCGCTCGCCGTGGTTCACCGTCTATCCCGACGTCGGCAACCTCTCGGCGTGGAACGACGACGTCGACGGCGAACTCGTCAAGGGCATCGACAAGATCGCCGCTGTGCACCTCAAGGACACGTACAAGGTCACCGAAACGTGCGCCGGCCAGTTCCGCGACGTGCCGTTCGGCGAAGGCTGCGTCGACTTCCTCAACGTCTTCCGCAAGCTGAAAGAACTGAACTACCGCGGCACCTTCCTGATCGAGATGTGGACGGAAAAGGCCGACGAGCCGGTCCAGGAAATCATCAACGCCCGCCGCTGGATCGAGGCGAAGATGGCCGAAGCCGGCTGGAGCAACTGATCCGCCAACGGTCGGCGGCGGCGACGCGGCTGCAAGTAATCCGCCGCTGACCGCCGCCTTGGAATAGAATCACGCGCTCGAACAAACCCGCCCGAGCGGCGCCATTGCTCCGCTTCGGGCCAAAACCACAGCGCTTCCGATCCATGCATCCAAGATTTCCCCGCGTGCTGCGCCTGACCTTCACCGCTGCGCTCGCCCTCGCCTTCGGCCAGGTCCACGCCATCCCGAAAGCCGCGGAAGACGCGGACGGCACCGTCGAGATCGTCGCCGACCTTCCGCGCCCCAAAGCCTCCGCCAAAGCGCCCAAGCCCGCAGCAAAGCCGTCGAACGCGTCCGCCAGGAAGAACACCAAGGCTACCGCCAAGGTCGGCAAATCGTCGTCGACCAGGAAAGTCGCCACGACAAAAACCAAGAAACCTGTTCGCGGCAAGAAGTAGCCCCTCATACCGGAGTCCGAGATGCGTACTCTCATCAAGTCTCTCTGCCTCAGTGCATTGCTCGTCACAGGCGCACGCGCGCAAACGCCGATGCCGCGCATGGATCTTACGGCCGGCTTCTACCGCATCAACGCCGAAGTCGCCTCCAATCAGAAGAACCGCATGCAGGGCCTGATGCACCGGCGCGCCATGCAGGCGAACGAAGGCATGCTCTTCGTCTTCACGCAGGAAGAGCGTCACTGCATGTGGATGCGCAACACCTTCCTGCCACTTTCGGTCGCCTTTCTCGATGCGAACGGCCTGATCCTGGACATCGAGGACATGGAACCGCAGACCGAGGACAACCACTGCGCCGCCGCGCCGGCGCGTTTTGCGCTTGAGATGAACAAGGGCTGGTTCGCCGGCAAGGGCATCAAACCCGGCCAGCGCATCGGCGGCGTCGAGAAGTCGCCGCGACCGCAATAACGTCCGATGACGCTGAAGCAAAGACTCGCCTGGCGCAAGAAACCAGTGCGCAACGCCGCCTCCTTGCCCTTCGTCGACTGGCTGCGTGACCGCAACTCGCTGACCTCGCGCCTGCAGGCACGTGGCGCGTTCAACCTGCGCGTCCTCAAGCAGGGATTGGGCATGCCGACGCTCAACGAGGCCGTCGCGCTCGGGCTTCGCCGCCGGCAAATCGCCTGGATACGCGAAGTCGCGCTCTACTGCGACGGCGAACCGGTCGTCTTCGCACACACGGTCCTTCCGTATCGGCCGCGTGGACCGCTGACGCGGTGGCTCGCGCGCCTCGGCAACCGCTCGCTCGGCGCGCTGCTCTTTTCGCACGCCGGTTTCACGCGCGGACCGCTGGTCAGCAGGCGTCTCGATCCGCGCGACGCGCTATTTGCTCGCGCCGTCGCCGCCATGAATCTGAGCTCGCCCGCCGCGCCGGCCATTCTATGGGCTCGGCGTTCGAGCTTTTCGTTCGGCAGGCAGCGCGTCCTCGTCACCGAGGTCTTTTCGCCATCGCTTGGCGCGTAAGCGTTTTCGCACGGGGCGAGCGGCCGTCACAAAAAACTACAAGAAAACGCTCGACACGCGTCGAGCTGGCCAGTAGAATCCGCGCCTCATGCTTTTCGGCGTGATCTATCACACTGAATTGCAATGATTTTTCGCTTCGCGAACCGCTCCGCATCTCCCAAGCCCCCCTGCCTCCTGGTGTAGATCCCTAAACACCGCCCTGGCACAAAGCTTGTTGTGCCGAATGTATCGAATTCTCTCGCCCAGGCAGAGTCTCTCCGCACTTTCGTTGGTTGGCGTCGCATTTTTGCGTCCGCGCATCGGCTCACGCCAGTTGCGCTGCGCTGTTCTACACGAAAGAGATTGATGACTTTTGCAGAAATCGGGCTTCACGAAGCCCTGCTTAAAGCCCTTACCCAAGCCGGCTACACCGAGCCGACCCCCGTCCAGGCGCAGGCGATTCCCGCCGCCATCGAAGGACGCGACCTGCTGGTTTCGTCGCAGACCGGTTCCGGCAAGACCGCCGCTTTCATGCTGCCGGCGCTGCATCGCCTGGCACCTCAGGAACGCCCCCCGTTCGTTCCGTCACCATCGGCCTCCCGCCGCACACCGAATCAGGAGCGCCAATCGGCGCGTGCACGTGGCCGCGAGCGCCCGCGCTTCCAGCCGGCACAACCGAAGATGCTGGTACTCGCACCGACGCGCGAACTCGCCCTGCAAGTCACCGCGGCGACCGACAAGTACGCCGGCCAGATCCGCCACCTGAAGGCCGTGGCCATCCTCGGCGGCATGCCGTATCCGAAGCAGATGGAACTGCTGGGCCGCAACCCGGAAATCCTCGTCGCCACCCCCGGCCGCCTGATCGACCACATGGAATCGGGCAAGATCGACTTCTCGAACCTGCAGATGCTCGTCCTCGACGAAGCCGACCGCATGCTCGACATGGGCTTCATCGACGATATCGAGAAGATCATCGCCGCCACGCCGGCTTCGCGCCAGACCATGCTCTTCTCTGCGACGCTCGACGGCGTCGTCGGTGAAATGGCGCGCCGTATCACGCGCGACCCCCTGGTCATTTCGGTCGCTGCCTCGCACGCGAAACACGAGAACATCGAGCAACGCCTGCACTTCGTCGACGACCTCTCGCACAAGAACCGCCTGCTCGACCACCTGCTGCGCGACGTCAGCATTGATCAAGCCGTCGTTTTTACCGCGACCAAGCGCGACGCCGACACGATTTCCGACCGCCTGAACATCGCCGGCTTCAACGCCGCCGCCTTGCACGGCGACATGCACCAGGGCGCGCGCAACCGCACGCTCAACGCGATGCGGCGCGGACAGGTGCGTATCCTTGTCGCCACCGACGTCGCCGCACGCGGCATCGACGTACCGACGATCACCCACGTCTTCAACTACGACCTGCCGAAATTCGCCGAGGACTACGTTCACCGCATCGGCCGCACCGGGCGCGCCGGACGCAACGGATTGGCCATCTCGCTCGTCAATCACGCCGAGCACTTCAACGTGCGCAAGATCGAGCGCTTCACCCAGCAAGCCATCCCGGTCGAAGTCGTCGAAGGCCACGAACCGACCCGCCGTCCGCCCTCCGCATCGCCGCGCCCCGGCAACAAGCCGGGCAAGCGTCCGGCCTGGAAATCGAGCGACAACCGCGGGCACGGCGGCCACGCCGGAGCCGGCAAGCCGGCCGCGCGCGGCGAAGGTCGTTTCGGCAAGCAGGATGCATCCGGCTCGGCGCCAAAACGCGATGGCTTTGCCAAGGCCCCGCAACGCGGCCCCCGAGAAGATCGCTTCACTTCGGCTGGCGGCAACCGCCGCACCTACGGCGATCGCTGATCGACCGCGCACCGAAAACCCGCTACGGCGGGTTTTTTGTTGCCCGGATTCTTGATCGGGACGCGCAGCCGCGGCTACCATGACGCGTCATTGCAGAGGATACAGGCATGAGTACGGAACTGACGACGCACTGGTCTGAACACGACGCGGCGCTGGCGACGATTCTCCGATCCCTGACCACATCTCTCCTGGTTTTTGACGAAGACCTTGTCAGACTCGGTCTGGAACGCCCCGAAAACGTCGAGATCCTGCGCCGTTTTCTCGTCGCCGGTACGCGCAATCGCATCCGTATCGTGGTGAAAAACGCCGCGCCGCTGCGCAGCCACAGCCCTCGTCTCTTCCAGATGCTCGCGACTTATCCCGAGCAGATGACGGTCGTTCAGTGTCCGCAACATTTGCATTCGCTGAATGACGCCCAGTTCATCGTCAACGAAACGCACGCGCTGATCCGATTCCACCGGGACAGCGCCCGCTCGCGCGCCATTTTCGACGACAGGGAAGCCTGCATTCCCTACATTCAACGATTCCATGACATCGAACGCGAAGGCGGCGAATCGATCAGTGCGACGACGCTCGGTCTCTGACTGAGGTTCCCTCGGCTTTCATCTGCCAAAGGGTGGTTTTCATGCTACCAGTTTTTCCTGATGCTGCTTTCTGATCCAGCTTTCCAGATCAGGCAACTACGGTTTTTAGGATTATTTTCGTTGGAAAGCACACGACACGATGCGTGAAGTTCAGTGGCCGGAATTTCGACTTATCCGTTAAACGGGTGCTTACGGAGAATCGTCTCGTCCCGCTCCGGTCCGGTCGAGACAATATCGATCGGCACTTCACACAACGCCTCGATCCGCGCCAGATATGCCCGCGCCGCCTCGGGAAGTTGATCCAGCGACGTCGCACCAATCGTGGAACTTTCCCACCCAGCCATCGTTTCAAGAATCGGCTCGCAGCCAGCGACTTCGTCCGATCCCATTGGCAACAGATCGATCACTTCGCCATTGAACTTGTAGCCAGTGCAGATCCTCAGTTCCTTCAAGCCGTCGAGAACGTCAAGCTTGGTGATGCACAAGCCCGTCACGCCGTTGATCTGGATCGAGCGCTTCAGTGCAGGCACGTCGAACCAGCCGCAGCGCCGTTTGCGCCCCGTCACCGTTCCAAATTCCCGCCCCTTGTTTGACATCTGGTACCCCGGCGCACCCTCGGTTTCGATATCGAGTTCGCTCGGGAACGGGCCGCTTCCGACGCGCGTGCAGTACGCTTTGGTGATTCCGAGCACGTAGTGCAGCATTCCGGGGCCGACGCCGGTTCCGGCGGAAGCCTGGCCGGCCACGCAGTTCGAGGAAGTCACGAACGGATACGTGCCGTGGTCGATATCGAGCAATGCGCCCTGCGCCCCTTCAAACAGCAGGTTTTGCCCCGCCTTGTTCGCTGCGTTCAATGCACCAGAGACGTCTACAACCATCGGCTTGATCTGCTCGGCGTCGGCCAGTGCCTGTTTCAGCACAATTTGATAGTCGACGGCCTCGGCACCCAGGTACTTCGTCAGCACGAAGTTGTGGTAGTCGAGGTTCTCCTTGAGCTTTTCGGCAAAGCGCTCCGGGTAGAACAGGTCATAGACACGCAGTGCGCGGCGCGCCACCTTGTCTTCGTAGGTCGGTCCGATGCCCTTGCCTGTGGTGCCAATCCGCGTGTCGGCACTCTTCGCGGCTTCGCGCGCGCGGTCAAGCGCGGTGTGGTAGCCGAGAATCAGCGGGCAGCCCGGGCTGATCTTGAGACGCGAGCGAACTTCGATCCCGCCGCTTTCCAGTTCCTTGATTTCGGAAAGAAGATGGTGAATATCGAGCACGACGCCGTTGCCGATGTAGCAATTGACGCCGGCGCGCACAATTCCTGAGGGAACCAGGTTGAGCTTGTAGACTTTCTCGCCGACTACGAGCGTATGGCCGGCATTGTGACCGCCCTGAAAGCGAACGACACCTTGGGCATGATCAGTCAGCCAATCGACGATCTTGCCCTTGCCCTCATCGCCCCACTGTGTTCCAACTACGACGACATTCTTAGCCATGTTCTTTCAACCTTAGTTAATTGCCTTAATAACCCACTGCCCATCGCAGTTCACTAGGCGCCGGTCGCACACTGGCCCTTCGTTCAACGTTTCGTCGGGCAACAATTCGACGACCACTTCCCCCTGCTGGCGCAATTCCTTGACGACCGCGGCCAACGCAGGGTTCGTCGCTGAGTACGGTGACAGAATCGCGCGACCCGGCTCGGTAACGTTCGCCAGACGAGCGATCTCGCGCGAATCCATCGAAAAACCGGTTGCCGGACGAGCGCGCCCGAAGTCCTTGCCGACGCCGTCGTACCGGCCACCGCGCGCAATCGCGCCGGGGAAACCCGGGTAGTAAGCCGCGAACACGACCCCGTTGTGGTAGTGATAGCCGCGCAAATCCGCCAGGTCGAAAGACAGAGGAAGTTCCGGCATCGCTTTTCGCAAGGCTTGCAGCGACTTCAGTGCAGCAGCGATTGCCGGAATGCTTGGCAATTGGCACGCTGCCTTATCCAGGAAATCCGTTCCGCCAAACAACTCGGGCAAGCGCAAGAATGCAGAGCGATACGGCTCGGCAATATCGACACAACACTCGCGCAACCCGGGAACGTCCTTCACTTGCAACAGCTGAAGAATCCTCGCTTCGAGTTCGGGCTCAAGTTCGGCGACCTGGACGAGCGCGCGAAATACGCCGACGTGCCCAATGTCGATGCGAGAAGCAGGCGTTCCGGCGGTCGCCAACGCATCTGCGAGCAAGCGGATCGCCTCAAGGTCGGCCTCAATTCCCGTGTAACCATAAAGTTCTGCGCCGAGTTGAATCGGCTCGCGGCTTGCCGCTTGAGACGCGGGCAAGGTATGCAGCACACTGTCGCAGTAGCAGAGGCGCGTCACGCCTTGCCGGTTGAGCAGATGGGCGTCTATCCGCGCGACCTGGGGAGTCATGTCTGCCCGCACGCCGAGCGTTCGCCCTGACAACTGGTCAACCAGTTTGAAGGTGCGCAGTTTGAGGTCCGAACCGGAACCGGTCAGCAGCGATTCGAGATATTCGAGCAACGGTGGCATGACCAATTCGTAGCCATGCACGCGAAAAAGGTCGAGCACCTTTCGACGGAGTCGTTCAATTTGCATTGCCTCCTGAGGCAATGCATCCGCTATATATTCGGGCAGAAGCCAGTTCATCTGAAAACCATTAACAAGATAATCCCAGCCAGCATCGACGTCAGGCCAACAAATCGAATCTGCCCATCGCCAAGCTGGATCAATCGCCGAAACGTCTCACGCCAGGTCGCAGGAGCGAGAAACGGCAACACACCTTCGAGCACCAGCATCAGCGCAAAGCCAATCAGCAAACTGGAAATCATCTGCCAGTTCTGTCGCCCACGCCGCCAACGCTATTCATGTACTTGAAGAAATCCGAATTGGGTTCGAGAACAAGAATATCGTTCTTGCTCTGGAAGCTGTTTCGATAAGCCTCAAGCGAACGATAGAAAGCAAAGAACTCCGGATTCTGATTGAACGCCTGCGCGTAGGTGGCCGCTGCCTTGGCATCGCCCTCGCCTTTTGTTCGCTGAGCGTCCCGATACGCTTCGGCGATGATCACCTCGCGTTGCTTGTCTGCACCGGCACGGATCTTCTCCGCCTCAGCGGCGCCTTCGGAACGCAGTTCATTGGCCACCCGCTTGCGCTCGGCCTCCATGCGGCGATAGACCGATTCACTGACTTCGGTTGGCAAATCAACGCGCTTCACTCGAACATCGATGATCTGAACGCCGATCTTTCTCGCATCAAGGTCAGCTTTCTCCCGCATTTCTTCCATGATCTTGTTGCGCTCACCGGAGACAACGTCGTGCACCGTGCGCTTGCCGAACTCCTCACGCAAGCCGGCATTCACGGTCTGGAACAAACGCGTCTTCGCCCGTTCCTCATCGCCGGCGACCGATACGTAGTAAAGGCGCGGGTCGACAATCCGCCATTTGACGAATGAATCGACGAGGACGTTCTTTTTCTCGGAGGTGATATAGCGCTCTGGCTCAGACGTATCGAGCGTCAGGATGCGCTTGTCGAAATAGCGTACGTTCTGAATCATCGGCCATTTGAAGTACAAGCCAGGCTTGCTGATGACATCACGCACCTCACCCAACTGGAAGACGATCGCGTGCTGCCGTTGATCGACCGTGAATATCGAGCTCCCCAGAACCGCCAACAAAGCGATAACAATCGCCGCAACAAAATTCACACCCAGCTTCATTACCTGACCTCCCGCTCACGACTGCGCAGCGCTTCACGCCCGCGCGTCTCCGTTCTGTCAACAACCTGGGGAGGCGTTTCATAGGAAATCGCCGAGGACGACTGGCGCCCCTGACCAGGCGCGTCAGCACTGCTTCCAAGCCCCATCGGCACGGCTGAACCTGCCGCCTGCATCAGCTTGTCCAGCGGCAAGTACAACAGGTTGCCCTGCCCCTTGGCGTCTACCATCACCTTGCTGGTGTTCGAGTAAACTTGCTGCAAGGTTTCAAGATACATGCGACTCCGAGTCACCTCCGGCGCCTTCGCGTACTCGGCATGAATCTGCTTGAAACGGCTGGCATCACCTTCCGCCGTGGCAATCAGGCGTTGCCTGTACCCCTCGGCCTCCTGCAACAGCCTCGCCGCGGTGCCTCGGGCCTTCGGGATTACGTCGTTGGCGTAAGCCTGACCTTCGTTCTTTTGCCGCTCGCGATCCTGGCCGGCCTTCACGGCATCGTCAAACGCGGCCTGAACCTGCTCGGGGGGCTGCGCATTCTGCATTGTCACCTTGGAGATCAGAATGCCGGTCTGGTAGCGGTCGAGAATCTCCTGCATCAGCGCCGACGCCTGAACGGCAATCTGTTCGCGCCCTTCGTATAGGACGAAGTCCATCTTGTTCTTGCCGACGATTTCGCGAATCGCCGTCTCCGCCGCCTGCATTACCGCTTCATCAGGCGTTCTATTGTTGAAAATGTAGTCAACCGGATCCTTCAGGATGTACTGCACGGCAAACTGGATGTTGATGATGTTCTCGTCATCTGTCAGCATCAGCGCCTCTTTGAGGACCTTGTTCTTCTCGCTGCCGCGATACCCGACTTCGATCGTACGCACCCCTGAAATATTGACGATTTCGTGCGACTCGATCGGATAGGGCAAGCGCCAGCGCAGACCGGACTCGGTGCTCTCTTTGTACTCTCCGAATTGCAGCACCAGGCCGCGCTGTGAGGCATCGACGATGTAGAAACCGCTCGCCAGCCAGACCAGGACGATCACTGCGAGAATCAGTCCGATTCCGCCACCCAGGATTTTCGGGCTCAAGTCAACTGGCGGCCGATCACCGCCATTGCCACCGCCTTGTCCGGCGGGCCGCTTGTTGAACATGGAGGACAGACGGCGGTTCAGATCACGCCACATCTCCTCCAAGTCGGGAGGCCCCTGATTTGGGCGCCGACCACCGCCATTATCATTGCCGCGGTTACCCCATTGAGGATCGTTAAGCGACATAAGTACTCCAAAGCAAGAAATCATGGGAATGAATCCGAGACTTAATCGGCGCAAACTGATGGATTCTCTTCCAGCATCCGATCGCCTGAATTACGGAATTTCTCAAGCGCTATCTCAGCCAGTACAGCCCGCAATAGCGGCAGGCCATCACCGCACTTTGCACTGACCCGAACGCGGACGATTCTATCATATTCATTTCTCTCGACCGTCGGCGGCAACCCGGTCAGATCCAGCTTGTTGAGGACCATGAGCTGGGGCACCTGACTGGCACCTATCTCCTCAAGCACCTTGTTGACCTCGACAACCTGCTCCTCACGCGCCGGGCTCGCGGAGTCGACGACATGCACGAGAAGATCGGCCTGCGATGTAGCATCCAGCGTCGCGTGAAACGCGGCGATCAGCGCGTGGGGCAAGTCACGGATGAATCCGACTGTATCGGAGACGATCACGTTCCCGACACCGTCAAGCCAGAGCTTGCGCGAGGTGGTATCGAGTGTCGCGAATAACTGATCGGCGGCGTACGCTCCCGCATGAGTCAGTGCATTGAACAAGGTCGACTTACCGGCGTTCGTATATCCAACCAAGGACACGTTCAGTACGTCACCACGGGTTCGCGCCTTGCGTTGTACGCCACGCTGGCGTTCGAGCTTGTGCAGGCGCTCCTTCAACAACTTGACCCGCTTGCCAAGCAGACGTCTGTCGGTCTCGAGCTGCGTTTCGCCTGGTCCGCGCAGACCGATACCACCCTTTTGCCGCTCCAGGTGCGTCCATCCTCGAACCAGGCGCGTCGCGAGATGATCAAGCTGCGCGAGCTCGACCTGCAGTTTCCCGTCGGAGGTTTGCGCGCGCTGGGCAAAAATGTCGAGAATCAGACTTGTTCTATCGATGACCCGACATTGAAGAGCACGCTCGAGGTTTCGCTCCTGAGCGGGTGACAGTTCGTGATTGAAGATGACGAGGTCGGCATCATGCGCCGCAACCTGCGCTGCAATTTCCTCGACTTTGCCTTTGCCTGCGTAGGTCGCGGGATCAGGACTCTGTCGCCGGCCATGAACCACAGTGAAGACCGACGCGCCCGCCGATTCGGCGAGCAACGTTACTTCTTCTACCTGTTCCGCAAGGTCATCGACGCCGAAATCCAGTTGAACGATGACCGCCCGCTCACCTGCCGCGGGACGCTCAATCATGGAAACGCACTTCGGAAATCTGCAACTAAATCACTTTCGACGCCAGTTCGCCAGCCGAACAAGCTCAGAAAACGTTGAATGGAATTGGTGACCAGCCGCTCAGGCTTCGTCGCCGCCATCCTGCTGGATACTGACGGGACGCGACGGTACGACGGTTGAGATTGCGTGCTTGTAGACCATCTGCGTGACGGTATTCTTGAGCAACACCACATACTGATCGAAAGACTCGACTTGACCCTGCAATTTGATGCCATTGACAAGGTAGATCGAAACGGGAACATGCTCGCGACGCAGCACATTAAGGAACGGGTCTTGTAAAAGTTGCCCTTTATTGCTCATGGTTAGAACTCCATGCTTCGTTGTTGATCTGGTTTGGCTAGCTTAATTGATTTTCTGTGCATTTGCCATAAAAGCCGGCATCGTCACTTTGCCCCAGACTTGGCGCGCGGGGCCGATCGCTTGGTTCTTTCTTTCACAGAACCTGCGCTTCTGACTCCACTCTTAGCTTTTGGTTTCTCACTTTCTGCCGGCTTTGGCTTGCGTCGGTTCTTTTCCGGCGGCTTGCGATCAGCAAACGGGTTTTCGGAGACGTTGAACTGGATGCGAAGCGGCGTTCCCTGAAGCTTGAAAACCTCGCGGAACGTATGCTCCAGATAGCGCCGATACGAATCGGGCACCTTTTCCAACGCGTTCCCGTGAATCACGACGATCGGCGGATTACGCCCGCCCTGGTGAGCGTAGCGCATCTTCGGACGGAAGATTCCGCTGCGCGGCGGCGCCTGCTTGGCGACAGCATCGATCAGCGTTCTCGTCAGTTGCGGCGTCGAAAGATCGATCGTGGCAGCCTTGTACGCCGCATCGACCGAGCGGAAAACATGCGCCAGCCCCTGACCTTTGAGCGCCGAGACGTAGTGGAAGTTGGCAAAATCGAGGAATTTCAGTTTGCTTTCGAGCTCGCCCTTGATCTGGTCACGAACATAGGAATCAAGGCCGTCCCACTTGTTGACGGCAACAACCAGCGCGCGCCCGGATTCAACGATGAAGCCGGCGATATGCGCGTCCTGATCGGAAATATCCTGTTTTGCATCAAGTACAAGGACGACGACGTGGGCATCCTCGATCGATTGCAGTGTCTTGACGACCGAGAACTTCTCGATCGTCTCGAAGACCTTGCCCTTGCGCCGCAAACCGGCCGTGTCGATCAGGGTGTACTTTTTCCCGCCACGTTCGAAATCGACATAAATCGCGTCGCGCGTCGTGCCGGGCTGGTCAAACGCGATCACCCGCTCTTCGCCGAGCAGCGCATTGATCATCGTGCTCTTGCCGACGTTCGGACGCCCGACGATTGCGACGCGAAGAACATCGCCCTCGCTTTCGTCTTCGGTCGGCTCCGGATATGGCTCAAGCACGTCTTCAACCAGGCTCCGCACGCCTTCGCCGTGAGTTGCTGAAATCGCGACGGGATCGCCCAGCCCCAACTCGTGGAAGTCGGCGACGACCACGCCATGACTCATGCCTTCCGCTTTGTTTACGGCGACAAAGACCGGCCGCTCCGCTTTGCGCAGTTTGTTGGCAATCTCCTTGTCGAGCGCAGTAATACCGGTTCTGCCATCAACCACAAAGATGATCGCATCGGCCTCGGCGATCGCCTGTTCCGCCTGGCGCGCCATCTCCTGCATGATTCCGTCCTTGGCCAGCGGTTCGAAGCCGCCGGTATCGACGACCAGGTACGGCTTGCTACCCACCTTTCCGTGGCCGTAGTGGCGATCACGCGTCAGACCTGGAATATCGGCGACCAAGGCATCACGCGTCTTGGTCAAGCGATTGAAGAGCGTCGATTTGCCGACGTTCGGCCGGCCTACAATGACGATGGTCGGTTTCATTCGGCCTCGATGGCGTAAAGTCCGCCTTCGCTAGTTTGGACCAGCACGCCATTTCCGAGCTTTTGCGGCGGCGCAACAACTGCACTTCCGTCCGTTTCAAGTCGGGCAATGAACGATCCGTCCTCACGGCTCAGGAAATGCACGATTCCTTCGGCATCGGCAACCGCGACATAACCGCGCCGTGCAACCGGGGCCGTCAGCCGGCGCAGCGAGAGCTTGTCCTGTTTCCAGATACTGGCACCGCTCGCCATGTCGAGCGCATGAACGGCACCCTTGTCGTCCGACACGTACAGGAAACGGGAGTCGATATCGAGTCCAGCCGCACTTGACATGTCGCGCGCCCACACGAGATTGCCGCTACCGAGGTCGAAACAGGCAACGCGTCCCTGGAACGCGACCGCACAAACCGAACGCCCGGAGATGACCGGCGCGCTGGTGATATCGGCAACGCGATCAAGCTCAGTCGCTCCCTTCGGCACGGCAACCGTCCCATCCCATACTGCGGCTCCGTTGGACGTTGAGACGGCAATCAGCTTGCCACCGGGGAAGCCCGCAAAAACGTACTTTCCATCAATGACTGAGCGCGCGGAGACGCGCAGGGAAAGCGCAGGCGTTGGACGCTGGAAGAACCACTTTCGCTTGCCATCTTTTGCGTCGTACGCAGCCAATTGATTGTCGCCGGTACGCACGATGACCATACCGCTGCCGATTTCCGGGGGCGAGAGAATTTCGCTCGACGTCTTCACCTTCCAGAGCGGGGTGCCATCGGTACTCGAGAAGGCGAGAAGTTCCCCCTTCGGCGACCCAACGACGACCATTGTCTCATCCGCACCTACGCCTCCGGACAAGGGCTGGCCAACGTCGACTTTCCAGGCTTGCCTTCCGCCATCGATACGTACGAGGTCACCCTCGCCGCTCGCCGCGTAAGTGGTCGAACCAAGAACTGCAGGCGTAAACGAGTACACACCACTCTCACCCACCGACTGCTGCCAGACGACGCGCGCGGCGAGTTTCGTTTCGATCGGCTGCAATTCAGCCATCTTTGGCCCACTGTCGGCGAACGGATTCAGGCCCTCAAGTGTCGAGCAGCCGGTCAGCGAATACGCCAGGGCCGACGACAGCAAGGCGACGGAAAGGAGCTTCCGCATTATTGCTCTCCGCCCAAAGCATCAAGCTTTTGCTGCAGAAGCTGCTGATAGATCACCGACGACTGCCCTTGCCAGCCCGGTGACGCGGATTCGCTGCCGACGGTCTTGACAGAATCCTTGAGCTTGCCGAGAGCCGACTGGTAAGCCCCGGCAGCTTCAGACTTCTTGTCCTGCGCGCTAAGGATATCGCCCTTCAGTTCAATGAAGCGAAGTTCGAAGCTCGGACTGACGCTTCCTTCGAGTTGCTTCAAGGCCTGATCAAACGCCTTCTCATCAAGCAGCAATGCGGCGAGGCGAAGACGCGCGAGATCGCGCAACTCGTCCTTGCCGTTTTCGGCGACCCAGGACAACTGGAGCTTGGCAGTCTTCGCATCGTCCGCTTCGATCAATACCTTGGCAGCGGACAAAGCCCCCAGGGAGGCGTAGCTTGTACTGCCGAACTTCTCGAGCAACTCGCCGCTTGCCGCCTTGACCTTCTGCAAGTCCTTTTCCCGCACTGCCTTTTGCAGAACGCTATAGACCGCGGCGGACTGTCCGGCCTGGTTGCGCTGATACCAGTTCCAGCCCTGCCAGGCCGCGACTGCCAGCACCGCCGCCAACAAGACATTGGTCAGCAGGTTACCGTATTGCTTCCACCAAGCCTTGATTTCGGCCAGTTGCTCCTGCTCTTCGAGGTCGTAGGCCGCCATTATTCTTCTTCCCAGTCCAGAAATGAGTTCATGATTTCATCAGCGAGCTGATCGACACTGATGCGTTTTTGTTCGTTTTGTGCCTCGCCGTTGGAGCGCAACGGCTTCAACGTCACCTCCCCCGCGTTCGCCTCATCGTCACCGATGATGATCGCAAAGGTCGCACCGGAAGCATCTGCCTTCTTCATCTGTGACTTGAAGCCGCCACCACCGCAATGGAAGAGGACGTCGATCCCCTGATCGCGCAAACCTTCAGCAACACGCGGCGCCATGCGCGAAGCAGCGTCGCCTTGATGCACCACATAGACGTCGGGTCCGGGAATCTCCGGCTCGCCGCCCGATTCGCGAATCAAGGTCACCAGCCGCTCAACCCCCATCGCGAAGCCGCAAGCCGGCGTCGCCTTCCCGCCGAGTTGCTCGACGAGGCCATCATAGCGACCACCCGCACACACTGTACCCTGCGCACCAAGACGATCCGTCACCCATTCGAAAACGGTCAGGTTGTAGTAGTCGAGGCCACGCACGAGACGCGGGTTGATCTCGAACGGCAGACCAGCATCGCGCAGCACCTGCTGCACGCCATCAAAATGCGCCATCGACTCGGCGCCCAGATGATCCATCAGCTTCGGGGCGCCGGCGATCATTTCCTGCATCGTCGGATTCTTGCTGTCGAGAATGCGCAACGGATTGGAGTGAAGGCGCCGCCGCGCATCTTCGTCGAGCAGGTCGCTGTATTTCTCGAAATAGGTGATGAGTTCGGCGCGGTGCTTCGCACGCTCGTCGAGTTGACCGAGAGAATTCAATTGCAGCTTGACGTCGTCCAGCCCGAGGTCATCCCAAAGCCTGGCGCCCATGAGGATGAGTTCGGCATCAATGTCTGGTCCGGCAAAACCGAACGCCTCGACACCGACCTGGTTGAACTGGCGATAACGACCCTTCTGTGGCCGTTCGTGCCGGAACATCTGCCCCATGTAGTAAAGGCGCTGCGGATGCTGCGCAGCCAGCTTGTGCTGGATCAGGGCGCGCACGCAGCCGGCTGTTCCTTCCGGACGCAAGGTCAGCAACTCACCGTTCAGGCTGTCGGTGAAGGAGTACATCTCCTTTTCGACGATGTCGGTCACCTCGCCGATTGCCCGCTTGAACAGGGGCGTCGGCTCGACGATCGGCAGGCGGACCGGCTTGTAGCCGTAGCTTTTTAGCCACGAACGAACGGTTTCCTCGAATAACTCCCACAACTCCGATTCGCCCGGCAGGATGTCGTTCATCCCGCGCACGGACTGGATGTATTGGCTCATGATTGTGAAACGATCTTTCTTTGGTAGGTACGCGCCACGTAGCGATCCACGATGGCAGTAAATTCTTCGGCAATGCGCTCGCCGCGCAAGGTGACCGTCTTGACACCGTCTTCAAATACCGGCGCCGCCGGTGCCTCGCCGGTCCCTGGCAGGCTGATCCCGATGTTGGCGTGTTTGCTCTCACCGGGACCATTGACGACGCAGCCCATGACGGCCAGCGTCATGTTTTCCACGCCGTCGTACTCGCCGCGCCACTTCGGCATGTTGTCCCGGACATGTTCCTGGATGGAATGCGCCAACTCCTGGAAAAAACTGCTCGTCGTCCGGCCACATCCCGGGCAAGCAGTCACCATCGGGGTGAATGCACGCAGCCCCATCGTCTGCAGCATCTCCTGCGCGACAACAACTTCCTGCGTACGTTTTCCGCCGGGTTCAGGCGTCAGCGAGACGCGGATGGTATCGCCAATTCCCTCTTGCAAGAGCACCGCCATCGCTGCCGTGGAGGCGACGATGCCTTTCGAGCCCATGCCGGCCTCAGTCAAGCCGAGGTGCAGCGGGTAGTCCGAGCGTCGCGACAGTTCTCGATAGATCGCGATCAGGTCCTGCACACCCGAGACTTTGCAGGAAAGGATGATGCGATCACCCGACAACCCCAAATCCTCGGCCTTGGCCGCCGACTCGAGCGCCGAGGCAACCATGGCCTCGCGCATCACACCGACGGCATCCAGCGGTTGCAGGCGTCGTGCATTCTCATCCATGATCCGCGCCAGCAGGTCCTGATCGAGGCTTCCCCAGTTGACGCCGATGCGCACTGGTTTGCCGTAGCGCGCCGCGATCTCGATCATCTGCGCGAACTGCTCGTCACGCTTCTTGCCATGCCCGACATTGCCGGGGTTGATACGGTACTTGTCGAGCACCTGCGCGCACTGGGGGTAGTCCGACAACAAGCGATGGCCGTTGTAATGAAAATCGCCGATCAGCGGAACGCCGACGCCCATGGCGTCGAGGTGCGCGCGAATTTTCGGCACGGCGGCGGCGGCCTCCGGCGTATTCACCGTAATGCGCACGAGTTCCGAGCCCGCCCGAGCAAGCTCGGCGCACTGGATCGCGGTCTTGACCACATCGACCGTATCTGTGTTGGTCATCGACTGGATGACGACCGGTGCGTCGCCCCCGAGCCGCAGCACCTGGCCAACGGTGACGCTGCGAGTCTTTCGCCGTGACGCCGGGCCACCGAAGGCTGAGTTCACTGCCGAATCATTCATCTTCATTCAATCGTCAATCGCGCGACATCATCCTTGCTGCGTTTGGACAGGTCGACGGCATTCCCCTTGTAGTGCAAGGTAACGTGCGCCGCGTTGCCGATCACCACCGAAAACGGCGGCAGACCCTGGACGTCGCGCTGGCTTCCCGCTGGATTCTTCTGCGAGAAAATGACCTGGCCGTTCTTGTCACGCACTTCCACCCAGGACGGTTGCGCAAAACTAAACTTCAGGACGTTCGGAGCCGGTGGCTGAGCTTCTACGGCCAGCCCCTCAGGCGGTTGAACGACTGGTGCCGGCTCGCTCGCAGCTTCCGGGACAACCACGGGCTGCTCTGGCGCAACCGACGCAAACTGCTCGACTGGAGCAGGCGTCTCGGGCAGTACCGGTGGCGTATCCGCAACGGTTTCAACAATGGCCTCATTCGACTGTGAAGCATCCTTGATCGCCTGCACCGTCGATTGCCAGATGTCGGGTGGAAGGAAGAAATAGGCCACCAAGGCCAAAACCAGAACGAGCAGTCCGGCAAGGACACGCAACACATCCCTGCGATCCGACTTTCCTTCCTTCGGCATACTCACTGGCGTACCTTCTGCACCGCGCAGCTCGGGTGACTTGGGCATGGCCATACCTTCGAGCGCGGACATCAGCAGTTGCCCGTCGAGACCGACAAGACGCGCGTAGTTGCGCACGAAGCCGCGAATCATCGTCTTGCCAGGCAGACTCGTCCAGTCATCCTGCTCGAGCGATTCGACCTGACGGTTGCTCAGCTTGAGGGCTCGTGCGGCGTCATCGACCGACAGTCCGGCGCGTTCCCGCCCCGCCCTGAGTTGCTGGCCGACGCTCGGCCCGGACATCATCGGCGACGACGCGGTATCGTTCCCGACGCCGCCGTTGGCGGAGTGATCGGTTGAATCAGTCATCATGCGTTCGGCAGGATCTCCGGAAGAAGACGGCACGCTCATTCGAAATTCCCTCGCAATAGCTCCTGATACTCCGGAGAATCCGGGTACTTGCGCCGCAACTGTGCAGCCAGGCTGCTCTCGGTAGAATTGTCACCGAGACGGCGTTCGACCCGCAGGTAAAGCCACAGGACCTCGGCGCTCGGGTCGCCAGTACGGGTCACAGTCTTCAAGTACTCCCGCGCGCCGTCAAAATTCCCACGCTGGTAGAGAATCTTCGCGAGCTGGAAGAGCGCCTGCGGGTTCTCGGGCATGAGGCGCAGGCTTTTCCGGACGTGTTCCTCTGCGATATCCAGTTCACCCAGTTTTATGTAACAAGCTCCCGCATTCAGGTAAGCCAGCGCAGGCGTCTGGTACAGGGGATTCTTCATTGCCTTTTCAAAGTACGGAAACGACTCGCGCTCCTTGCCCGTCTGGCAAAGAAACCATCCGTAGTTGTTGTTGATCTCGGGGTCGTTTTCGGCAATGTCCAGCGCACGCTTGAAATCGCTTTCGGCTGACGCAAGTTCTTTGATGTAGTACAGCACCAAACCGCGTGTGCTGTACGCCGGCGCGTAGTCAGGATTGATTGAAGTCGCAATCGTCAGTTCTTCGAGCGCGACGATCAGATTTCCCGACTGGAAGTAAAGCGCACCCAGTTCGGTGTGCAGTTTCGCCCGTGTGACAACGTCTTTCGGCTTACCCGAGGTCGCGGAGCTATCCGCTGATGAGGTGTTCGAGTTTTGATTCTGCCCGTACGCCATCGAAGCGGAGAACAAGGCAACCCAAGACACGCACACACAAACCGACAGCTTCCGCAGCTCCAGCAATTTCATTGTGTTCTGACCTCGTGCAAATCGATCACCCGACGCGCGGTACGCCGCGTCTTGTCGAGGACTTGTCCGGCCAACTGGCCGCACGCGGCATCGATATCATCGCCGCGCGTTTTGCGCGTCGTCGTCACGATGCCTGCGTTCATCAGGATTTCCGCAAACCGGCGGATGCGCACGGCCGGCGATCTGCGATACGGCGAGCCGGGAAACGGATTGAATGGAATCAGATTGAACTTGCACGGCACCGTTCGCGTCAGCTCAAGCAATTCGCGCGCATGTGCATCCGAATCGTTGACGCCGTCAAGCATCACGTACTCAAAGGTCACGAAATCGCGAGGCGCCTTCTTCAGGTAACGCCGGCACGCGTCCATGAGTTCGCGCAGGGGGTACTTCTGGTTGATCGGCACCAACTCATCGCGCAACCGGTCGTTCGGCGCGTGCAGCGATACCGCGAGCGCCACGGCGCATTCATCGCCGAGGCGGCCCATGGCTGGCACCAGACCGGATGTGGACACGGTCACCCTGCGACGCGACAAACCGTAGGCGTTGTCGTCGAGCATCAGGCGCAGCGCTGCCACGGTGTTGTCGAAATTCGCCAGCGGCTCGCCCATGCCCATCAGCACCACGTTGCTGATGATGCGCTCGCCCTTTGCATCGGCCCCCAGCGCACGGTTGGCCTGCCACAGCTGGCCAATAATCTCGCCGACGGTGAGATTGCGACTGAAACCCTGTTTTCCCGTCGAGCAAAAAGAGCAATCGAGCGCGCATCCCGCCTGCGTCGAGACACATAGCGTTCCGCGATCGTCTTCAGGGATGTAAACCGTCTCGACCGCATTCCCGCCGCCGACGTCAAACAGGAACTTGCGCGTGCCGTCATCTGAGCGTTTGTCCGAAACAATTGCCGGCGGCACCACAACCGCCTCCGCCAGGAGCTTTTCGCGCAAGCTCTTGGCGATATCCGTCATGGCATTGAAATCGCACTGGCCGAAGCGGTGTATCCAGCGCAAGATCTGACGCGCACGAAACGGCTTTTCGCCATGTTCTGCGAAAAAAACCGTCAGACCTGCCGCATCGAAGTCAAAAAGATTGGTAGCCACCATGCAAACCCTGAAGACGGCCCTGCGATCAACGTCCGGAGTAGACGTTCATTTCGGGGAAGAAGAAGGCGACTTCTACCTTGGCCGTCTCGGGGCCGTCCGATCCATGCACCGCGTTGGCATCAATCGACGTCGCAAAGTCGGCACGAATCGTTCCCGGAGCAGCTTTGCTCGGATCAGTCGCCCCCATCAGCTCGCGATTCTTGGCGATCGCATTCTCGCCTTCCAGCGCCTGGACCATGACCGGGCCCGAGGTCATGAACTCAACGAGTTCCTTGAAGAAAGAACGCTCCCGATGCACCGCATAGAACGCCCCCGCTTCCTGCGGTGAAAGCCATGCCATCTTCGAGGCGACGATCTTCAGACCATTGGTTTCAAAGCGGGAATAGATCTTCCCGATCACGTTTTTCGCAACGGCATCAGGCTTGATGATGGAGAGGGTGCGTTCAATGGCCATGAATCTAGACTCCTGAGAAGAACAAGAAGGGGCAATAGCAAACGAGTCCGGCGGAATTCCCGGATAACTTTTAATTCTACCAATAGTCGGCACCCTTTGCCGTATAGACCAGCAAACGAGGACGCGAACACCGCGCGAGCCGCATCGCTCGCGTTCTGCAGACCGCTGCAACGCCAGAGCATCCTACGAACGCTTGACTGGATTCCGACCGGGTTCCGAATTTCCATTGCCGGCAGACACCGGGTCGGGCATAGTAGCACTTCGATGCGGCCAACTCTATTTCGAAATCAGCGCATTAGCGAACGTTCCTCGCGCGACTATTGAAGTTGAAATCCATGACCGAGCAATCGCTAAAAAACATTGATGACTGGGTGGCGCTTCTCAGCAGCAAGGAGATGCCCATCCTCCGGCAGACAGCCCGAAGGCTTGAACAATGCTACGAACGCGTCGACTCGATCAGCGGTCGAGACATCGCAAGCATCGTACTGCAGGACCCATTGATGGCCGTTCGCGTCCTGGCCTACATCCAGCCCTTTACCGGCAAGCATCTGCGCTCGGACATCACGACGATCGCCAACGCCGTCATGATGCTTGGCATCGAACCGTTTTTCCGGAAGTTCGAGACTCCCGCGACGATTGAATCCGCCTTGAAAGATGAGCCGCAGGCGCTGCTCGGCGTACTGCAGGTCATCCGGCGTGTCCAGCGTGCATCCCGCTACGCGCACGACTGGGCCTTTGAACGCCACGACCTGAACATCGAAGAAGTCACGCTTGCAGCACTTCTGCACGATCTTGGCGAGGTCCTGCTATGGTGCTTCGCGCCAAAACTGGCATCCGAGATCCGCGAAAGACTGCAGAAGGACAAGACGCTGCGCAGTCACATTGCGCAGCAGGAAGTCCTCGGCTTTCCCTTGATCGACCTGCAAAAGGCGCTATGCACGGCATGGCACCTGCCCGAATTGCTGAATGCGCTGATGGATGACGCGAATGCGCATCTGCCACGCGTTCAGAACGTGACGCTGGCGGTAAACCTCGCCCGCCACTCGACCGACGACTGGAACAACACTGCATTGCCCGATGATTTTGCCTCAATCGAGCGGCTCTTGCATATCGATCGGCATACGCTACTGAATCGGCTTGGAATCCCCGGTGATGCGATCCAAAGATTCATGCTTGCACAAGAAACAGACGATTCAAGCAAGCCGACTGCCTGATTCCCGCACAGCCGCCGTTCTGGCCGAACGCACGCGCGGCAAACGCAGAAAAGAAGATGGCGAGCCTTACCCCGGCACTCACGGTAAATAGCTGTGGCTGCTTCCTTCCGGACCTGACCAAGTTCACTACGCCGCAATGCGGGGAGACCCGCCGACGCGAATAGTACCACAGGCACTGCAGCGCGCGCAGCCGAAGTGGCGGCAACGCATCTTTGTTCTACTCCTCGTCGTTCAGAATTCGCGCAGCAGACTCGTCGTCAATAGCGTTCATTCGCCAGGCAAAGACGCCGACGATGAGCAGGCAGATCACCAGAACGCCCTGCCCGCTCATATAAAAGCCCAACGGAAAGCCGAAGACAGTGATTGCGTTGAGCTCGCGCGCAAAGAAACTCACGCCAAAAGTCACGACGAACCAGAGCAGCAGCAAGCCGATGGTGAGTCGCAACGTTCGTCGCCAGTAAGTACTCTTCTGCCGCAAGTGCTTCATCTTGACGCCTCCGGCCCGCTCGCCTCCGGGGAGCGCACTAGCTCAACCAAACCTTGCTCCTCCGAGGATGGCGGTTCGGTCAACAGGCTGACCAGCACGATACTGACGAATCCGGCCGCGACGCCCCAGATTCCCGCGGACGTCGATTGAATGCCCAACCAGGGTTCCATGCCAATGCCGTGCAGCCCGAGCCACGGGATCGCGTTGAATTGAACACGCACCATGTAGTACAGCGTCACCGAGAGACCGATCAGCATGCCGGCGACGGCTCCCGCTCGATTCACGCGCTTCCAGAAAATGCCGAGCACGAGCGCCGGGAAGAACGCCGCACCGGCGAGCGAGAACGCCCATGCAACCATGGCGAGGATCGTCGCCGGCTTTTGCGAGGCAACCGCAGCGGCAAGGACGGCCACGACCAGCAACAGGGTCTTCGACACAACGAGCCGCCAGTGCGTCGATGCGTTCGGACGCAGGACCTTGTAGTAGACGTCGTGTGACAAGGCGCCGGTAATCGTCAGCAACAAACCGTCCGCGGTGGACAACGCCGCGGCCAGCGCGCCGGCCGCAACCAGGCCGGAAATGACGTAAGGCAAGCCGGCGATCTCCGGGATGGCGAGAACGATCACATCGGGATTCAGAGCGAGCTCCGCCAGCTGCAGCAGCCCGTCACCGTTGATGTCTTCGATCGAAACCAGACCGAGCTTTCCCCAGGCATTGACCCAGCCAGGCAACTCGCTGATGCCGACACCGACGAGCCGGGAATAGATCTCGAACTTGGCGAACACGGCATAAGCCGGCGCCGTCAGATAGAGCGCCAGGATGAAGAGCAGCGACCAGAACACCGAACTACGCGCCTCACGCACGCTGGGCGTCGTGTAGTAACGCATCAGCATGTGCGGTAGCGCCGCCGTACCGATCATCAGGCAAAATACGAGCGCAATGAAGTTTGTACGCGAGGTTCTGCGTTCAGCTTCGGTACGCCCCGGATACGGTTCGGCGTGATGGACAAGTTCGCTACCACGATCCGCCGCCTGTTGCTGCAAGGACGACCAATAGCTGTGCGCGGCATCCGGCGTCTTCGGCAGTTCGCGCCGCTGCCGTTCGAGCGCGAAAACGTCACGCATGGCGACGTTGCTGTTCTTGAGCGTATCGATCTCGTCAGCCAGCCGGCGGCGCTCGTCGACCAGCGACTGCGGCAGCCCCGCGATCCTTGCCGCATAGACATCTGAACGCTCACGGAATAGGCGACGCACTTCGGCGTCGACTGGATCGCTGGCGATCCGGTTCTCAAGCTGAGAGACCTGCTGCATCACCTGGCCGTACATGATCTGCGGAATGGGCACGCCGGTGGTCTTGTACGACAGCATCGCCACCGGGACGATGTAGGCGACGACCAGCACCAGATACTGCGCGGCCTGCGTCCAGGTCACCGCGCGCATGCCGCCGAGGAAGGAGCAGACCAGAATCCCCGCCAGACCGACAAACACCCCGATCTCGAACTGCAAGCCGACGAAGCGGCTGGTGATCAAGCCGACGCCGTAGATCTGGGCAACCACGTAAACAAAGGAACAGAGCACAGCGGCGGCGACACCGACAAGGCGCGCGACGTTGCCGCCGTAGCGCGCACCAAGGAAATCGGGAATCGTATATTGGCCGAAGCGCCGCAGATACGGCGCCAGCAAGAGTGCGACGAGGACAAAGCCGCCGGTCCAGCCCATCACGTAGGCCAGGCCTTGATAGCCGGTGAGATAGAGCGTTCCGGCGAGCCCGATGAACGAAGCTGCGCTCATCCAGTCGGCACCGGTCGCCATGCCGTTGAATACGGCCGGAATCCGCCGCCCGGCGACGTAGTATTCGGCGACGTTCGAGGTCCGCGCGAGGATGCCGATAGTGGCGTAAAGCACGATGGTCAGAAAGAGGAAGGCGTAACCGATCCAGCGAGCCGGAAGGCCGAAATGCTCAAGCACGCCGAGCGCGACGATGAAAAGTATGAAGCTCGCGCTGTAGATCGCGTAGGAACGTCGAAGTTGTGCCGTCGATTCGAGCATGGTTCAGCGACACTCCTGCATCCAGCGCCGAGCCTTTTCGATACGCAGGAAAGCGGCTGGAGAGTTCACCCCCTTCTGTCGACCGCCGGCGATTGCCACCTGCAAGAGCTTGGCGGTCGCGTAGGCGTCCGAAACGGCGTTGTGGCGCAGGATGTTTTCGATGCCGAAATGGTGCAGCCAGTCGTCGAGCGCCACGTTCAGGTCTCCGCGGAAACTGTAGAAATCGGGCAACACCCAGGCGAGGTCGATCCACGGCTGATCGAGTTCCATCCCGAGGTACTCGCGCATCGCCTTGCCGATCATCGACTGGTCGAAAAAGGCATGGTAGGCCACCAGCGGCGACTTGCCAACGTACTGCAGAAAGGCGAGCAAGCCTTCGACCGGATCGACGCCGCCGCTCTGTGCCGAGCCGCCGATGCCGTGGATCAGGATGTTGGCGTGCGTGCTGACCTGCGCCTGGCGCAGGACGACCTGAAACGCATCGCTGAAATCGAGCCGACCTTCGCGCAGGGCAATGGCGCCGATTGAAATCAGCCGATCCTTCTTCATGTTCAGCCCGCTCGTTTCGACATCGACGACGACGTAGCGCTGCGCTTCATGCACCAGCGAGAGATCGGCCGCAGGCAGCCGATGCCAGTCGTCGATCGTCGCCTGCTGTGCGGGCGCAAGGCTCACCCGGTTTGCTGCGTTGCCGAACAGCGTTTTCAGCCAGCGCATGGTCAGAGCTGGTAATCCAGCTTGAGGCGCTGCTGCAGCTTGCGTGCCTGGCGAAACGACTCTTTCAGGATGCGCCGCTCGACCTCGTTCAGATCATCGGGGCGGATCAGGTTGTCGCCCTCGCGCCCCTGCCGCTGCGCGGCGTGCTGATGACGCAAACGCATCAGCTGGATGAAGTCAAAGGCGTCGATGGCGGCGCCCACCTCCTCCGCCGAGACGTTCATCGCCGCGCCTGTCTGTTTGAGCCGCTGCACCGTGTTGGTCGCCGAAACATCGTGGCCCAGCGCGAACACACGGGCGGCGTCGATGAAGAGCCGCGAGCCGAATTTCTTGAGATCGATGCAGCCCGGATGTTCGGGATCGTCGTCCGTCACGAAGTCGCGGATCATTCCGAGCGGCGGGGCGACGGCCAATGCATTGGCGGCCAACATGCGCAGAAACAGCGGGTTGCCGCGCGTCTGCCGCAGGAGCGAGATGCGCATGCGTTCGGCCAGATTGAACTGGCCGAACAGTGGCCGGAAATCGAAAAAGATCGTTGCATTCAGCAGCGCCTCGGGCTCGGGCTTGCGCACCCAGGCGGAAAACTTCTCTTCCCACTCCTCAAGTGTCAGGCACAGCGCCGGGTTGCTCGCCATGATCTTCCCCGAGCACAGCGGGAAGCCGCAGCGGTCGAGATCGGCGTTCACGTCGCGCGCGAATTCGAGGAGACGCAGCTGCGTCTGCTCGCGGTCCATGATGTCGGTGCACAGGAAAACGATGCCGTTATCCTGGTCGGTGCTGAACGTCTGCTCGTCGCGCCCTTCGGAGCCGAAGGAAAGCCAGGTCCAGTCGATGCCGACGAGATCGTGGCGATCGAGGTTGAGCTCGATGATGCGCCGCGTCAGCGTGTCGTTGAGCGCCGAGATGAACTGCGTGATCTGCTCGGCGCCGACGCCCTGCGCCAGCATGTTGAGCGACAACTGGCGCACGTCGTGGCTTGCCTGCAGCAGCATGTCGATGCTGGCCGCCGAGTCGATCGTCTGCCGGATCTGCCGCAGGCCGACGCGTTGCAGCGTAAAGAGATCGCGCTCGGAAATGACCCCTTTCAGTCGCCCGCCCTCGTCCACCGCCAACACATGGCGAACGCCGTGCATGGCCAGCGCCAACGCCGCGTCATAGGCCGTCGCCGCCAGCGGCAGCGTGTGCGGATGCGGCGACATGACCGCCTCGATCGGCTGGTCGAGCGAGGCGCCGGGCAGCACGATGCGTTTCAGGACGTCCGACTGCGTGAAGATGCCGACCGGCTTCTCCTCATCATCGACGACGATCATCGAACCAATCGTGCGCGCCGCCATCGTCTCGACGACGCTGCGCACCGGCGTTCCGCGGCGGACGGAAATCGGCGTCCGTTTGATCACCGAGGCGAGCGGCGAATTCATCGTCTGCTGCTCGGCGACGCGCTGCGAGAACTGCGTCTGCAACTGTTGCCGCGACTGACTGAGCAAACTGGCGATGTACTGCGTGCAAAACAGGTTGAAGACCGCGCTCTTCTGCAGCAGGAGGAAGAAATCGGCAACCGCCAGTTCGTAACAGAAGACGTCGCTGATCGCCGTATAGACATTGGACGACGGCCGCTTCGCCATCGCCGAACCAATCGGGAAGCCCTCGCCCGACCCCAGCGTCAGCACCTGCTCGCCGAGCGCCAGATCGCCGGACGGCCGGGCAACGACCTTGCCGCGCTGCAGGATGCGGAAGACGGGAACGACCCCGGCCTCGGGGGTGATGATCTGTGTTTCCTTGGGGTAATAGGCGAGCTTCACGCGCTCGGCGAGAAAACGCAGCGCGTCGTTCTCCATGCGATCGAACGGCGGAAAAGACTGCAGGAACTCGATCGTCGCCGCCATCAGCATTTCGCTTGCGCTATTGACCATCGCTCGTACCCGTTCCCTTGCGCGTGCCCATTTCGCTGCTCCGCTCAAGACATCTCGTGGAGGTGCTGCGTGGTCGAAGGTGGCGCCGAATTTAACAATTCCCCGCGCTCAAAATGGTCGGGCCGGCACACAGTGTGCGCCGGCCCGAAGTGCGGTCTATTGGTGCCGCTTGGTACTACTATTTGCGCCGATGGCGGCCGGCAAACCGGCCAACAAACGACGCCTTCCTCCTCTCACCCCATCAAAACCTTTTAACTTCAGCAACTTGAACAACCCTAGGCGTGGCCTCTGAGCTGCTCAAGGATCGCCGGATTCTCCAGCGTCGAAACGTCCTGCGCGACTGTCTCACCCTTCGCCAGGGAACGCAACAGGCGGCGCATGATCTTACCCGATCTTGTCTTGGGAAGGTTCTCCCCGAAACGAATATCTTTCGGCTTGGCAATCGGCCCGATTTCCTTGGCCACGTGATCCTGCAACTCCTTGATCATCTTGCCCGCCGCTTCGCCGACCGGGCGCGCACCCTTCAGGACGACGAAGGCGCAGATGGCCTCGCCGGTCAGTTCATCGGGCCGGCCGACGACCGCCGCTTCGGCGACCATCGGGTGCGAGACGAGCGCCGACTCGATCTCCATCGTGCCCATGCGGTGTCCCGAAACATTCAGCACGTCGTCGATGCGGCCGGTGATCGTGAAGTAACCGGTCTGCACATCGCGCACCGAACCGTCGCCGGCAAGGTACAGTTGGCCCTGGAAGTCGTCGGGGAAGTACGAGCGCTTGAAGCGGTCCGGATCGCCCCAGATGGTGCGGATCATCGACGGCCACGGCTTCGTCACGACAAGCAGCCCGCCCTTGCCCCAGTCCAGCTCGGTCCCCGTCTCGTCGACGATCGTCGCCTGGATGCCCGGGAACGGCAGCGTGCACGAACCGGGCACCAGCGGCGTGACGCCGGGCAGCGGCGTGATCATGTGACCGCCGGTCTCCGTCTGCCAGAAGGTATCGACGATCGGGCAACGGCCACCGCCCACCTTCTCGTAGTACCACATCCACGCCGCCGGGTTGATCGGCTCGCCGACGGTGCCGAGGAGGCGCAGCGACGACAGGTCATACCTGGTCGGCGCGACCTCGGGATTGGTGTCGGCCGCCTTGATCAGCGAGCGGATCGCCGTCGGCGCCGTGTAGAAGATGTTGATCTTGTGATCCTGGATCATCTTCCAGAAGCGTCCGGCGTCGGGGTAGGTCGGCACGCCCTCGAACACCATCTGCGTCGCGCCGCACGCGAGCGGCCCGTAGGCGACGTAGGTGTGGCCGGTCACCCAGCCGATGTCGGCGGTGCACCAGAAGATGTCGTGCGGTTTCAGGTCGAAGGTCCATTTCATTGTCAGCACGGCGTGCAGCAGATAGCCGCCGGTCGAGTGCTGCACACCCTTCGGCTTGCCCGTCGAACCCGAGGTATAGAGCAGGAACAGCGGATGCTCGGCCTCGACCCACTCCGGCTCGCAGACCTCCGACTGGCCGGCGATCACGTCGTCCCACCACAGGTCGCGCCCGGCGACCATAGTGCACGCACCGCCGGTTCGCTTGAAGACGATCACCTTCCGGATCGACTCGCAGCCACCGAGCGAGATGCCCTCGTCGACGGCCGGCTTCAACGGCAGTTTTTTGCCGCCGCGGCATTGTTCGTCGGTGGTGATCACGGCAACCGCACCCGCGTCGTTAATGCGGTCGCGCACCGACTGCGCCGAGAAACCGCCGAAGACGACCGAGTGAATCGCACCGATGCGCGCGCACGCCTGCATGGCGACGACGCCTTCGATGCCCATCGCCATGTAGATGATGACGCGATCGCCCTTCTGGATGCCTTGCGCGCGCAGTCCGTTGGCCAACTGATTGACCTTGGCCAGCAACTCCCGGTAAGTGACCTGCCGAACCTCGCCATCGTCGGTCTCGGAGACGATGGCCACCTTGTCGCCCAGACCGGCCTCGATGTTGCGGTCAAGGCCGTTGTACGAGGCGTTCAGCTTGCCGTCAGCGAACCACTTGAAGAAGGGCGCATTCGACTCGTCGAGGATCTGCGTGAATGGCTGTTTCCAGGTCACATGCTCGCGGGCGAGGCGCCCCCAGTAACCCGTGTAGTCGCGGCTGGCTTCGTCGCACAGCGCCTGGTAGGCGTCCATGCCGGAGATCGTGGCCTGCTTGACGAACTCCGCAGACGGTTGAAAGAGCTGAACGGATTCATTCTGCGACATGGATGACCTCCTGTACTGTTCTCAATCGCGCCCGCGCCGGATGGAACCGCGCAGAGCCGTGGCGAAACCAGCGTCATTAGGCGCACACAACCTTACACATCACTTACGCCCTGCACAGGCAATGCGAAAGCGGCTACCATCAACGGCGCTGTTACGAAGCAGCGTAACGGCGAGAAGATAGTCACCCAAACCCACCGGAATCAAGCCATGAAGCCAAGCAGTTGGACCTCCGAACTCGAAACCGGCCTTTCAGAGCTGGACAGTGACCACAAGCAATTGTTGGCAAAAGCCAACCGCCTGAAACAGGCAAGCGCTAACGCCGGCTTATCCGAACTCAAATTGGCGCTGCTCGACATGAATGCGGAGATGGTCGCGCATTTTGCGCGCGAAGAAGCGCTGATGCGTGACTGCAAGTACGAAGGGGCTCAGGAGCACCGGGACGAACACCAACGCTTGCTCGCTGAAATCGGGGGAAGACTTGACGCGCTCGAAGCCTTCGAAAAGAGCATTTCGACCTTCGGGGATTTCATCCATCAATGGATGTTTCAACACATCGCCGGAAAGGACACGCTGTTCGGCCGCTCCGTCATCTCGCAGGTCGGCACAACGGATCGACGTCGTGAAGACGACGAGAACTTCGACGCTTTTGAGGAACGGCGCATGAACAACCTGGAAACCATTCGTTGGCCAGCGGATGTCTCGACCGGAATCGAAGCTATCGACGCACACTATCCGGCCATGATCGAGTTGCTCAACCAGATCATCGCTGCCCGCAAGTCGTCCGACCGTGCCGGTCTGGCGACGCTGATCGAACGCTTTGGCAACGCCATCGAATCGCACTTCCGCGAGGAGGAAACGATGATGTCGGAGATTGAGTTCGAGCATGGCTCGACGCACCGCGACGAGCATCGAAGGCTGCTCGACGAGTTCTCGGATCTCGTCGACGACTGGCGCAGCGACCGGATTTCGGCCGAACTGCTCTGCCGTTTCATCTACCGCTGGATGCTCAACCACATCGCCGCCTCGGACATTCCGCTCGGCGCCGCGCTCTGCCGGCAGACCGTCTGATGGGGCTTTCCGGCCGTTTGCAACTGATTGGCCGAAACCGGTTGGTGATAGAATCGCGCGCATCGCGGACTGGCCCTTACGCGCACCCAACCACAACAATGACCAGCCGCCGCCGGACTGAATGCCCTTTGAAACGCCAGTATTTCCTTCAACCTTTGACAGAAAGCCTGAAATGACCAGCATCAAGCAGGAAGACCTGATCCAGAGCATCGCCGATGCCTTCCAGTACATCAGCTACTACCACCCGCTCGATTTCATCAAGGCGCTCGGCGAAGCCTACGACCGCGAGGAAAACCCCGCCGCCAAGGACGCCATCGCGCAGATCCTGACCAACTCGCGCATGAGCGCCGAAGGCCACCGCCCGATCTGCCAGGACACCGGTATCGGCATGGTCTTCCTCAAGGTCGGCATGAACGTGCGCTGGGACGACGCGACGATGACGTTGCAGGAAATGGTCAACGAAGGCGTCAAGCGCGCATACGCCGACCCGACCAACCCGCTGCGCGCCTCGGTGCTCGCCGACCCGGCCGGCACGCGCAAGAACACCAAGGACAACACACCCGCCGTCGTGCATTTTGAAATCGTCGCCGGCGACCACGTTGAAGTCATCTGCGCCGCCAAGGGCGGCGGCTCGGAAGCCAAATCCAAATTCGCCATGCTCAACCCGTCCGACGACCTCGTCGACTGGATCATCAAGACCGTCCCGACCATGGGCGCCGGCTGGTGCCCGCCCGGCATCATCGGCGTCGGCATCGGCGGCACGCCGGAAAAGGCGATGCTGCTGGCCAAGGAGTCGATCATGGCGCCGTGCAACATGCACGAGCTGAAGGCGAAGGCAGCCTCCGGTGCCAAGCTCACGCGCCCCGAAGAACTGCGCCTCGAAATCTACGAGAAGGTCAATGCGCTCGGCATCGGCGCGCAAGGCCTCGGCGGCCTGACCACCGTGCTCGACGTCAAGGTGCTCGACTACCCGTGCCACGCGGCCAATCTGCCGGTCGCGCTGGTGCCGAACTGCGCCGCGACGCGCCACGTGCACTTCCACCTCGACGGCAGCGGTCCGGCCAAGCTCGAACCGCCGAAGCTCGAAGACTGGCCGGCCGTCACCTGGACGCCGGATCTCAAGGAAGCGACCCGCGTCGATCTCAACACGCTGACCAAGGAACAGGTCGCTGCCTGGAAGCCGGGCCAAAAGCTCTTGCTCAACGGCAAGATGCTGACCGGCCGCGACGCCGCGCACAAGCGCATCCAGGACATGCTGACCAAGGGCGAGAAGCTGCCGGTCGACTTCACCAACCGCGTCATCTACTACGTTGGCCCGGTCGATCCGGTCGGTGACGAAGTGGTCGGCCCGGCCGGCCCGACGACGGCGACCCGTATGGACAAGTTCACGCGCATGATGCTGGAAAAGACCGGCCTCATCGCCATGGTCGGCAAGTCCGAGCGCGGCTCGGTCGCCATCGAGGCGATCAAGGACAACAAGTCGGCCTACCTGATGGCTGTCGGTGGTGCTGCCTACTTGGTCGCCAAGGCGATCAAGGGCGCCAAGGTGGTCGGCTTTGCCGACCTCGGCATGGAAGCGATCTACGAGTTCAACCTGCAGGACATGCCGGTGACGGTCGCCGTCGATTCCGAGGGCACGTCGGTGCATACGACCGGCCCGATCGAATGGTGCACCAAGATCGGCAAGATCCCGGTCGAAACGCTGTTCGCCAACAAGCACTATTGATCCGGCACGACGAAGTCTCAATTTCCGTTCGGGCTGAGCCTGTCGAAGCCCGCCCTCCCTTCGACAAGCTCAGGGCGAACGGACTTCAGACATTACTCGCCATATCACTAATAAGCATCGCTCTAGGGAAAAGCCGGCCGCGCGCCGGCTTTTTTTCCTCGTCTCTCCCGGCAACTCCAGAATCCCATGACCAGCGGCACGCAAGGAAATCCGGCATGATCGGCATCTTCGACAGCGGCCTCGGCGGCCTGTCGGTACTCGCGGCCGTCGCCAAGGCGCTACCAGACGCAGACCTGTGCTATCTCGCCGATACGGCGCACGTGCCATACGGCGAGAAAAGCGATGCGTTCATCCGCGAGCGCGTCCTGAAGATCGGCCATCACCTGCGGGCGCGCGGCTGCTCGATGCTCGTCGTCGCCTGCAACACGGCGACTGCAGCGGCCGTCTCCGCGCTGCGCGCGGCCTTGCCTGCCATTCCGGTGATCGGCGTCGAACCGGGCGTCAAGCCGGCGGCCGCTTCGTCGCACAAGCGGCACATCACCGTACTCGCCACGGTGTCCACCGCGCGCAGCGAGCGCCTGCGCGACCTCGTCCGACGGCACGCCGCCGACGTCCAGGTCGACATCGTGCCCTGCCCCGACTGGGCGACGCGCGTCGAGAAGGGACGCCTCGACGATCCGGCGTTCGTCGATTCCGTTCGCGCGCTGCTTGCGCCGACGCTCGATGCCGGCAGCGATCGCCTCGTTCTAGGCTGCACGCATTACACCTTCCTCACGCCCGTCCTCAAGCCGATTGTCGCCGGCCGCGCCGAGTTGATCGACGTCGCCGAAGCCGTCGCCCGGCAGTGCCTGCGATTGGCGGACCGAGCCGGCGAAGGCTCGCGCCAGCTCGTGCTGTCGGCGACCGCGCTGCCCGAGCGCTTGCAGGACGCCCTGCCCCGGCTTGGCCTTGGCCACCTCCAAGGCCGCCAGCGGATGCCGGCGCAACTCGCCACCATCGCCTAGCCGCCCCATGGACGACCATTCCACGCAATGCGTCGCCGTCGTCGGCGGCGGTCCGGCCGGATTGATGGCAGCCGAGGTCATCTCGCGCACCTCGACCGCAAGCGTCGAACTGTTCGACGCGATGCCTTCCTTCGGCCGCAAGTTCCTGATGGCCGGCAAGGGCGGCATGAACATCACGCACTCGGAACCACTCGATGCCTTCCTCGCCCGCTACGGCGCGCGCCGCGCCGCGCTTGAACCGATGATCGGCGCCTTCGGCCCGGAAGCGCTGCGCGCGTGGATGCGCAGCCTCGGCGTCGACAGCTTCGTCGGCAGTTCGGGCCGTGTCTTCCCGACGGAAATGAAGGCGGCGCCCTTGTTGCGCGCCTGGTTGCACCGGCTGCGCCAGCAAGCGGTGTGCTTCCACGTCCGACATCGCCTGAGCGCTCTGCAACGACTGGCGGATGCACGCTACCGCTTGCTGTTCGACACGCCCGAAGGCGAACGCCGGATCGAGGCCGATCGCGTCGTGCTGGCGCTCGGCGGCGGCAGCTGGGCGAAGCTCGGCTCGGACGGGCGCTGGGTCGGCCTGCTTGAACGGGCCGGCGTCCCGGTCGCGCCGCTGCGTCCGGCCAACTGCGGCTTCGACGCCGACTGGAGCCCGTATCTGTGCGAGCGCTTCGCCGGGCAGCCGGTGAAGTCGGTCAGCGCGTCGGTTATCGATGCTTCGGGTGTCGAGCAACGCCGCCAAGGCGAGTTTGTCATCACCGCGACCGGCGTCGAGGGCGGCCTGATCTACGCGCTCTCGGCCCCCCTGCGCGACGCAATCGAACGCGACGGCAGCGCGACGCTCACGCTCGATCTGCTGCCCGGCCACGATCTGCCGCGTGTCCTGGTGGAAGTTGCCCGACCGCGCGGGTCGCGCTCGCTGGCGAGCCATCTGCAGAGCCGCTTGGGGCTCAAGGGCGTGAAGATGGCGCTGCTGCACGAGTGCCTCTCGCGTGACGATTTCGCCGATCCGGGTCGTCTGGCGCCGGCAATCAAGGCGCTGCCGCTGCGCCTGGTCGCGCCGCGCCCGCTCGACGAAGCGATCAGCAGCGCCGGCGGCGTCGCTTTCGACGCGCTCGATGAAGACCTGATGCTCCGCGCGCTTCCGGGCGTGTATTGCGCCGGCGAGATGCTCGACTGGGAAGCACCGACCGGCGGCTATCTGCTGACCGGCTGCTTCGCAAGCGGCTACACTGCCGGACAGGGCGTACTGGCGTCGCTCCCTTGAGGCCCCCCCCAATAGGCAGGGCAAGAAACCAACCATGAACAAGAACACGCACATCACCCGCTCCGAGTACGCGTCGTGGATTCTCGCCGCGCTCGCCCTGCTGTTCACGCTGCGCCTTCATCTCCTGCCGGCGCTGATCGCCGGGTTGCTCGTCTATGAGCTGGTGCATGTGCTCGCCCCGCTCTTCGCGCGGCACATGACCACGCGCCG
>NZ_JAGOIT010000012.1:36690-43214 GCF_017995515.1 Propionivibrio sp.
GCCGGACTGCTGCCGGTGGTCGGCAACCTGATCTCGAACTCGGTGATCGTCATCGTCAGCATGGCGCACTCGCCACAAGTCGCCTTCTCGTCACTGGGGTTCCTCGTCCTCATCCACAAGCTCGAGTACTTCCTCAACGCCCGCATCGTCGGCGGGCAGATCAACGCCAAGGCGTGGGAGTTGCTGACCGCCATGCTGGTCATGGAAAGCGCCTTCGGCATCGCCGGACTGGTTGCGGCGCCCATCGCCTATGCCTGGCTGAAGGACGAACTTGCCGCGCTGAGGCTCATCTGATGCACATCTGGGTCGATGCCGATGCCTGCCCCAAGGTGATCAAGGAGATTCTTTTCCGCGCGGCCAACCGGATGAAGCTTCCGCTGACGCTGATCGCCAACCAGATGCTCGCCGTGCCGCCTTCGCCGTATATCCGCAGCGTGCAGGTCGCGGCCGGTTTCGACGTCGCCGACAACGAGATCGTCAAGCGCGTCAGCGCCGGCGACCTCGTCATCACCAGCGACCTGCCGCTCGCCGCCGAGGTCATCGAGAAAGGCGGCCACGTCCTCAGCCATCGCGGCGAATGGTATTCCGCCGCCAACATCCGCCCGCTGCTCAACATGCGCGACTTCATGGACAACCTGCGCGCGAGCGGTGTCCAGACGGGTGGCCCGCCACCGATGAGCGCGGCGGAACAGAAGGCGTTTGCCGGGCACCTTGACCGTTTTCTGGCGCAACGTTCCGGCCGCTATTGATCCGGCACGAAGAAGTCCCGATTTCCGTTCGGGCTGAGCCTGTCGAAGCCCGCCCTCCCTTCGACAGGCTCAGGGCGAACGTACTTCAAACATGACCTCGCCGTATCAATAAGCGCTGCCTGCTTTCCCGCACGACACCTCAACTCTGCTGACACCACGCTGTCAGCAGCCCGCGCGCATCTTCCGTACACCCCCACAGGGTGAGTGGTCAAGTACGTTCGGCCCGTTGTTTCCTTTGCGATCTTTGCGTCCTCGTGCCTTTGCGGTGAGGTCTTCAGATTGAAATCCCTGCTGCCAAGCTCGAACGTGCGGTGCAGTTCTACGAACAGATACTTGCGACGAAATTCCCGATCGATACCAGCTTCCCCGGCATGCCGATGGCCATGCTGCCCCACGCGGAACCGGGCGTCGGCGGCAGCCTGATCGAATTCGAGCAGGCGCGGCCCCATGCCGACCGCGTTCGGATCTACCTCGATGCGGGCGACGATCTCCAGCCGATTCTCGACCGCGTCGCCTCGGCGGGCGGAACGATCATCATGCAAAAGACGCTCATCCGCGACGACATCGGCTACATCGGCATGTTCAGCGACAGCGAAGGCAACATCATCGGGTTGCACTCGCTGCACTGAGATGCCGTGAATAAGCCTAAATCCCTCACCACAGAGACACAGAGGCACAGAGGCACAGAGACGCAGAGTTTTCGCAGAGAAGACCTTTGGCAACGGTGGTTTTTCTCTGCTTTTCCTCTGCGCCACCGTGCCTCTGCGGTGGGTTTTGAGTTTTTTTTCACAGACGCTGAGTTCCTGTTGCCGGCTGCCATCGCCCACTTTGACGATGGCAGAATGGCGCTCTTGCCGAAACCATCAGGGTAACCGCCACAGTCATGCGCCGCGCCGATCGCCTCTTCCGACTGGTTGAGCTGTTGCGCAGCAAGCGGCTGGCCACGGGCGGCTGGCTCGCCGACCAGTTGCAGGTATCGCTGCGCACGCTCTACCGCAACATCCACGATCTCACGCTCTCCGGCGTACCAATCGAAGGCGAGGCCGGCGTCGGCTACCGGCTGCGCTACCGGCTGCGCTACCGGCTCGACGTCCCGCCGCTGCTCTTCGACCCGGCCGAACTCGAAGCGCTGCTCGTCGGCTCACGCATGGTTCAGGCCTGGGCGACACCGACCTCGCGCAGGCCGCCACCGCCGCGCTCGCCAAGATCCACAACGTCCTGCCCGACCTGCTGCGCCGCGAAGCGTAGCGCGCGAAGACGGTGCTACGTCCGAGCGCACCCTCTGGCCACTCGGACTCTTCTTCTGGGGGCGGCACTGGACACTGATAGGCTGGTGCCTCCTGCGCGACGAGTTCCGCCACTTTCGCGTCGACCGCATCGGGCAACTGACGGTCAGCGAAGAGCGTTTCCCGGATCAGTCGGGCCGTCGCCTCGCCGATTTTTTTGATTCGCTCGAACAAGCCGAGGAAATCACGATTCCGCGCCAGTGATCAGCCGGACATGCCGGGAATACCGGGCACTACGGCTCCCCCTGCCATCCCCCGCCCAGCGCGAGATAGATGTTCACCAGCGCCAGACGCCGCTCCAGCAACGCCTGCGCCTCTTCAGTCTCCGCGGCCAGCAGCTGCCGTTGCGCGTCGAGCACTTCGAGGAAGTTGGCCGTGCCGGCGCGGAAGCGCAGCTCGGCCAGGCGCATGGCTTCGCGCGACGCGGCGACGCGCGTGGCCTGCTTGGCCATCAGGTCGTCGCTGGTTTCATAGGCGACGAGGCCGTTCGCCACTTCACCGAGCGCGTTCAGGATCGTCTTGCGATAGCTGATCACCGCCTGATCGAGGCGAGCCTGTGCGGCTTCGCGATTGAAGTAGAGCTGCCCGCCGGCGAACAGCGGCAGCAGCAGGTTGGGGCCGACCGAAACAACATCGGGCGCAGAGCCCTTGACGACATCCGAGAGGCTGGTGCTGACGCCGCCGAACAAGGCGGTCAGCGACAGGCTCGGGAAGAACATCGCCTTGGCCTCGCCGACGCGTGCATTGGCGGCGACCAGTCGCGCTTCCGCCTGGCGGATATCCGGTCGTTGTTCGAGCAGGCTGGACGTCAATCCGGCCGGAATCCGGCCGGGCAGATTCAGTTGCGATGGCGTGTCTACTTGCAAGGCGCCCGGATGGCGCCCGATCAGCACGGCCAGCGCGTTCCCGGTCTCGGCGATCTGCCGGCGCAGCGTCGGCAGGCTGGCTTCCGTCGTCGCCAGCGCGCTTTCCTGCTGGCGCTCCTCGGCCGCGGTCGAAATGCCGGCGGCGGACAGGCGGTGCACCAGACGCAGGACCTCGGCCTGATTGCGCGCGCCGCGTTCGGTGATGACGTAGGTGTCGTGCAGCGTCGCCAGCTGGTAGTAGTAACGGGCGACGCTGGCGACCAGCGAGGCCTGCATCGCGTAGCGCGCTTCCTCGCTGGCCAGCAGATCGGCGCGCGCCGCTTCGCTGGCGCGGCGATAGCGGCCCCACAGGTCGATCTCCCAGGAGATGCCGGCACCGCCGAGATAACTGGAGGTCTGGCTATCGCCCGGTTGGCGAACGGTCGGCGAGGTATTGAGCGACAGCGACGCCTGCGGATAGAGCGGCGCCCGGCTGACGCCGGCCATCGCCTCGGCCTCGCGGATACGCGCCGCCGCGAGCAGCGCATCCGGACCGGCGGTCAACGCTTCGTCGATCAGTTGCCGCAACGCCGGATCGGCGAACACCTCGCGCCAGTTCTGCTTGGCCAGCGAGGCCGCATCCGCGTTTCCGGCCGGCAGGCCGGCGAACTGGCCGGGCAGATCGACCGCTGGCCGCTGATAATCAGGACCGACGGCGCAGCTGGCGAGCAAAACGCCGAACAAGGGTACGACAAAGCGGTGCGCGATCATGCCTCAACCTCCTTGGTACTCGACTTCGCTCGCGAGAAGCGGTTGACAATGCGATCGACCGCGACGAACAGCACCGGCACCATGAAGATGGCCAGCAGCGTCGCCGCGAGCATGC
Organism: Propionivibrio sp.; assembly: GCF_017995515.1. Lineage (GTDB taxonomy): Bacteria > Pseudomonadota > Gammaproteobacteria > Burkholderiales > Rhodocyclaceae > Propionivibrio. The sequence goes on from NZ_JAGOIT010000012.1 coordinate 40,457, forward strand.
CGCCAAACACCGTGATACCCATCGAGACGCGCGCGGCGGCGCCGGCGCCGGAGGCGATGATCAGCGGCACGACGCCGAGGATGAAGGCGAACGAGGTCATGATGATCGGCCGCAGGCGCAGCTTGGCCGCACCGACGGCGGCCGTGACGGCGTCCTCGCCCTCTTCGAGCTTCATCTTGGCGAATTCGACGATCAGGATGGCGTTTTTCGCCGCCAGGCCGATCAGCAGGACCAGGCCGATCTGCGCGTAGATGTTGTTGGTCAGCCCGGTCAGCCACAAGCCGAGCATGGCGCCGAACAGGCCGAGCGGCACCGCCAGCAGCACGGCGAACGGCACCGCCCAGCTCTCGTACAGCGCGGCAAGGAAGAGGAAAACGAAGACGATGGCCAGCCCGAAGACGACCGGCGCCTTGCCGGCCGACTCCTTCTCCTGCTTGCTGATGCCAGACCACTCGAAGCCGTAGCCCGGCGGCAGCGCGGTGGCGGCGACCTCTTCCATCGCCGTCATGGCGTCACCCGAGCTGTAGCCGGCGCCGGGGTTGCCGCCGAGTTCGGCCGTGCGATACAGGTTGTAGCGTTCAAGCACGGTCGGCGCGCTGGTGGATACCGGCGTCACCAGCGTCGACAGCGGAATCATCTGGTTGTCGCCGTTACGCACGTGGATCAGGCCGATCTGCTGGATGTCGCTGCGATACTCGGGCTCGGCCTGCATCGTCACCTTGTAGCTGCGCCCGAAGCGGCTGAAGTCGTTGACGTTGAGCCCGCCGAGGAAGGTCTGCAGCGCGTTGGTGATGTCGGAGATCGGCACGCCCATCTTCTTGGCTTTCTCGCGGTCGACTTCCAGCCGGAAAGCCGGCGTGCGCGGATTGAACTTCGAGTAGATGCTGCCGATTTCCGGCCGTTTGCGCGCCGCGGCCATGAAGTCGTCGGCGGCCTTCGCCAGCTCCTGCGGCGTTCCGCCGGCACGCGCCTGCAGCTTGAACGAAAAGCCGCCGGTCGAGCCCAGGCCGGGAATCGGCGGCGGATTGAAGGCGAGGACCACCGCCTCCGGCAGTTTTGCTGCCTGCATGTAGGTACCGAGCAGAACCGTCTTCAACGAGTCGGCTTCCGTCGTGCGTTCCTGCCACGGCTTCAGCGTCGCGACGAACAGCGCGCTGTCGGACTGCGGCGCGCCGTTGAGGATGTTGTAGCCGTTGATGACGAGCCGCTTTTCGACGGCGGGGTAGCTCTTCAGGATGCCGTCGACCTTGGCCGAGACGTCTTCCGTGCGATTGAGCGATGCGGCCGCCGGCAACTGCACGCTGCCGAGGAAATAGCCCTGATCCTCCGACGGGACGAAGCCGCCAGGCACTTTGCTCATCAGGCCGAAGGCGGCAAGGATGAGGATGCCGAGCAGCGTCAGCGACAGCAGCGTGCGGCGAATCATCGCCTGCACGTTGCGGCCATAGCCCGCCGTCAGTCGCTCGAACGCGCGGTTGAAGGCGTCGAAGGAGCGCCTGACCAGGCCGCCGCGCCCCGCTTCGCGCGGTTTCAGGATGAGCGCGCACAGCGCCGGGGTGAGCGACAGGGCGACAAAGCCGGAGAGCGCCGTCGACGTCGCCACGGTGATGGCGAACTGCTTGTACATGACGCCGGAAATCCCGCCGAGAAAGGCGACCGGAACGAACACCGCGGCGAGGATCAGTGTCATGGCGACGACCGGGCCGGACACCTCCTCCATCGCGCGAATCGTCGCATCGCGCGCGTTCAGGCCACTGTGCTGCATGTGATGCTCGACGGCCTCGACGACGACGATCGCGTCGTCAACGACGATGCCGATGGCCAGCACCATGCCGAACAGCGTCAGCGTGTTGATCGTGAAGCCGAGCAGCGTGAACGCGGCGAAGGTGCCGACCAGCGACACCGGCACGGCCAGCATCGGAATCAGCGTCGCCCGCCAGTTCTGCAGGAAGAGGAAGACGACGATCAACACCAGCGCCAGCGCCTCGAAGAAGGTATGGACGACTTCCGTCAGCGAGGCCTGGACGAAGACCGTGTTGTCGAGCACCACGTCGTAGGTCAGGTCAGTCGGAAAAGAAGCCGACAGCGATTTCAGCTCGGCATTGATCAACGCCGCCGTCTCCAGTGCGCTGGCGTCCGGCGTCAGGTTGATCGAGAACGCGGCGGCCGGTTGGCCGTTCAGGCGCGACTGGAAGACGTAGTCCTTGGCGCCCAGTTCGACGCGTGCCACGTCGCGCACGCGGATGAAGGAACCGTCCTTCTGGGCGCGGACGATCACGTCCTCGAACTCGCTGACCTCCGACAAGCGCCCGCGCACTTCGACGCCGTACTGGAACTGCTGCGTCTTCGGCGCCGGCATCTGCCCGACCTGCCCGGCCGGCGCCTGCGCGTTCTGCTCCTGGATGGCGCGGTAGATGTCGGTCGGCGTCACGCCCAGGCTGGCCATGCGGTCGGGCCGCAGCCACAGGCGCATGCCGAACTCGGCGCCGAACAGGCTGACGTTGCCGACGCCCTTGATCCGCTTGAGCGCCTCGACGACGTTGATCGTCGCGTAGTTGGCGAGAAACAGCTCGTCGTAAGTCCCCTTGGGCGAGACGAGCGCCAGATACATCAGCACGTCCGGCGTCTGCTTCTTGGTCGTGATGCCGGCGCTGATCGCCTCCGACGGCAGGCGGGCGTTGGCCTGCGAAGCCCGGTTCTGCACCTGCACGGCGGCGATGTCGGCGTTGTCCTCCAGACCGAAGGTGATGTCGAGGTT
>NZ_JAGOIT010000012.1:43314-50163 GCF_017995515.1 Propionivibrio sp.
TTTACCACCGGATTTACCACCACTCCCGCCTGCGCCTTCTGCACGCCCTCGACGACGATGCGCTCGCCGGCCTTGAGCCCGCTCTGCACCAGCCACAGTTCGCCGAGCCGCGCTCCGGTCGTGACCGGCCGCTGTTCGATCTTGTCGCCTTCGCCGACGACGGCGACGAACTGTTTGCCGAGCAGCTCGGTCACCGCCTTCTGCGGGATCAGCAGCGCATCCTGCGCGACCTCATAGACGATACGCACGCGCGTATTCATGCCGGGGCGCAGCAGACCCGACGGATTGGGGAAGACGGCGCGCAAGGTCAGCGTGCCGGTCGCCGCATTGAGTGCCCGGTCGGTAAAATCGATCGCGCCGGCTTCGCCGTAGACCGAACCGTCGGCCAGGATCAGCTCGATCGGACTCTTGTCCTCGCCTTTGCCTTCCTTCCGCTCCTGCATGAAGCGCTTGGCGAGATTGAGGTAGTCGACTTCCGCGATACTGAAATAGGCGACGACCGGATCGAGCGTCGAGACGGTCGCCAGCACCGTTTGTCCGGCCGTGGCCAATGCGCCGACTTCGAGCTTCTGCAGCCCGATCTGCCCGGAGATCGGCGAGCGCACCTCGGCATACGAGCGATCGAGCCGCGCGCGCTCCAGTCCGGCGCGCCGCGCCTGAACCACCGCCGCGTTCTGCTGTTCGGATGCGACGGCCTGATCGTAGGTCTGGCGCGGAATCGCGTTGTCCGGCAAGAGCGGCTCGTAGCGCGCCACGTCCTGCCGCGCGCGCGCCAGCACCGCCTCGGACTCGGCCAGCTTGGCCTGGGCGTCGATGATCGCTTCGTCATAGGCGCGCGGATCGATGCTGAACAGCAAATCGCCTTCCCTGATCTTTTGCCCCGGCTTGAAAGACTGCTTGACCAGCTGCCCGGAAACGCGCGAGTAGATGTCGACCTCGCGGTAGGCCTTCACTTCGGCGACGACGTCGACGGTCAGCGGCGTTGTGCGTCCGGCGAGTGTTTCGACGATGACTTCGGGCGCTGCAGGCGCCGGTGGCGGTGGCGCTTCCTTGCAGGCCGCCAAGCCCAAGGCAACGAAACACAATGAAGAAAACCAGGTTCCACGTCGGCTGGGCATGAACTGCGACTCCTCTCGGTTGGGGACGGTGTCAGTTTACAAACCGGTTGATCATAACGAGCTTAACAAATCATCAACCGACAGACTCGCCCATTTTGGGCAGCGCACCCGGTCGGCAATGCGGCAGACCATTACCATGTCCCGGCAAAAACGGCGCGTCAGACCATGACGTCGGCTCGCTTGTTCCCGTAATCTGGAATCGCCAGAATCAAACGTCGTTAAACCGTCACGCGAAGGATCCAGGATGACACTGGCACGAACCGAACGAATCAAACGGATTGAACGTAGCGCGCGCATTGCATCTGTGGCGCTGATCGCAACCGTGCTTGCCGCGGGTTGCGCGACAACGCAGCCGCCGCGGGCCCCGGCGGACTACCCGCGGCTGACCATCAAGGCGGACGAGCCGAACACGCTTTTTTTTGCCAAACCCGGTTTGCAACTCGGACGGTACACAAAGGTGCACATCGCGCCTGTTGTCGTCCAGATCAGTGACGACCAAGGCGTAAAGGATGTTACCAGCGCGGAAGCCGCGCAGTTGGCCCGATATACCGAGCAGCAGCTCAAGGACAACTTGTCCAGGGGGATGACACTGGTTGCACAGCCGGGTGCTGGCGTCCTGAGTGTCCGCTTCCGGATTACCGACCTCAAACCGACGAGCAAGGCTCAACTGGTCATGATGGTTCCGCCTTTTGCAGTGATCAACATGCTTTCGCCGAAAGGGGCTTTTTTGGGTTCGATAACCCTGGCCGGCGAGCTCTATGAGGGAACCGCCAAGGAGCCGAGCGTCGCCTTCATCGGCACGAGAAGCCGTCCTGGCGCAGATGCCACGGTTGCCTTTGAGCGCTGGGCGGTAGCCGAAAAAATCATCGATACGGCAGCCGAACGCCTGGCCCGCGATCTGGAAAACGAACGTTCAGGAAAATGATCTGTCGCCAGGGCTAATTCGCACCCGTTCGCACCCATTCGCACCCATTCGCACCCATTCGCAATCGGGAGCCGGCCTGGCGGCAAGTTCGTTCAGATTGCCTGCGTGGCCCCGTTTTCAGACGGTTCCGGATTGACTTTTACCTGATCGAGGACGGTGAGCAAGGTTTGCGCCGTACCAAGAAATTTCAGCACCGTCTTGCGCGTAAACTCGACTTCGGCATCGCTCACGCCCGTGCCCCGGTACACCCAGCGCCCGTCGGGATTCCGCTCGACCTTGCCCATCGCGCTCAAGCGTTCAAGCTTGCGGCGCACGGTTTCGCGCGGCAAGCCGGTGATCTGGCTGAGTTGCGACAAGCGGATCGGTTCCAGCGCCATCGATTTCTTTCTGCCCATTTCGTTCAGGACATTCATCGGATCGGCACCCAGCGGCAGGAAGGGCAGCACATTCATATGCGCCAGCGTGCCCCAGATCTGGGCCATTTCCAGATCCATCCCGAGTTCGAGGTTGATTCGCCGCATGTGATCGACGATGTGCCGGTTGACTGAAAACGCCAGGAGGCCGAATCCCCTCTGAAATCGAGCGTCGAAATCATCCGGAACCATGTTCCGACTACTATTTTGGTTATTGGCTGAAGTCACCTTGCTTGCCCCGTATCGAGGATATCCATCGCGCACGTTGTATCACACGAAAGCGCCATCAACCCGGTTTCAACGATGGCGCCTGCGCTCGTCGACATGAAGAAACGCCTGGCGGGATATTCCCGCCAGGCGTTTCGTCCTGCACAAGACGTACTAGGCGCTCAGACCAGCGCGAGCTTCAGCAGATAGACCACGACAATCCCGGTCAGCCCTTGAACCAGGGTGCCGAGCGTCTGGCACTTGTAGGCGAGATCGACCTTCAGGCCGGAGAACTGCGAGACGACCCAGAAGTACGAGTCGTTGGCGTGCGAGACGACCATCGCGCCGCAGCCGACCGACATGGTCGCCAGCACGGCGCCCATCGGGCTCGCCAGGCCGAGCGACTCGAGCAGCGGGAAGACGATCGTCGACGTCGTGATCAGCGCCACCGTGGACGACCCCTGCGCGGTCTTCAACGCAGCGGCGATGAGGAAGGGCAGGAAGATGCCGAGGTCGAAGACGGCGAGGCTGGAGCCAAGATAGTCGGCGATCTTGCTGGCGGCGAGCAGCGCGCCGAGCGAGCCTCCAGCGGCGGTGATCATGATGATCGCGGCGGAGTCCTTGATGCCGTCGCCGACCCAGCCGGAGAGCGTTTCTTCGTTGAGCCTGGGCGCCAACAGGAGCAGGCAAGCCAGAAGGCCGAAGAGCAGCGCGACCATCGGCTCGCCGATGAAGTCGATGGCGACCTTCAAGGTGCCGCTGCCGAACGGCAGGCTCGGGAAGTTGGCAATCGACTTCAAGGCAATCAGGATGATCGGCAGAATGAGCGGCGTAAACGCGGCCGTCGCGCTCGGCAGGTTCTTGAACTTTTCGAGCAGTTCCTCGTAGCTGACGGCCGACTCGGCAAGCAACTCGTAGCGGCTGGCGAACTTCGTCGCCCACAGGTAGCCGGCGATCGTCACCGGAATGGCGACCATCAGACCGACGAAGATCACCGTACCCAGATCGGCATGCAGATTGTTAGCGGCAGCGATCGGCCCCGGCGTCGGCGGCACCAGCGTGTGCGTCGCGTAAAGGCCGGTCGACAGCGCGGTCGCCATCACCGCCATCGAAACACCCGATTTCTTCGACAGCGACTTGTTGAGCGCGGAGAGGATCACGAAGCCCGAATCGCAGAACACCGGAATCGACGTGATGTAGCCGATGATGCTCATCGCCACGGCCGGGCGTTTGGGCCCGACGAGCTTCAGCACCGTCTCGGCCATGGTCAGCGCCGCGCCGGTTTTTTCGAGGAAGACGCCGATGATGGTGCCGGCGATGATGACGATGCCGATGCGTTCCGCCGTCCCGCCAAAGCCTTTCATGATCGCTTTGGAAACATCGACCGGATTCATCCCGGCTGCCAGCCCGACGAAGAACGACGCCGCGAGCAGCGCGAGAAACGCATGCACCTTGAAGCGCGAGATCAGCACGACGATCATCACGATGGCGATGAAGAGTATTACGAGCAACATTGGTCCCTGAACCATGACTTCCCCCCTTTTGGTTTTCCTGCCATTAACAGAACTTCACGAAACCTTGTCGACCCCTATCGACCGCCGCGCATCGCTTGGATGATCCGGCACAGGCGCGCCGCCCCGGACTCGATCAGCGCGCCGCCCGCGCGCATGCATTCGTCGAGCGTCATCGGCCGGTCGCAGATGCTCAGCGTCGCGTCGATACCGTGCGCCAGCACGTCGTCGGCGCCCTCGCCCAAACCGCCGGAAAGGCAGAACACCGGTACGCCGAACTGCTTGGCGAGCTTGGCGACGCCGACGGGCGCCTTGCCGAACGCCGTCTGGAAATCGGTTCGCCCTTCGCCGGTAATGACGAAATCGGCATCGCGGACGACCTCGGCAAAGCCGACGGCCTCGAGCACGATGTCGACGCCCGACCTGAGCCTCGCGTTGGTGAAGAACAACAGTCCGGCGCCCAGACCGCCCGCAGCACCGGCACCCGGCAGTTCGGCCACGTCGCGCCCCGTCGCCGCCTTGGCGCACACCGCGTAGTGCGCGAGCGCCGTGTCGAGCGTCTCGACCGCCTCGGGCGTCGCGCCCTTCTGCGGGCCGAACACGGCCGATGCACCGCGCGGACCGCACAGCGGATTGTCGACGTCGCAGGCGACGACGATTTCGGTTTCACTCAACCTCGGATCGAGGCCGGCGAGGTCGATCCGCCGCACACGGGCCAGGGCCGCGCCGCCGTCCGGCAGCTCGTCGCCGTTCGTGTAAAGAAAGCTCACACCCAGCGCACGCGCCATGCCCGCGCCGCCGTCGTTCGTCGCGCTGCCGCCGATGCCGATGATGATCTTGCGCAATCCGGCGTCGAGCGCCGCGCGGATGAGTTCGCCGGTGCCGAAGGTCGTCGCCCGGCCGGGATCGCGGAGATCGTCAGGAACCAGCGGCAAACCCGACGCCGCTGCCATTTCGATCACCGCCGTCCTGCCGTCGCCGAGCACGCCCCAGTGCGCCCTCACCCGCTCGCCCATCGGTCCGGTGACTTCGATGTCGTGAGCGCGGCCTCCTGTTGCGCTGACCAGCGCCTCGACCGTGCCTTCGCCGCCGTCGGCGATCGGCATCTTGCGCACATCGGCCGCCGGGAAGACGCGGCGAATCCCGCGTTCCATGGCCTCGGCCACGCCGAGCGCCGAGACGCTGCCCTTGAAAGAATCCGGAGCCACCACAATTCGCACGACCGTTCTCCTCGCAACCAACACCAATGAAGGCCGATGGTAACGAGGCGACGGCGGTTTATCATCGTGCCGATGCACACTTGGCGCTCCGAAAATCCGGCACATGCTGGGCAGATGCCCAAGCCGGCGCGGTATCGAGAATCATGATGCCTGACGACTTGGTTCCCGTTCGTGGCGAGCCTGTCGAACCATGAACGGCGCACAGTGCGCATCGCGCCCTTCGACAAGCTCAGGGCGAATGGACGCTTGCACGAACGTCGACTCAGCAAGAACAAGGACAATGACGGGTCAATCATGAGCACCATCGAGGCAGTACTCGCGCAGGACATCGTCGAGCGGACGATGAAAATCATCCCCTTCAACGTCAACGTGATGGACAGTCGCGGCATCATCCTCGGCAGCGGCGAGACATCGCGCATCGGCGAATTGCATTCCGGCGCGCAACTCGCGCTGGCGCAGAACCGCACCGTCGAAATCGATACCGCGACCTCGCGCACGCTGCGAGGCGTGAAGCCGGGTGTCAATATCCCGCTCACGGTACGCGGCCAGATCAGCGGCGTCGTCGGACTCACCGGCGATCCGGAGACCGTACGCCAGTTTGGCGAACTGGTACGCGTCACCGCCGAGATGATCCTCGAGCAGGCGCAGCTGATCGGCGAGCTTCAGCGCGAGAAGCGCTATCGGGAAGAGTTCGTCTTCCAGCTGATCCACCACGGCGCCACCTCGCTGGCCGACCTCGAAGCATGGGCCGTCCGGCTCGGCGTCGATTTCCAAAGCCCGCGCGCCGTCATCGTCGCCGAGCTGACCGACCCCGATCTTCGCCCGGACCTGGCCATGATCGAACTGCAGCACTGCCAGCAACAGCTGGCGGCGTCGCACCCGGACGTGCTCACCGCCGCGATCTCGCCGCGCGAACTCGTCATCCTCGAATCGTTCGAAACGACCGGCCAGCGTGCACCGACCGCCGCGCAAGCCCGTCAGCGCTTACAAGCGCACGAGTCTGAATTGAGGAAGGTACTGACCACGACAGCGAGCCTGGCGATCGGCGTCGCACTCGGCGGCATCGAGGGCGTCGCCCTCTCGTACCAGAGCGCGCGCAAAACGCTGCGCGTCGGGCGCTCACGCAAGCCGCAACAGGCGACCTTCTCCTACTACGACCTGAGCCTGCCCGTGCTGCTCTCCGGCCTCGGTTCCGGCTGGCAGGCCGAACAACTGCGACAGCCGCTGCTGCGCATCAACGCCGTCGACAAACGCAGCGGCACCCTGCGGCGCACGCTCGACGCATGGTTCGCCCACAACGGCCACCCTCTCGCCACCGCCAAGGCACTGCATATCCACCGCAACACCCTCGACTACCGGCTGCGGCAAATCAGCGAACTGACTGGCCTTGATCTCGCGAACACCGATGACCGCTTGCTGCTGTACGTTGCTTTGCAGCTGGAATAGAGGCCTAGC
>NZ_JAGOIT010000151.1 GCF_017995515.1 Propionivibrio sp.
TGTCGAAGGGCGGGATGCCCTGCGTGTGCGTCCGTTCATGGTTCGACAAGCTCACCACGAACGGAGGCTGGCTCTCCGCGAGCGGAGGCTGGCTCTCCGCGAACGGGGGCTGGCTCTCCGCGAACGGAGGCTGGCTCTCCGCGAACGGAGGCTGGCTCTCCGCGAACGGAGGCTGGCTCTCCGCGAACGGAGGCTGGCTCTCCGCGAACGGAGGCTGGCTCTCCGCGAACGGAGGCTGGCTCTCCGCGAGCGGAGGCTGGCTCTCCGCGAACGGAGGCTGGGTCGTCAGCCAACTTTACGATTCTCAATAGTTAGCGCTTGAACGAAAAACGCCGATCAGTCGGCCTGCTTGCGCAGGAACGCCGGGATGTCGTAGCGATCGACGCCGCTGTTGGCCAAGGCTTCGACGGTCGTGCTGCGGCCCTTGCGGACGACCGCCGGGACGTCGAGCTGGCTGTAGTCGATGCCTTGCGCGGCGTGCGCGAAGCCGCCATCGGTACCCGTGGCCTGCACGACCGGGGTGTTGATGACTTCGAACGACTGGCGACGCGATTGCGCCTGGCCGAGGCCGGTGGCGACGACGGTGACGCGGATGTCCTCGCCCATGCTTTCGTCGTACACCGCGCCGAAGATGATGTGCGCGTCTTCGGCGGCGAACTCGCGCACGGTGTTCATGACTTCGTGCACTTCCTTCATCTTCAAGCCGCGCGTGGCGGTGATGTTCACGAGAACACCCTTGGCGCCGGAGAGGTTGACGCCTTCGAGCAGCGGCGAGGCGATCGCCTGTTCGGCGGCGATGCGCGCACGGTCGACGCCGGCGGCGTTGGCCGAACCCATCATGGCCATGCCCATTTCGCCCATCACGGTACGCACGTCTTCGAAGTCGACGTTGACGAGGCCCGGATAGTTGATGACTTCGACGATGCCGCCGACGGCGTTGCGCAGGACGTTGTCGGCCGCCTTGAAGGCTTCGTCCATCGAGACGTCGTCGCCGAGCACGTCCATCAGCTTGTCGTTGAGGATGACGATCAGCGAGTCGACGTGCTTCTGCAGCTCGGCGATGCCGGCTTCCGCAATCTTCAGGCGCTTGCCTTCGAACATGAACGGCTTGGTGACGACGGCGACGGTCAGGATACCCATCTCGCGCGCGACTTCGGCGACGATCGGGCCGGCGCCGGTGCCGGTGCCGCCGCCCATGCCGGCGGTGATGAACACCATGTGCGAGCCCTTGAGCGACTCGGCGATCTGCGCGCGTTCCTCGTCCGCCGCCAGACGGCCGGCTTCCGGCTTGGCGCCGGCGCCAAGGCCGCTCTTGCCAAGGCGCAGCTTCTTGTGCGCGACGCTGCGCTTCAATGCTTGCGCGTCGGTATTGGCCGCCAGGAACTCGACGCCCATCACGCCTTCGCGAATCATGTGATCGACGGCGTTGCCGCCGGCGCCGCCGACGCCGATCACCTTGATCACGGTTTCCGAATCGCTCGCAAGCTCTTCTTTCTCGATGATTTCAAACATGGTCCTCTCCTCCGCAAAAAACCGTTAAAAGACAAATCTCAGAAATTCTTTTCAAACCAGGACTTCATCCGGCCGAATACCTGCTTCACATCGCGTGTCTCGCGCACCTTGAGTCCGCGCTTACGTTGCGTCTGCGCTTCGAGCAGCAGACCGTAGGCGGCGGCAAAGCGGGGCGACTGGATCACATCGGCCAGCGCGCCGGTGTATTTGGGAACGCCGAGGCGCACCGGCATGTGGAAGACCTCTTCGCCCAGCTCGATCATGCCGGGCATCACCGAGGAGCCGCCGGTCAGCACGATGCCGGACGAGAGCACTTCCTCGAAGCCGGAACGGCGCAGCTCGGCCTGGATCAACTCGAACAATTCCTCGACGCGCGGCTGGATCACGTCGGCCAGCGCGCGGCGCGACAGGCGGCGCGAGGGACGGTCGTCGACGCCGGCGACGTCGAGCACGTCTTCCGGGTCGGCGAGTTCGGAGAGCGCGCAGCCGAACTTGCACTTGATGTCTTCCGCTTCGCGCGTCGGCGTGCGCAGCGCCATGGCGATGTCGTTGGTGATCTGATCGCCGGCGATCGGGATCACCGACGTGTGCCGAATCGCGCCCTGCGTCCACACGGCAAGGTCGGTCGTACCGCCGCCGATGTCGACGAGGCAGATGCCGAGATCCTTTTCGTCCTCGGACAGCACGGCGTAGCTCGACGCCAGCGGTTGCAGGACGAGGTCGTTGACCTCCAGTCCGCAGCGGCGCACGCACTTGACGATGTTCTGCGCGGCCGACACGGCGCCGGTGACGATGTGCACCATCACCTCCAGCCGGAAGCCGCTCATGCCGATCGGTTCGCGGATGCCGTCCTGGTCGTCGATGATGAATTCCTGCGTCAGGATGTGCAGAATCTCCTGGTCGGCCGGGATCGGCATCGCGCGCGCGGTTTCGATCACGCGCTCGACGTCCATCGTCGTCACTTCCTTGTCCTTGATCGCGACCATGCCGTTCGAGTTGAAGCTCTTGATGTGGCTGCCGGCGATCCCGGTATAGACATCCTTGACCTTGCAATCGGCCATCAGCTCGACTTCCTGCAGCACGCGCGAGATCGTCGCCACCGTGTCCTCGATGTTGACGACGACGCCCTTCTTCAAGCCCTTGGAGTCCTGCGAGCCCATGCCGATGATGTTGAGCCGGCCCTCGGGGCTGACTTCGGCGACCAGCGCAACGATCTTGGTCGTCCCGATGTCGAGGCCGACGATGAGTTCCTTGCTATCCCTGCTCATGGCTTCCCTTTACTTTCAATTACCGGCGCTGCCGCTACGCGCAGCGCAAATCCGTTCGGATACCGCATATCGACGACCGTCGGCCGCTGGCGCGCGGCCGTCAGCACGTTCGGATAGAACTCGACGAAGCGCATCAGACGTTCGCGTACGGGGGCCTTCGGCTGCTCGCGTCCGAGCTCGACGACCATGCCGTCGTCCAGCTTCATCTGGACCGCGAGGCGCGGCGAGATCGTCAATGCCAGCGGCACGCGCCCGAGCGGCTTGATCAGATCCGCCGCCCGCTGGTAGTAGCCGAGCATGTCGAGCGTCAGTTCGTTCGGACCGAAGAGCATCGGAATCGGCACCGGCGGCGGCACGGTCATCGCCGCGGTGAAGACTTCGCCGTGGCTGTTCACCAGCTGCCCGGTCGAGTCGCCCCAGTAGGCCACCGGCTGGTGTTCCTCGATGCTGATCTCGATGCGCGACGGCCACTGCCGCCGTGCTTCCGCCGTGCGCACCCAGGGCAACTGCTCGACCGCCTGCCGGATTCCCTCCAGATTGACGCTGAAGAAGTTGCCGCGCAGGCGCCCGGAGAGCGTCTCTTCCAGATCGCTGCGCCGCACTTCGTGCAACTCGTTGGTCACCAACACCTCGTGGATCGGGAACAAGGGCAAGCGCGCGATCCAGACCACCGCCGACACCAGCAAAGCCGCCGCCGCTGCCACGACGAGCAGGTCGGAGACGGCGGTCATCAATTGCGGCCGGTTCCACATCGGTCATCCCAGCGTGGCCAGAGAGAGAACGCGCATCACGAGTGCCTCATACGAAATACCCGCCACGCGCGCGGCCATCGGCACCAGCGAGTGGTCGGTCATGCCGGGCGAGGTATTGACTTCGAGCATGTAGGCGTTGCCGGCTTCGTCCATCAGGAAGTCGACCCGCCCCCAGCCGCGGCAACCCAGCACGCGGAAGGCTTCGAGCGCCTGGGCGCGGATGTCCAGCTCGCGCGCTTCGGGCAGGCCGCAGGGGCAGCGATACGCGGTGTCGTCGCGGAAGTACTTGGCTTCGTAGTCATAGAAATCGGTCGCCGGTTCGATCTTGATGATCGGCAGCGCTTCGTCGCCGAGGATGGACGCGGTGTATTCGCCGCCGAGCACCCCCTTTTCGGCGATGACCAGCGGATCGTGTTTTGCCGCTTCGAGGTAGGCGACGTGCAATTCACCGGCTTGGCGCACCTTGGTCACGCCGATCGACGAGCCCTCGCACGCCGGCTTGACGAACAGCGGCAGGCCCAGCTGCGCCTCGACCGCGGCGAAGTCGCTCGTCGCGTCGAGCATGACGAACTCGGGGATCGGCAGGCCGACCGAACGCCACAGGAGCTTGGTCCGCCACTTGTCCATGCCGACGGCCGAGGCCATGACGCCGCTGCCGGTATAGGGGATGTGCATCAGCTCGAGCGCACCCTGGATGGTGCCGTCCTCGCCGTGCCGGCCGTGCAGCGCGATGAAGGCGCGGTCGAAGCCGGCCAGTTCGTCGAGCTTGCGCTCGGCCGGGTCGAAGGCGTGTGCATCGACGCCCTGGCTCCGCAGCGCGGCGAGCACGCGCGAGCCGCTCTTGAGCGAAATCTCGCGCTCGGCCGAGGTGCCGCCGAAGAGAACGGCTACTTTTCCAAAATCAGACATTGTAAAAATCCTTAACCTCTTTCAACGCAGAGTTCGCAGAGATACAGAGATCGCGGAGAAAACAATAACTCTGCGTTCTCTGCGCCTCTGCGAACTCTGCGTTGATAGCGCTTTCGTTCATTTCAAACCTGCACCAACTTTCCTGGAACCCCGCCAATCGAGCCGGCGCCCATCGTGATCACCACGTCGCCGGCGCGGGCGACATCCAGAATTGTTTGCGGCACGTCGGCGATGTTTTCGACGAAGACCGGTTCGATCTTTCCCGCAACGCGCAGGGCGCGCGCCAGGGCGCGGCCGTCGGCGGCGACGATCGGCGTTTCGCCCGCCGCATAGATTTCGGCGAGCACCAAGGCATCGACCGTGTTCAGGACGCTGACGAAGTCCTCGAAGCAGTCGCGCGTGCGCGTGTAGCGGTGCGGCTGGAAGGCGAGCAGCAGACGGCGGTCGGGGAAGGCGCCGCGCGCGGCGGCGATGGTCGCCTTCATTTCGGCCGGGTGATGGCCGTAATCGTCGACCAGCGTGAAGCTGCCGCCACCGGCCAGCGCGACTTCGCCGTAGCGCTGGAAGCGGCGCCCGACGCCCTTGAACTCGGCCAGCGCCTTGATGATCGCGGCGTCGGACACCCCAACTTCGGTCGCCACTGCAATCGCGGCCAGCGCATTGAGGACGTTATGCATCCCCGGCAGGTTGAGCGTGATCGGCAGGCGCGAAATGCTGCCATTGACGCGCACGCAGTCAAACCTCATCCGGCCGTCTTCGGAAACGACATTCTCGGCGCGTACGTTGGCGGAAGCGTCGAGACCGTAGCTGACGATCTGCTTCGTGACCTGCGGCATGATCTCGCGCACGTTGGCATCGTCGGCGCAGAGCACGGCGACGCCGTAGAACGGCAAACGCTGCAGGAAATCGACGAAGGCCTGCTTCAGCCGCCCGAAGTCGTGGCCGTAGGTCTCCATGTGGTCGGCGTCGATGTTGGTGACGATCGAGATCACCGGCGACAGGAAGAGGAAGGACGCGTCCGATTCGTCGGCCTCGGCGACGAGGAAGTCGCCCGAGCCGAGACGCGCGTTGGCGCCGGCGGCGTTCAGGCGGCCGCCGATGACGAAGGTCGGGTCCATGCCGCCTTCGGCCAGGATCGAGGCGACGAGACTGGTCGTCGTCGTCTTGCCATGCGTGCCGGCGATGGCGATGCCCTGCTTCAGGCGCATCAGTTCGGCGAGCATCTGTGCGCGCGGCACCAGCGGCACCTTGCGCTCGCGCGCGGCGAGCACTTCCGGGTTGTC
>NZ_JAGOIT010000013.1:0-21233 GCF_017995515.1 Propionivibrio sp.
CGGGTTACCTTGAAAACTTCGTTCAATCCATCTTTGACAACCTGGATGGAAAAGACGGGCAGACGCTGGTTCTCGGTGGCGATGGTCGGTTTTTCAATGATGTTGCCATCCAGACGATCTTGCGCATGGCGTCGGCGGCCGGCTTCGGCCGTGTGCTGGTCGGTCGCAACGGGATACTCTCCACCCCCGCGGCCAGCGCGGTGATACGCAAGCGTCAGGCGTTCGGCGGGATCATCCTTTCGGCCAGCCACAATCCGGGCGGGCCGGACGACGACTTCGGTATCAAGTACAACATGGGGAACGGTGGCCCGGCGAACGAGACGTTTACGGATGCCGTGTTCCGCCGGACGCAGGAAATCAGCAGCTATCGCATCACGGATTCGCAAGCGATCGATCTTGCCTGCCTGGGCGATGCCAAGATCGGCGAAATGGTGGTTTCCGTCATCGATCCGGTGGCGGACTACGCAGAGCTTCTCGAGTCCCTGTTCGATTTCGAGCGCATTGCGGCTCTCTTGGCGCGCCCGGAATTCAAGATGCGCTTTGACGCCATGCATGCGGTTAACGGGCCGTATGCGCACGCGATTCTTGAAGGTCGACTTGGTGCGCCAGCGGGTACGGTCGTAAACGGTACGCCGCTTCCCGATTTCGGCGGCGGTCATCCGGACCCGAATCCCGTCTACGCGGCTGACCTCGTGGCGGCGCTGGCCGATCCCAGGCTGGGTTTGTCGTTTGGTGCAGCGTCGGACGGTGATGGTGACCGCAACATGATTGTCGGCCGGGATTTCATCGTCAGCCCGAGCGACAGCCTGGCGGTCATTGCTGCCAACTACAAGCTGATCCCCGCCTATGCGAAGGGTTTGGCGGGTGTCGCGCGTTCCATGCCGACCAGTTGTGCCGTCGATCGGGTCGCGGCCGAGTTCGGCATCCCGTGTTACGAGACACCGACGGGATGGAAGTACTTCGGCTCCTTGCTCGACGCCGGGAAGGCGACGCTTTGCGGCGAGGAGAGCGCGGGGACCGGCTCCAACCACGTGCGCGAGAAGGATGGCCTCTGGGCCGTCCTGTACTGGCTGAACATTCTCGCCGTGCGCGACGAACCGGTTGCGACTATTGTTGAGGAGCACTGGCGGCACTTTGGGCGCAACGTGTATTCGCGTCACGACTATGAGGGCATCGCTTCGGACAAGGCAGAGCTGCTGTTTGCCGAGCTGCGGAACAAGTTGGCGACCCTGCCGGGGACGGAAATTGACGGCTTGCGTGTCAAGGGCGCCGATGACTTCAGTTATGTCGATCCGGTGGACGGCTCGCGTAGCGACAAGCAGGGGGTGAGAATCCTGCTGGAAGACGGTTCGCGGGTCGTCTTTCGCTTGTCGGGCACCGGTACCGAGGGGGCGACCCTGCGCGTGTACCTCGAGCGTTACGAGGCTGACCCGGCTCGCCATGACATTCCGACCCAGGCGGCGCTGGCGCCGCTCGTGTCGCTGGCTGATAGAGTGGCTCGGATAACGGAAGTTACCGGCAGGACGATGCCGGACGTGATCAGTTGAGATGTTGAATTTGTAGCAGATGTCGTCGGTTTCGAACAGCTTATTCAAGGGGGTGGAGAAATGTTAGAGATGCGATCTTTTCAGTTGCCCGGCAGGGCTGTTGCGCTGGTTCTTGCGGGTGGCCGTGGCAGCCGCTTGTATGAGTTGACCGATCGTCGAGCAAAGCCCGCCGTGTATTTCGGCGGCAAGTTCCGCATCATCGACTTCGCGATGTCCAACTGCGTGAACTCTGGTATCCGTCGCATCGGTGTCGTGACTCAGTACAAGTCGCACAGCCTTTTGCGCCATTTGCAACGCGGCTGGGGCTTCCTGCGTGGCGAAGTCAACGAATTCGTTGATCTGCTGCCGGCGCAGCAGCGCGTCGATGAAGAGTCGTGGTATCGCGGCACCGCCGATGCCGTCTATCAAAACATCGACATCATCGAGACCTACAGCCCGTCGCCCGACTACGTCGTCATCCTGGCGGGCGATCACATCTACAAGATGAACTACGCGGCGATGCTGGTCGATCACGCGGAAAGCGGCGCGGAGTGCACCGTCGCCTGTATCGAAGTGCCGCGCGCTGAAGCGAGCGGCTTCGGCGTGATGGCGGTCGATTCCTCGGGCCGGATCACCGACTTCATCGAGAAGCCAGCCGATCCGCCACCGATGGAAGGCAAGCCCGATCGCTCGCTGTGCAGCATGGGGATCTACATCTTCAATGCCAAGTATCTCTATAGCGAGTTGTTGCGCGATATATCCGATCCTACCTCAAGCCATGACTTCGGCAAGGACATCATCCCGCGCGCGGTGAAGAACGGCGTCGCAAAGGCCCACTCGTTCAGCCGAAGCTGCGTGCACGCACCTGAGGAGCAGCCCGGGAAAGAGGACTACTGGCGCGATGCGGGTACGGTTGATGCCTATTGGGAGGCCAATGTTGACCTGACGGCGACCGATCCGGCGCTCAATCTTTACGACAAGAACTGGCCGATCTGGACCTACCAGGCGCAGTTGCCGCCGGCCAAGTTTGTGCACAACCAGATTGACCGGCACGGGATTGCCATCGAGTCGACCGTTTCTGGGGGCTGCATCATCTCCGGCGAGATGAACCGCTCCCTGCTGTTCTCGTCCTGTCGCGTCCATTCGTACGCCAAGGTCAATTGGTCCGTCTTGCTGCCGGAAGTGGATATCGGTCCGGGCGCGCGCTTGAGTCGTTGCATCGTCGATCACGCCGTGCGCATTCCGGCTGGCATGGTCATCGGCGAGGACCCGCATGAGGATGCGCGGCGTTTCAGGCGGACCGATAACGGCATCACGCTGGTTACCCAGCAGATGATCGATCGCCTTACCTGATCCAGAGGCCTGTCAAGCAATGCGCATACTACACGTAGCTTCCGAAATCTATCCGCTGGTCAAGACAGGCGGATTGGCCGACGTACTTGGATCGTTGCCGCCGGCGCTGGCGAAACGCGGGCTCGATGTTCGCGTTCTCGTACCGGGCTTGCCCGGCATCATGAAGGGCATGGTCGAGTTCAAGACCGTACTTCGGATCGGGCCGGTTTTTGGTGCGGCCGTCGTTACCCTGAAGTTGGGAAGACTGCCCGACAGCGGCCTGCCCGCCTACGTGATCGATGCGCCTTTCCTGTATCAACGCGAAGGCAACCCCTACGTTGGTCCTGATGGCCATGACTGGAACGATAATCACCGGCGGTTTGCGTTACTGGGCTGGGTTGCTGCGCACATCGCATCGGGAGAACTCGACCCGGATTGGGTTCCCGATGTGGTGCATGCGCATGACTGGCACGCCGGTCTGGTGCCGGTTTATCTCGCGCAAAGTCCCGGTCTCAAGACGGCGAGCGTGTTCACGATTCATAACCTTGCTTTCCGCGGCATCTTCCCGATCGATTGTCATGCGGAAGTGGGTTTGCCAGCGCGGAAGCTGACGCCGCACGGGATCGAGTTTCACGGCAAGATATCGTTCATGAAGTCCGGCCTCGTTTACTCGAACCGGATCACGACGGTCAGTCCGACCTATGCGCGAGAGATTTGCACGCCGGAGTTTGGTTGTGGGCTTGAGGGGGTCTTGCGCGATCGAGGCGCCGCGTTGTCCGGCATTCTGAACGGTGTAGATTATTCGGTCTGGAACCCGGAGGACCCGGAGATCGCCAAATCCTACAATGCGCTGGATTTGGCCGGAAAACTCGAATGCAAACGTGCGTTGCAGTCGGAGTTCGGGCTCGATCATGGCGCCAGCGGGCCGTTGTTTGCCGTGGTCAGCCGCCTGACCTCGCAAAAGGGGATGGACCTCCTTCTCGCCGCGATGCCGGAGCTCCTCAGCGAGGGCGCGCAACTGGTCGTTCTTGGCTCCGGCGAAGGTGACCTCGAAGCTGGTTTCCGTTATGCAGCATCGGCCAATCCGCAGAATGTCGCCGTCTTCGTCGGGTATGACGAAGCAATGTCGCACCGCATCATGGCCGGGGCCGATGTTCTGCTGGTGCCGTCGCGTTTCGAGCCCTGTGGCCTGACCCAGCTTTACGCCTTGCGCTACGGGACGTTGCCCCTGGTTCGCCGGGTTGGCGGTCTTGCCGACACGGTGGTCGACGCGACGCCCGATGCGCTTTACTCGGATAGCGCGACCGGCTTTGTGTTTGACGAGGCCTCGCGTTACGCGCTAGCTGAGCGGATTCGCAATGCGGTTGCGCTCTATCACGATCGTGACGCCTGGCAGCGGGTGCAGCGCCGAGGCATGGCGCAGGACTATTCGTGGGATGACTCTGCTGCGAATTACGAGAGCCTTTATCGTAGTCTGTAAGACAACGTCGCCCAATGCGGTCCGATGTCCGGACGGCATCGGGTGACTGGATTTTGTGGGTGTCTCGCTTTTCGCGCAGGTTCAGGGTTCAAGGACTCCGGCCGAGCGGGTGGCCGGAATTTTCGACCTCGCGAAAAGAGGCTCTCAGTTCTCGC
Organism: Propionivibrio sp.; assembly: GCF_017995515.1. Taxonomy (GTDB): domain Bacteria; phylum Pseudomonadota; class Gammaproteobacteria; order Burkholderiales; family Rhodocyclaceae; genus Propionivibrio. The sequence continues at coordinate 4,494 of NZ_JAGOIT010000013.1, forward strand.
CGTTCAGAAGCGCGGCAATATCCTTCTCGGCTTCGATCCAGTCGCGCAGCGGGTCACTCTTGAACTGATTGCTCTCGGCGCGGTAATAGGCGGCCTCGGCAACCATGCGGTAGCGCTGCTCGTCGGTGACCTTCATTCCCTTGGCCGGCTTGGCAACCGTTGGCTTGTTCGCTGCGTCGGCCTTTTTTGCCGCGGGTTTCTTTGCCGCAGGCTTTTCCGCCAGTTTCTTCTCTTCCTGCACTGGCGCAGCCTCGGCAGCCTTGCTCGGCGCCGGCTTTTTGGCTGCGGGCTTGGCACTGGTAACAGCAGTCTTGCTCGCCGCCTTCTTGGTGGTGGATTTAACAGTTGTTTCGGCCATGATCGTTCCCTTCTCAAGGTGAAAATATTGGTCTGGTTAAACCAACGGACTAATTGTACTACATGCAAATGTTTTAACGCGTCGGCGAGCCTGACGCGGAAATGTCTCTCAGGTGCTTGATGTAACGGAGCTTGCGCCGGTACGGCGTTCATGGATCCGGCCGTGCAACCGGGTCAGGTCGGCGAGCAGTTCGCCGTGCCAGGAGGCCAGTTGATGCCAGCTGAAGCGCCACTCCCAGTATCCGGTCCCGATGCCCGGTTGGTTCATGCGATGGTGCGAGTCGAGGCCGAGGACGTCCTGCATCGGAATGATGGAAATCGACGCCACGGACGCCGACGCAACGCGTATCAATGCCCAATGGATCGATTCGCCGTTGATGCCGAGATAGCGCCGGACGTAGTCCTGTTCGTGCGGCGCGAGTCCGTTCCACCAGCCGAGCGTCGTGTCGTTGTCATGCGTGCCGGTATAGACCACGGTGTTGGTCTCGAAGTTGTGCGGCAGGTAGAGATTGTCGGCGTGGCCGTCGAAGGCAAACTGGAGGATGCGCATTCCCGGCAGGCCCAGTCGTGTCCGCAGCGCGGTGACTTCCTTGGTGATGATGCCCAGGTCCTCGGCGATGATCTTGAGGGCGCCGGGCTGATGGGCCTCGTGGCCGTGCGGGTGGGTTGTGGCGAACGCGGTGCGTAGCGCAGCGAAGAGCGAGTCGCCGGGGCCGGCGCGCCAATGCCCGGTGACGGCGGTCTCCGCGTCGGCAGGGATCTCCCAATAAGACTCGAAGCCGCGGAAATGATCGATGCGAACGATGTCGCACAGCGTGAGGATCGACCGCATGCGCTCTATCCACCAGCGATACCCTTCGTTCGTGTGCTCGCGCCATTTGTAGAGCGGGTTGCCCCAGCGTTGTCCGGTGGCGCTGAAATAGTCGGGCGGGACGCCGGCGATGACGCGTGGATGGCCGTCGCTCTCCAGGTCGAAAAGTCGCTGGTTGGCCCAGACGTCGGCGCTGTGCGGGGAGACGAAGATCGGCATGTCACCGACGATCTCGATGCCTTTGCGGTTGGCATGGGCTTTAAGCTTCGCCCACTGGCCAAAGAAGCACCATTGGCAGAAACGCCAGAAATCACACTCGCTGGCGTGGGTCTCGAAGGCTTCAGCCAACGCCTTTGGCTTGCGTTGGGTCAGTGGGGCCGGCCAGTCCTGCCAGACCTTTCCATTGCCGCCATAGCGCCCGTCGAGTGCCATGAAGAGCGCGTAGTCGTCGAGCCAGTTCTTTTCGCGGAAACAGAACGCGGCGTAGGCGCTACGGGTTTCGTGGCTCGCTTCGGCGAAGAAGCGATCGGCTGCGCGCCGCAATCGCTCCATACGGAAGCGCTTCACTTCCGGGAAGTTTACGCGGGAGTCGCTGAAGCTCGAGGGAGGTTCGATTTCAGCATCGCGCAGCCAGTTTGCATCGCGCAGCTGCGCAAGATCGATCAGCAGTTCGTTGCCGGCGAAGGCCGATGGGCTCATGTACGGGGAGTTGCCCGGGCCGATACCGCCGAGTGGAAGGACTTGCCACAAGGTCTGTTCGGCGCAGGACAGCCAGTCCACGAAATGGAAGGCGGCCGGGCCGAGATCGCCCGAGCCGTGCGGTCCGGGAAGCGAGGTCGGGTGGAGCAGGATGCCGCTATGGCGAGGGAAAGGCATGGTGAAAGTCCTGTTCGAATAGTTGCACGCTGTAGGCGGCGACGAGGCTGTCGGTGCCGACCGGCGCCGAGGCGAAAGGCGCCGGGGCGCAGCTGTCACAGATGCGTGTCCATCTGCCTGCGGGCAGGTGGAATGCACGCATCGTGGGTTCGCGGTTGATCAGTACAAGCAACAGGCTCGGCGCAGGATCGGTCGCGGCGGGTTTCGTTGTATCCGGAGGCGCGAGGAAGAAGCCAAGTACGCCCTGTTGCGGCGAATGCCAGTCGTCCACCGTCATCTCCCGGCCGTCCGGATGCCACCAGACGACGTCGCGCGTTCCCGCATCATTCGTCTCGCCGTCCAGCCAGTGCCCGCGGCGTAGTTGCGGAAAGCGCTTGCGGATGGCGATCAGCCCTGCGGTGAAATCGGGCAGTGCGGTGTCGGACCCTGGCCAGTCGAGCCAGGTCAACACGTTGTCCTGACAGTACGCGTTGTTGTTCCCCGACTGCGTTCGCCCGAGTTCGTCGCCGCCCTGGAGCATCGGCACGCCTTGCGCGAGAAAGAGCGTGGCGAGCAACGAGCGCTGCAGGTTCCGCCGTCGCTGCGCTACCGTCGGGTCGTCGCATTCGCCCTCGGCGCCGCAGTTCCACGAGAAATTGTGGTTGTGGCCGTCGTGGTTGTGCTCGCCGTTGAGTTCGTTGTGCTTGTGCTGGTAGCTGACGAGGTCGCGCAAGGTGAAGCCGTCGTGCGCGGTGATGAAGTTGATTCCGGCCTGTGGTGCCCGGCCGCTGCCCCGGAAAATCTCGCTCGAGCCCGACAGGCGTTGCGCCAACGCAGCCGAGCCGCTCAGTCCGGTCAGCCAGAAGGCGCGCACGTCGTCGCGGAAACGGTCGTTCCACTCGCTCCAGCCGGACGGGAAGCGGCCCAACTGGTAGCCGCCCGGGCCGAGATCCCAAGGCTCGGCGATCATCTTGGCGCGCGCGAGCAGCGGGTCCTGGCGTACGGCGGTGAGAAACCCGCTGTCGCGGGTAAGCGTCGCCGCTAGATCGAAGCGGAAACCATCGACGTGCATCTCGCCCACCCAGTAGCGCAGCGAATCCATGACCAGCTGCAAGACGCGCGGGTGCAGAAGATTGAACGTGTTGCCGCAGCCGCTGTAGTTCTCGTAGCGCTTCGGATCGTCGGGTTGGAGCCGGTAATAGCTCGCGTTGTCGATCCCGCGAAAGGACACCGTCGGGCCGAATTCATCGGTTTCGGCCGTGTGGTTATAGACCACGTCGAGGATGACTTCGATACCGGCTGCGTGCAGCGTTCGCACCATCTCCTTGAATTCCGCGACCGGCGATTGACCGTTGATCCGTGCGGCATAGCGCGGTTCCGGTGCGAAGAAGGCGAGGGTGTTGTAGCCCCAATAGTTGGTGCGCCCGCTCTTGATGAGCCGCTCCTCGTCGAGAAAGCAATGAACGGGCAGCAGGTTGACGGCGGTAATGCCGAGGCGGCGATAGTGTTCGAGCATCGCCGGCGACGCGAGGCCGGCATAGGTGCCGCGCAAAGCTTCGGGAACGTCCGGCTGCCGCTGTGTCGCTCCCTTGACGTGAATTTCGTAGAGCACCGAATCATTCCACGGGACAGCCGGCGGTGTATCGCCTTGCCAGTCGAAATCGTCGCTGGCGACGCACGCCCTGAGGTGATCCGGGGAGTCGGCCGTGGCGCCGTATGAAAAGATACCGGTCAGCTCGCGCGCGTAGGGGTCGAGCAGCAGGCGCTGCGCATCGAAGCGATGCCCGCCACCAACCGGCCCATGTACCCGGTAGGCGTACTGCAGACCCCGTGTCGCGCCGGGCAGATAGCCGTGCCAGACCTGATCGGTGCATTCGGGAAGCGGCAGGACACGCATCGTGCCACCTTCGAATACGCACAAGTCCACGTGCGTGGCGTTTGCGGAAAACAGGGCGAAATTGACGCCCTTTCCATCATGGGAAGAGCCGAGTGGCCACGGTCTTCCCGTCGTCAAACAAAGATCGATGGTCAGTGCTCCCAGTCGAGGAAAATCGCTGCCAGCGGAGGCAGGGTCAGCGCGATCGACCACTCGCGACCGTGCGCCGGGATCTGCTCCGCGTCCACCATGCCAAACGGGTTGCCGACGTTGCTGCCGCCGTAATGCTGCGAATCGGTGTTGAGCCGCTCGTGGTAGACGCCCGGTCCCGGCACACCGATCCGGTAGTCATGGCGAACGACCGGCGTGAAGTTGCAGACGCAGAGCATGGCCTTGCTGCGATCGAGTCCGCGCCGGACAAAGGCGAGGGCCGAGTTGTCGGAGTCGTTGGCCGATATCCACTCGAAGCCGGCCGGGTCGAAGTCGATTTCGTGCAGGGCGGGCGTGTCGCGATAGAGTTTGTTCAGGTCGCGAATCAGCTGACGTACGCCGTCATGCTGTGGGAAATCAAGCAGATTCCAGTCGAGCGACGACTCGTCGTTCCATTCGTTCCACTGGCCGAATTCGCCGCCCATGAAGAGCAGCTTCTTGCCCGGATGCGCCCACATGAAACCGTAGAGCAGACGCAGGTTGGCAAACTTCTGCCAGTAGTCGCCGGACATCTTGCTGATCAGCGAGCCCTTGCCGTGGACGACTTCGTCGTGCGAGAGCGGCAGGACGAAGTTCTCTGTGAAGGCGTAAAGCAGGCCGAAGGTGAGCTGGTTGTGGTGGTAGCGGCGGTGGATCGGGTCGTGCTGCATGTAGTCGAGCACGTCGTGCATCCAGCCCATGTTCCACTTGTAGTGGAAGCCTAGGCCGCCCATCGACGGCGGACGGCTCACCGACGGCCAGGCCGTCGATTCCTCGGCGTAGGTCGCCGCGCCCGGACACTCCTGGCCGAGAACTTCGTTCATCCGGCGCAGGAAATGCACGGCTTCGAGATTCTCGCGACCACCATAGATGTTCGGAATCCACTCGCCGGCCGAGCGGCTGTAGTCGCGATAGAGCATCGACGCGACGGCATCGACGCGCAAGCCGTCGACGCCGTAGTGCTCGATCCAGAACAGCGCGTTGCCGACGAGGTAGTTGAAGACCTCGCGTCGACCGAAGTTGTAGATCAGCGTGCCCCAGTCCTGGTGCATGCCTTCGCGCGGATCGGCGTGTTCGAATTGTGGCCGACCGTCGAAGCGGCCGAGGCCGTGTTCGTCGGTCGGGAAGTGCGCCGGCACCCAGTCGACGATGACTTCGATCCCGGCGTCGTGGCAGGCGGTGACGAAGTCGCAGAAGCCCTGCGGCGAACCGAAGCGCGCCGTGGGCGCGTAGAGGCCGAGCGGTTGATAGCCCCATGAGCCGTCAAACGGATGCTCTGAGATCGGCAGCAGTTCGAGGTGCGTGAAGCCGAGGCCGACGGCGTAGGGGATCAGCGTCTCGGTGAGCCGCTGCCAGTCGAGGAAGCCGCCTTCTTCGTTGCGTCGCCACGAGCCCAGATGCACTTCGTAGATCGAGACCGGAGCCCGGAAACGGTCGTTGGCCGAAAGGCTGGAGCGTGTTGCCGTCTGCGGCAGGGCACAGACGACCGACGCCGTTGACGGCCGAAGTTCGGCGGCGAAGCCGTAGGGGTCGGCCTTGAGCGGGAGGACGTGGCCCTCGCGCGAGCGAATCTCGTACTTGTAGCAAGCGCCTTCCGTGATGCCCGGGATGAAGATCTCCCAGACGCCGCATTCGCGGCGCAGGCGCATCGGATGACGCCGGCCGTCCCAGGTGTTGAAGTCGCCGACGACGCTGACGCGCTGGGCATCGGGTGCCCAGACAGCGAAGGCGGTGCCCTTGACGCCGTCGATTTCGCGCAGGTGCGCGCCGAGCCGCTCGAAGGGGCGAAGATGCGAGCCTTCGGCGAGCAGCCAGACGTCGAGTTCGCCGAGCACGGTTGAGAAGCGGTAAGGATCGTCAACTTCCTGCACGCCGCCGGGCCACTCGATGCGCAGGCGGTAGTCAAAGAAGCGGTTGCCGCCGAGGATGGATGCCTCGAAGAAGCCGGACGACTCGCCCAGCACGTCGATCTTGCGCTGCGTCAGTTCAACGATGACCTGCCCGGTGCCCGGATCGATCGCGGAGACGGCGTTGGCGCCGGGTTGCAGACTGCGCAACCAGAGACGACCTTTTGCGTCCGTATGCAATCCGAGTAAAGAGAAAGGGTCGCCGTGTTCTCCACGGCAAAGGGAGACGACTTCTTTTTTGCTCAGCATGTCAGGCTTTCTTGAGAAGTGAACCCATGTTCCACGTGTCGATGGCGTAGTCACGAATGGTCCGGTCGGACGAGAACGTGCCCATGCCAGCGACGTTGAGAATGGCCTTGCGATACCACTCCGCAGGGTGCAGATACAACTGGTCGACGCGCGCCTGGGTGGCAACGTAATCGGCGTAGTCGGCCAGCAGCAGGTAATGATCCCCGTAATTGACCAGCGAGTTGAACAGATCGTGGTAACGCTTGCGCTCGCTCGGCGAGAAGAAGCCGCCGTCGATCTTGTTCAGCGTCTCGTTGAGCATCGGGTTCTGCTGATAGATCGCGCGCGGGTTGTAGCCGGCCTTGCGGATCGCTTCGACCTGCGGCGTGGTGTTGCCGAAGATGAACATGTTCTCGGCGCCGACGTTGTCGCGAATCTCGATATTGGCGCCATCCTCGGTGCCTATCGTCAGCGCGCCGTTCAACGAGAACTTCATGTTGCCGGTGCCCGAAGCCTCTGTGCCGGCCGTCGAAATCTGCTCGGAAAGGTCGGCAGCAGGCATGATCAGCTCGGCAACCGATACACCGTAGTTGGGGATGAAGACGACGCGCAGCTTGTCCGTCGCGCGCGGATCGTTGTTGATCATGTTGGCGACGTCGTGGATCAGGCGGATCACCTGCTTTGCCATGTAGTACGACGAGGCCGCCTTGCCGGCGAAGATCACGCAGCGCGGCGCGGTGTTGTCCGCCAGACCGTGCAGGATCTGGTTGTAGCGCGTGATCACGTGCAGCACGTTGAGGAGCTGCCGCTTGTACTCGTGGATGCGCTTGACCTGCACGTCGAACATGAACGAGGGATCGAGTGCGACGCCGGTTTCACGCAGGACGTAGTCGGCCAGGCGTACCTTGTTGGCATGCTTGACGGCGGCGAAGGCGTCGCGGAAGCCTTCGTCGCCGGCCAGCGGCTTGATCTCCTTCAGGTGATCAAGGTTGAGCCGCCAGGCCTTGCCGATGCGGTCGTCGAGCAAGGAGGCAAGACCCTGATTGGCCTGCGCGAGCCAGCGCCGCGGCGTGACGCCGTTGGTCTTGTTGTGGAAACGGTCCGGATAGAGCTTGGCGAAATCGGCAAAGATCGTTTGCACCATCAGGTCGGAGTGCAATTGCGAGACGCCGTTCACGCGGTGGCTGCCGACGATGGAGAGGTGCGCCATGCGCACGCGCTTGTTGTCGTCGTGACCGTCCGCATCGTCGATCAGCGAGACGCGGCGAATCAGATCGATGTCGCCGGGATAGCGCAGCGAGACTTCGTTGAGGAATTCCTGGTTGATGCGGAAGATGATCCGCATGTGGCGCGGCAGCAGGTAGTGCATCAGACTGACCGGCCACGTTTCCAGTGCCTCGGGCATCAGCGTGTGGTTGGTGTAGGAGAAGATGCGCTTGCACTGGCTCCAGGCGTCGGCCCACAGCATGCCGTAGTCGTCGCACAGGAGGCGCATCAACTCGGCGACGCTGATCGCCGGGTGCGTATCGTTGAGGTGGATGGCGACCTGGTCGGCGAGGTTGTTGAGATGGCCGTGTTCCTCGATGTGGTGGTAGAGGATGTCCTGCAGCGAGGCAGCGACGAAGAAGTACTCCTGGCGCAGGCGCAGTTCGCGGCCCGCCGGCGTGCTGTCGTTCGGATAGAGCACCCAAGAGATGTTCTCAAAGCGGTTCTTGAACTCCGCCGCGCGGGCGTAGTCGCCGGAGTTGAAGGCGTTGAGGTCGATCTGTGCCGGGGCGCCGGCCTTCCACAGGCGCAGGGTGCTGACGCGATCGGTTCCGTGGCCGGGAATCACGTAATCGAACGCGCGCGCCTCGACGGCTTCGGCCGCGTTCCACTCGGCCCATTCGCCGTGGTGTTCGGCGGTACCGCCGAAGCGCACGGTGAAGTGCGTGCCCGGGCGCGGGAATTCCCACGGCGTGCCGTCGACTAGCCACGAATCCGGGTGCTCGACCTGAGCGCCATTGATGATCGACTGCGCGAACATTCCGTATTCATAACGCATGCCGTAACCCCAGGACGGCAGCTCGAGCGTCGCCATCGAGTCGAGGAAGCAGGCGGCGAGCCGGCCAAGGCCGCCGTTGCCGAGCGCGGCATCCGGCTCGCATTCGATGACGTCGGTGAGCGACGGGCCGCCTGCCGTCGAGAAGGCAGCGTCGGCCTTGTCGCGCAGGTCGAGTGCCGAGAGCGCGTTGTTCAGCGTACGTCCGATCAAAAACTCCATCGACATGTAGTAGATGCGGCGCGACTTGTTATTGCGGTCATCGACCTGCGTCTGCACCCAGCGCCGGGCGAGCTGTTCGCGCGCGACCATCGAGAGGGCCTTGTAGAGTTCCTTGGTGTTTGCCGTAATGGGCTCGGCCGCTACCGAGTCAAGCAGCTTGTCATCGATTTCGGCACGGAACGTGGCGCCGTCAACGTTGGTTTTGTTTGCATCAGACATTCAGCGGGTACTCCTCGATATTTACGGGGGCAAATTGTTGTTTCGGCTTTTCCGAAAGCGCTTTAGTACGCAGCGCGATTATCCCGGAAAAGCATCACTAAGTTGTGATGACCGTCAAGTTTGTGCACAGTTGCACTGTCGTTGAAGTCGGGCGGGGAAACACAAACGCGAGCATAGACGCGAGACGCTGAATTCCCCGTTCGGGGCATCAGCTGCATCAAACGCATCCGATCGTGGTTGAGACTTCACTTGGGGTCGCTCCTATCTGATTGAATTGGGGCGATAACATCAGTTGCCACTCTGACCGATTTGCCGCGTCATTGCAAATACTGATCGGCTGCATCGGCCGAGTGTGAGGAAATTCTGTCGTATCGATGAGACTTTCCGGCGTCTGGCGTGTGCGGAACACGCACCTTGCATAGCCTGGGGTATAGTCATCGGCGAGGGCGTTGCTCGAAGCTGCCTGCGGATGGAGAGATCGAATGCGCGAGTTTACTGGAACCTGGATGCGTCACTCCGGTGATTTCTGGGGCGGTTTCGCCGCCATGCTGGTGGCGCTGCCGGCGTCGGTGGCTTTCGGTGTCACGGTTTACTCGGCGGTCAGCCCGCACCATGCCGCCTTCGGCGCGCTGGCCGGCATTCTGGGGGCGACGGCGCTCGGGCTGATCGCACCGACCTTCGGCGGCACCGATCGTCTGATCAGTTCGCCCTGTGCGCCAGCCGCGGCGGTACTGACGGCATTCGCCATGCAGCTGGTCACGCAGGGCGTCGAGCCGTTTGCCATCGTCCTGATGATGACGGTTCTTGGCATCCTCACCGGCCTGCTGCAGATGCTCATCGGCTTTCTCGGCGTCGGCAAGTTGATTAAGTACATTCCCTATCCGGTTGTCAGCGGTTACCTGAGCGGCGTCGGGCTGATCATCATCGGAGGGCAGCTGCCGACGTTTGCCGGTGCGCCGACAGGAAGCCGCTGGTTCGAGGTGGCGATGAATCCGCAGGTCTGGGATCTGCGCGGGCTGGCGGTGGGCGGCGTGACTGTGGTGGCCATGCTCGGTGCGCCCCGGCTGACCAAGGCCGTGCCGGGGACGATCGTCGGTATCGTCGCCGGTATTCTCACCTTCGCCGGGATCGCCATCGTCGATCCGTCGATGCGCACGCTGCAGGACAATCTGCTGGTGATCGGTCCGCTCGGGGCCACCGGCGAAGGCTACGTCCAGCTGATTACCGACCGCTGGTACCAGATCGGCGAGATGACGCTGTCGCAGGTGGCGGCGCTGATCGGCGGGGCCGTCACGCTGGCGGCCCTTTTGTCGATCGATACCCTGAAGACCTGCGTCGTACTCGATCAGATGACGCGCACGCGCCACGATCCCAACCGCGAACTGGCGGCACAGGGGCTGGCCAATGTGGTTGCTTCGACCATCGGCGGCATGCCCGGCGCCGGGACGATGGGGGCGAGCATGGTCAACCTGTCGAGCGGGGGGGAGACGCGGATTTCCGGCATCATTGCCGGCGTCATGACGCTCGTCGTCGCGCTCTTGCTCGGCGCCTTCGTCGCCTGGATTCCGATCGCCGCCCTGAGCGGCGTGCTGATCGTCGTCGGCCTGCGCATGATCGACACCGACCCATTGCGCTTTCTTGAATCGCGCGCGACCGTCCTTGATTTTTCGGTGGTGCTGGCGGTCGTTGCCGTTGCCCTGTTCGTCGGCCTGATTGCCGCTTCAGCGACCGGCGTCATTCTCTCGATCATCCTCTTCCTGCGCGAACAGGTTGGCGGCAACGTCGTTCGGCGCAAGAGCTTCGTCGGCCAGCGTTCATCGACCTGGTACAGGCCCGAAGCCGAGATGCACCGGCTGGAGCAGAAGGGGAATACGGCCGTCATTTTCGAATTGCAGGGCAGCCTCTTCTTCGGTACGACGCATCGCCTCTACCAGACGCTGGAACCGGAACTGGCGACAACCGATTACCTGATCCTCGACATGCAGCGCGTTCAGTCCGTCGACGTGACGGCTGCGCACATGCTCAATCAGGTGCGCGACGTGCTCTCGGAGCGTGGCGTGCCGCTGCTGATTTCGAGCGTGCGCGAGCGGTTGCCGAACGGCCGCAATCTGCGCGAGTTCCTCGAACTGGCGGGACTGAGTCCGGACGGCGAGAAAGTCATCCTGATGCCGACGCTCGAAGCGGCGATCGAGTGGGTCGAGGATCGTCTGCTCGGCGATGTGGCCAAGGTGGACGACAGCCTGCCACCGCTTGAACTGCACGAGATTGCGCTATTCAATGGCAGCAAGCCCGATACGCTGACCGACTTGGCGGGATGCATGGAAATGCGTGCGTGCAAGGCCGGCGAAACCATCTACGCGCGCGGTGACGGCGACAACAATCTCTATCTCATTCGCAGCGGCGAAGTGCGGATCATGGGGCTCGTCGGCGGCAGCAACCGGCTGTGCCATATCGCGACCTTCGGTCGCGGTGAATTCTTTGGCGGCCTGGCCTTTCTCGACCATCGGCCACGCGGCAACGACGCCATCGTCTCCAAGGATTGCGAACTCTACGTGCTGACGCAGGAAAAATTCAACTATCTTGCCGAAGAGCACAAGCGGATCGCCTTCGTCCTCGTCTCGCAGCTGGCGCGCACGCTCGCGGTACGCTTGCGTCATACCGACGACGAACTGACGATGCTGCAGGAAAACTGATGCAGCGATCGCACCGCGCCGGCAAGGTAACAAATATTTCTATAATGTCGGCATGACTTCTCCCCGCTTCCATTGCCCGGTGCCGCTCGCTGCCGGGACATCCATCGAACTGCCAGAGAACGCCGCGCGCCATGCGGCGCGCGTCCTGCGCTTGCGTGTCGGTGACGATGTTGTCCTGTTTGAAGGCAACGGCGGCGAATGCACGGCGCGGATAGCCGCGGTCGAGCGCGACCGGGTGACGGTAGACGTGCTGGATCGGCAGGCCGTCGAGCGCGAAGCGCCGATCAGCGTGACGCTGGTGCAGGCCTTGCAGTCGGGTGACAAGATGGATCTGACGATCCAGAAAGCCGTCGAACTCGGCGCTGCGGCGATCGTTCCCGTCGCTTCTCGGCGCAGCGTCCTGAAACTCGAAGGCGCGCGCGCGGCAAAGCGCCTCGCCCACTGGCAGGGCGTTGCCGTCGCCGCGTGCGAGCAATGCGGACGCAATCGCGTGCCGCCGGTGGCGGAAATCGAATCACTCGAACGCTGGTTAGCGCAGCCGGCGCCGGCGAACGTTCTGCGCCTGATGCTGGCGCCGGGCGCGGACGCGACGCTTGCCGCGCTGCCCCGGCCGACCGCCGATACGCGCATCGAATTGTTGATCGGCGCCGAAGGCGGGCTGGCGCCGGAAGAGCTGGAGAAGGCGACGCAGGCCGGCTTCGTCGGCGTTCGCCTCGGGCCGCGGATTCTGCGCACGGAAACGGCGGGACTGGCGGCATTGGCAGCGCTGCAGTGTTTATGGGGTGACTTTGGCGAGGGAGAGGGTCATGTTTGAATCGGCGGAACTCGGGCACAAGATCAGCAAGAACACCTTCCGCGAAGAGGAGCCAAGTTTGCGCGCCGCTTTGCTCGACGCGCAATTCGAATTGCGCGAGAACGGCAAGTTTCCCGTCGTCATCCTGATCAGCGGCGTCGATGGCGCGGGCAAGGGCGAGACGATCAACGTGCTCTACGAGTGGATGGACCCGCGCTACTTGTCGACACTTGCCTTCTCGGCGCCAACCGATGAAGAGCTTCAGCGGCCCTATATGTGGCGTTTCTGGCGCGCGCTGCCGCCGAAGGGGCGCGTCGGCATCTTCGCCGGCTCGTGGTACTCGAACCCGATCGCCGAGCGCATCTGCGGCCAGCTTTCGAAGGGCGATCTCGACCAGCGCATGGACCAGATCAACCGCTTCGAGGCGATGCTGGTCAACGAAGGCGCGCTGGTCATCAAGTTCTGGTTCCACCTGTCAAAGGAAGGGCAGAAGGAGCGGTTGAAAGCGTTGGAAAAGGATCCGCGCACCGCCTGGCGGGTGACCAAGGAGAGCTGGGATCGGCTGAAGACCTACGACAAGTTGCAGGAAGCCGCCGGTCACGTGCTGCGCATGACCAACACACCGTGGGCTCCGTGGGTCGTCGTCGAGGGGACGGACGACCGCTATCGCTCGCTGACCGTCGGCAAGATCGTCCTCGACGCGCTGCAGAATCGCCTCGCCGATACGCGCGACCAGAATTTTCCGGTGGCGCCGCCGATGACGCGCAAGATCGACAGCCTTGACGTGCTGAGCGCGCTCGATCTCACGCAGAAGCTCGAGAAGAAGGCGTATGAAACGCAACTCGCCAAATGGCAGGGGCGGCTCTCGGAACTCGTGCGTCATCCCGACTTCAAGAAGCGCTCGCTGATTCTCGCCTTCGAGGGGTCGGACGCCGCCGGCAAGGGCGGCAGCATCCGCCGCATCACGGCCGCGATCGATGCGCGCCAGTACCAGATCGTGCCGGTTGCTGCGCCGACCGAGGAAGAGCGCGCGCAGCCCTACATGTGGCGTTTCTGGCGGCATATTCCACGTGTCGGCCGCGTCGCCATCTTCGACCGCACCTGGTACGGGCGAGTGCTTGTCGAGCGCGTCGAGGGCTTCTGCAGCGAAGCCGACTGGCTGCGCGCCTACACCGAGATCAACGATTTCGAGCACGAACTGCACGGCGACGGCGCGATCGTCATCAAGTTCTGGCTGCAGATCAGCGACAAGGAGCAACTTCGGCGCTTCCAGGAACGCGAGAAGATCGAATTCAAGCGCTTCAAGATCACCGCCGAGGACTGGCGCAACCGCGAGAAGAGCGCGGCGTATCATGCCGCCGTCTGCGACATGGTCGACCGCACGAGTACCAGTACGGCGCCCTGGACGCTGGTCGAAGCGAACGACAAGAGCTTCGCGCGTGTCAAGATCCTGCGCACCATCTGCGAGCGCATTGAACGAGCTCTGAACCTGGATAAACCGCAAGAGAAGGCCAAGGAAAAATAGTCCATGTCCGAACAACTGAGTTCTGCACATTTCGTTTCGCTGTTCCGCTCCGTCGCGCCCTACATCAATCTGTTCCGCGGCAAGACCTTCGTCCTTGCCTTCGGCGGCAAGGCGATCTCCGGGGCGCTGGCCAAGTCGCTGGCCTACGATGTCAACCTCCTGGCGGCGCTCGGGGTGCGTCTGGTGCTGGTGCACGGCGCGCGTCCGCAGATCGAGGAAGAGTTGCGCGAGAAGTGCATCGAATCGCGCACGCATCGCGGATACCGCATCACCGATGCGCCGACGCTCGATTGCGTGATCGACGCCGTCGGCAGCGTTTACCTGGAAATCGACGCCTTGCTCTCGCAAGGTCTGCCCGATACGCCGATGGCTAACAGCACGATACGAGTGATCAAGGGCAATTTCACTACGGCCAAGCCGCTTGGCGTGCTCGACGGCGTCGACATGCAATACGCCGGCAGCGTGCGCAAGATCGACGCGGAAGGCATTCGCGCGCAGCTCGGCATCGGCAACATCGTTCTGCTCTCGTGCCTGGGTGCGAGCCCGACCGGCGAAATCTTCAACCTGGCGATGGAAGAAGTCGCCGAGGCGACGGCCGTTGCGATCGGTGCCGAGAAGCTCATCTTCCTGACCGATAGCCAGGGCGTCACCGACATCGACGGCAAGCTGCTCGACGAAATGACGACCGACATGGCCGAGCGCCTGATCACCCTCGGCGAGTGGCTGTCGCCCGACCTCAAGCGCTATATGCCGAGCGCGGTGCGCGCCAGCCGCTCCGGTGTCGGCCGCGTGCATCTGATCGGCTTCAACGAGGACGGGACGCTTCTCCAGGAGCTGTTCTCGCGCGACGGCGTCGGCACCATCATCACGCGCGAATCGCTGGAAATCCTGCGCGACGCCAAACCGGACGACATTGCCGGCCTCGTCGCCCTGATCGAGCCGCTGGAGGAGGACGGGACGCTGGTGCGCCGCTCGCGCGAACTGCTCGAACGCGAAATCACTCGCTTCTCCGTCGTCGAGCACGACGGCATGATCGTCGGTTGCGCGGCACTTTATCCGTATGGCGAAGACCAGGCCGAACTCGCCTGCCTCGCCGTCCACCCGCACTACCGTCGCTGGGGTTACGGCGAGCAACTCATGAAACGCATCGAGACGCGCGCCCGCGCCGTCGGCATCAAGCGCCTGTTCGTGCTGACGACGCGCACGGCGCACTGGTTCAGGGAGCGCGGTTTCGTCGATCAGACGGTCGATCAGCTGCCGGTCGAAAAGCGCCTGCTCTACAACATGCAGCGACGCTCGAAGGTGTTTGCCAAACCCCTGTAAACCTTGGGGATTTTCCGTGTTTTCGGCGCGGTATAATCCCCGCGGTATCGCGATTTTCGTGCTTATCCGTTATCTGGAGTCTATTTCATGGCAAGAATGGTGAACTGCATCAAACTCGGCCGCGAGGCCGAAGCGCTCGACTTTCCGCCCTATCCGGGCGAACTCGGCAAGCGCATTTTCGAACAGGTGTCGAAGGAAGCGTGGCAGCAGTGGATTCGCATGCAGACGATGATCATCAACGAGAACCGCCTGAACCTTGCCGACGCCGCGCATCGCAAATACCTGGCCGAACAGGTCGAGAAGCACTTCTTCGGTGAAGGCGCTGATCAGGTGGAAGGATTCGTACCGCCGCGCAGCTGAGTGGTTGTGAATAGATGCCGCAACACCTACCACAGAGCCACAGAGACGCAGAGTTTTCGCAGAGAAGACCTTTGGAAGCGGTGTTATCCTGAAACCTCAGTTGAACCACAGAGATGCCGCGCAGGAAATCCCCTTGGGGGACACAGAGAACACAGAGGAACAACAAAGCTTTACGACGTTGCTGGCGCTCACCCCCGTCGGGTGAATCATCCGGTGCTGATAACCGGTTGTTTTTTCGCTCTTCTCTGTGCCTCTGTGGTGGGTTTTGAGTTTTTTTCGCAGACTCTGAGGCGATCCGTCTGGCAGCGCAAACGATTCGGCCCCGTGAGGGGCCGAGTTGTTTTGTGGGGCGTTGCCGCGTCAGGTGCGGTGCTTCTCGAGAAAGTGTTTGGCGTAGCGGTCGGCGATTTTCGCCATCGACATCAGGATCGGCAGGTCGGCCGTATTGAAATCCGGGTCCCACGCCGGCTCACCGCAGATGAAGGCGCCGGCCCGCAGATAACCCTTGATCAACGGCGGGACAGCGATGCGCTGGTCGTTGCGCAACGACGAAAGGGGCAGCGGGCAGCGCGGGAAAACGCGGTATTCGATCGGACTCATGTACTCGGCGAGCTGGTCGAAGAGGGCTGCCGCGCCGTGGCCGCCGTCGGCCATGCTGATGCTGGCGCAGCCGATCAGGTAGTCGTAGCCGCGGTGGATCATGTACTGAGCGAGCCCCGACCAGAGCAGCGCGATGGTCGCGCCCGTCCGGTAGTCGGGATGCACGCACGAACGGCCGATCTCGACCATGCGCGGGCGCAGGTGTTGCAGGCGGATGAGGTCGAACTCGGTTTCCGAGTAGTAGCTGCCGACGGCCTTGGCCTGTTCCGGTGAAAGGATGCGGTAGGAGCCGATGACTTCCCCCGAACGCTCGTCGCGAACGACCAGGTGTTCGCAATAGGGGTCGAAGATGTCCTGGTCGACGCCGGGCGTCCTGGCGTTGAGGCGGGCGCCGAGTTCTTCGGCGAAGACACGGTAGCGCAGCTTTTGCGCGCTGAGAATTTCGCGTTCCGAGATCGCCAGCCCGACGCTGAGCGTATGTCGTGCCGATTCGTGGCGGCCGAGTTCGGTATTGAGGTTCGTCATTGTTGTCTCCTGTGCTGTATTTGCCAGGAGACGATACGGCGGGCACGTTACCGGAGCATTGCCCGCCGGTTAAGGCTTGATGTCAGTTCGTCAGCCCTCGTCGCTCGCCATGCGTGCCTCGATTTCTGCCGTCGAGGCATGGCGGACATTGAAACCCTTGACCATGTAGATGACGTACTCGCCGATGTTGGTCGCGTGGTCGCCGATGCGCTCGAC
>NZ_JAGOIT010000013.1:21333-49076 GCF_017995515.1 Propionivibrio sp.
GTCAGCCCTCGTCGCTCGCCATGCGTGCCTCGATTTCTGCCGTCGAGGCATGGCGGACATTGAAACCCTTGACCATGTAGATGACGTACTCGCCGATGTTGGTCGCGTGGTCGCCGATGCGCTCGACGGCTTTGGCGATCGACAGGATGTCGAGCGAGCGCGTGATCGTGCGCGGGTCTTCCATCATGTAGGTGATCAGCTGGCGGGCGATCGACTGGTATTCGGCGTTCACCTGGCTGTCGAGGCGCATCGCTTCGGTGACCAGGCTGACGTCGAGTCGGGCGAAGCCGTCGAGCGCCAGGCGCAGCATCCTGAGCGCGATTTCGGCCATGTGGCTGAGTTCGATGTTCAGGTTGCCCGGCTGCTTGGCGAGCGAGATGCCCAGGCGGGCGATCTTGCGCGCCTTGTCGCCGACGCGTTCGATGTCCGAGATCGCTTTCAGCACGGAAACGACCATGCGCAGGTCGATCGCCGTCGGTTGGCGCTTGGCGATCACCTGATTGCACAAGGCGTCGATCTCGATCTCCATCTGGTTGATGCGCTCGTCGTCGCGAATCACCGTCTCGAGCAGCGGCAGATTGCCCGAGTACAGCCCTTCGACCGCCTTGAGCACCTGCTGCTCGGCCATGCCGCCCATTTCCAGGACGCGCGTGCGCAGGCTCTCCAGTTCGAGGTCGAAATTCTTGGAGGTGTGATCGTTCATGCTCCGTGCTCCAGTTGGGGTTCGCATGGTAATTAGAGGCTCCGAAGCATAAACAATCAAGGTTACCGTTTTGTTTCAGTCGGCCGTGTGCGTCTGCACGCCGGTTGGCGTGCCGAGCAGGCAGACGTCGGCCGGACGGCAGGCGAAGAGTCCGTTCGTCACGACGCCGACGATCTGGTTGATGCGCGTTTCCAGATCCTCCGGATCGACGATCTGCAGACCCTGCACGTCAAGGATCAGGTTGCCGTTGTCGGTGACGAAGCCTTCGCGCAGCACCGGCGTTCCGCCGAGCCTGGTCAGTTCGCGCGCCACGTAGGCGCTGGCCATCGGGATCACCTCGACCGGCAGCGGGAAGCGTCCGAGCACGTCGACGAGCTTCGAGCCGTCGGCGATGCAGATGAACTTCTGCGCGACGGCCGAGACGATTTTCTCGCGCGTCAGCGCGCCGCCGCCGCCCTTGATCATGTGCATCTCGGGCGTGATCTCGTCGGCGCCATCGATGTAAACGGGGATGTCGGTCACGTCGTTCAGGTCGAAAACCTTGATGCCGTGGCCTTCCAGCCGGCGCTTGGTGTCTTCCGAGCTGGCCACGGCGCCGGCGATGCGGTCCTTCATCGTCGCCAGCGCTTCGATGAAGAGGCGCGCCGTCGAGCCGGTACCGACGCCGACGATCTTGCCTTCCACTACGTACGCAAGCGCGGCGTTTGCCACGGCCTGCTTGAGTTCGTCCTGAGTCATGCGTTTTTTTCCCTGTGAATGCGTTTGTCGATCGCCGGCCATTCTATCGAAATGGTGCGGCCGACGACAGCCAGGGGGCGGCACGAAAATGTAATGGGAATGTCTTCTCCGCGTAATGCTCGCCACGCAGCATTCGGGCCATGCAGAAAGTCCGCTCGATCTTCCTCTCCGACATTCACCTCGGTACCCGGGCGTGCCAGGCCGATCGTCTGCTTGGCTTCATGCGCAGCTATGCGGCGGAGAACGTCTTCCTCATCGGAGATATCGTCGATTTCTGGTCGATGCGCCGCAACATCGTATGGACCAAGGCCCAGAACACCTTTGTGCAAAAGATCCTGCGGCGCGCGCGGCACGGCGAGCGGGTCGTTTTCATCCCGGGCAATCACGATGAAGCCCTGCGCGACTACCTCGGCATCGCCTTTGGTGACATCCGCGTCGTCGGCGAGCACGTTCACACGCTGGCCGACGGGCGCCGCTTCCTGCTCCTGCATGGCGACGAGTTCGACCAGATCACCCGCCATCACCGCTGGATCGCCATCCTCGGCGATGTGATGTACGACGTGCTGGTGCGCCTCAACTCGATCCTCTCGCTGATCCGCCGCCGCTTCGGCATGACTTGTTACTGGTCGCTCGCCGGTTACGCCAAGCGCCGGGTGAAGCGTGCACTGCAGTTCATCTTCGACTTCGAGGATGCCGCCCTGCGCGCCGCCAGCCAGCGCGGGCTGGACGGAATCATCTGCGGCCATATCCACAGCGCCGTGATCCGCGAAGCGAACGGCCTCACCTACGTCAATTGCGGCGACTGGGTCGACAGCTGCACGGCCATCGTCGAGCACTTCGACGGACGGCTCGAACTCGTCGCCTGGAATGGCGACGACGACAACGACGATGAGGAGGCGCTACCCGTCGTCACCCATCAAATCGAGGAGTTGCAATGCGTGTCGTGATGGTTTCCGACGTTTATTTTCCGCGCGTCAATGGTGTGTCGACGGCGATCCAGACGTATCGGCGGGCCTTGGGCCTGCATGGCGTCGATGTGCGGCTGGTGGCGCCCGAGTACGGCCGCCCGTGCGCCGACGACGGTGATGTGTGGATCACCCGCGTACCTGCGCGTCCGGTCCCCGGCGACCCCGAGGATAGGCTGGTGCGCTGGGGGAGAATGCACGAGACGGTTGAGGCCGTGGTCGAGCAGGGCTGCGACCTCATCCACGTGCAGACACCCTTCGTCGCCCATTACGCGGGTTGTGCCACGGCCAGGCGCTACGGCGTACCGGTGATCGCGACCTACCACACGCTCTTCGAGGAATACCTCAAGCACTACGCGCCGCTCTTGCCGGCCGGCTTGCTGCGCGGGCTGGCGCGGCGTTTCTCGCGCCGCCAGTGCAATGCGCTCGATGCGGTGATCGTCCCGTCGCGCGCCATCGAACACCGCCTCGGCGAGTATGGCGTGACGACGCCGATGCACGTCCTGCCCACCGGCATCTCGCTATCGACGCCGGTCGAGGATGGGCGGGAAACCTTTCGCGAGCGCCACGGCATCGACCCGGCGCGGCCGGTCGCGCTGTTCGTCGGCCGTGTGGCGCACGAAAAGAACATCGACTACCTGCTCGACGTCGTCGACCTCGCGCGCGCCTGGGTGCCGGACATCCTGCTCGTGATTGCCGGCGAGGGTCCGGCGCGCGATTCACTGCGCCGGAGTGTCGCCGAGCGCGGCTTGCAGGCTTGCGTGCAGTTCATCGGCTACATGGATCGCCAGAGCGAACTGCCGGCCTGCTACGCGGCGGCCGATGTGTTCGTCTTCGCCTCGCGTACCGAGACGCAGGGGCTGGTGCTGCTCGAGGCGATGGCGGCCGGCCTGCCCGTCGTCGCGCTCGCCGAAATGGGGACGGTTGACATCCTCGGTGCCGGCCGCGGCGCCGTTGTGCCGGAGGACAATCCCTACGCCTTCGCCCTTGCCGTTGCCGACGTGCTGCGCGACCCGGCGCGGCGCCATGCACTGTCGGCCGATGCGCGGGTCTACGCCGCCGATTGGTCCGATACGGCGCTCGCCGGCCGCATGGCCGAGCTCTACCGCGACATCATCCGCGTACACACCCGGCGGCCGGTCCCCGACTTCAGCTTCTCGCCGCTCTGAGCGTTGTCGACACGCCTGTTTTCGGTAATTCATCCCCACTTAAGGTCGTCCCGCTATACTTGCCGCCTCGATTTCTGGCGAGTGTTTGGCAAGGAGAAGTTCGTGGTCAAAGAAAGCCCGTTCAAGGGGAAAACAGGTCTGCAGCGCGTCTGGCGGGCGTTTCACTATTCGCTCGATGGTTTCCGCGAAGCCTACAAGTGCGAGGATGCGTTCAGGCAGGAGGCGCTGCTCGCGGCGATCCTGATTCCGCTGTCGTTTTTCCTGCCGGTGAGCGGCATCGGGCGGGCGCTGATGATCGCCAGTGTGCTGCTCGTGCTCATCGTCGAGCTGGTGAATTCGGCGATCGAGGCGACGGTCGACCGCGTTTCGCTCGACCGCCACCACCTTTCCAAACGTGCCAAGGACGTCGGCAGCGCCGCGGTCTTTCTCGCGCTGACCAACGTCGTCGCCGTCTGGGCCTGCGTCCTCGTCGGCTGAGCGCCAGCCGGATTCAGCCTGCCGGCGTCGCTTCGACGACGCGGTTGCGGCCGCGGCGTTTGGCTTCGAGCAACGCGTAGTCGGCGGCTTCGGTCAGATTCTCGCCGGTGTCGAAATCCGGGTAGCAGGCAACGCCGGCGCTGAAGGTGGCGTACAGCGCGCCGCTCGGATGCGCGTGCGGCAATGAAGCGAAGTCTTCGCGGATACGGTCGATGACTTCGCGCGCCTTGTCCGGGCTGACGTCGGGCAGCGCCACGAGGAACTCCTCGCCGCCGTAGCGGCCGATCATGTCGGAGGTGCGCAGTCGGCCCTTGAGCAGCCAGGCCAGCCCGCGGATGACCTGGTCGCCGACCGGGTGGCCGTAGGTGTCGTTGATCGACTTGAAGTGGTCGATGTCGATCATGGCAACGGTGAGCGAGTTCGTCCGGGATGCGGTGCTCGTCAGTCCGCTGGCCATCGTCTTCAGCTGCGACTTGGCTGCCGTGTGGTTGAGCAGGCCGGTCAGCCCGTCGATGCGCGTCGAGCGCTGTGTTTCGCGGAAGCGCTCGATCTTGGTCTTGACCACGGCGGCGAGCAGCACTGGGTTGAAGGGCTTGATCAGGAACTGGTCGCCCCCCAGGCGCAAGGCCTCGACCTGCATGCCGACGTCGGTTTCGCCCGAGAGGTAGACGATCGGTAGCGATCTGTAGGCTGCCATCTGGCGTAGCACGCGCGTCGCCTCGACACCGTTGAAGCGCGGCATGTACATGTCCATGAGGATCAGGTCTGGCCGGTAGTGCTTGAGTTCGTCGAGCAGGTTGCCCGGGTCGCGGATGGCACGGCTGTCGATACCGTGTTCGGCCAGCGTGCGCTGGATGAGCGCGACGGCGACGCGCGAGTCCTCGACGACGAGCACGCGGTACTTGTCCGGCTCGTAGTTCTGCACGAGGTCGAGCACGCAATTGAGGACGATCGACGAGTTTTCGTCCTGCGGAATGGTGACGTCGATGCCCGAGCGCAGCAGGGCGACGATCGTCTCGATCGCCGGCAGGGCGCCCAGGTAGATCAGCTGGCTGGTCGTGCAGCAGGCGCGGATGGCGCCGATGCAGGCGTGCTGCGTGCCGCCCGATTGGGCGCCCGGCGCCGGGATGAAGAGAACCGCCAGCGGCAGGTCGCCGGTCGGTGCCGTATCCGACCACGGGATCTCGCGCGTCTGGAAGCCGAAGAAGTCGATCTGCTGGCGCAACGCAGCGGCCATCTCTTTCATCTCCGGTGCGACGACGAGCCAGACCGAGCGCGGCTTGATCCAGTCGAGCGCTGCCGTATCGCGGCTGCGCGCCTCGTCGCGCCGGTCCGGTGCGGCCAGGCGTGAACTGGCGACTGCGCCGAGCAACGTGTCGACCTGCCGTTGCAGTGCCAAGACTTCATGCGGCTCGATCGGGTGCACGCCCGGGTTGCCCAGGCGCGCCAGCGCCGCGTTCTCCAGCCCCTCGCAGATGCGCACCAGACCGTGCAGGCGCATCCGGCTGAAGTGTTCGGCGAGGCTGTTGACTGCCACCGTGAACTCGATGAACAGCTCGAAAAGCCCTTCTTCGACATAGCGCTCCCAGCGCGTTCTGAGTACGTAGAGGCGATCGTCGATTACGTTGGTCTGTACGGAGGACATGGCAGCGCCGGCCGAAAATAATCGGTAATTATCCTTCAATCGACGGGGGTTTTTACAGTCCGGCGCATGATTCGTCCGACGAACGGGCGAAACGCGTGGCGTTGCGGACTCACCTACGCCCGGTCGGCGCTGCCAAAGAGCGTGAAGTAGCGCTGCGCCATGCGCATCACGTCGCCATGTACGGCGGCAATCAGCTTCTGCGGGTCGTATTCCTGCGGATGCGCTTCGAGGTAGTGGCGAAAGCCGTCGTTGTAGGTCTTCTTGAGCGCGGTCGAAATATTCACCTTGGCCGTGCCGTGGGCGATCAGGCGGCGGAACACGTCGTCGGCGAGGCCGCTGCCGCCGTGCAGCACCATCGGCATGCCGGTCGCGGCGACCAGGCGTTCGAGGGCGTCGTAGCGGATCTCCGGCGCGCGCTTGTAAAAGCCGTGCGCCGTGCCGATCGCCGGCGCGTAGCAGTAGATGCCGCTCTCCCTGACGAAGGCGACCTGCTGCGCTTCGTCGATCGGCGCGCCTTCGCGTTCGCTGCCGACGCCGTCCTCGACGCCGGCGACGGCAACGAGTTCGCCTTCGACATGCGCGCCATGGCCCGCTGCAAGCTGGACGATCTCGCGTGTGATGCGAAAGTTCTCCTCGAACGAGTAGCCCGAGCCGTCGAAGAGCACCGAATTCCAGCCGCGGCGCAGGCAATCCTTTGCGATCTCCGGGTCCGGGCAGTGGTCGAGATGCAGGGCGACCGGCACTGATACGCGGCCGGCCATCGCGGAGAACATGTCCTTGACGACCTGGGCGCCCCAGAAACGGATCGTCTTCACCGAGGTCTGGATGATCAACGGCGAGCGTGCGGCGTCCGCCGCCCGGATCAGGCCGTCCATCGTCACGTCGTCGACGGCGTTGAAGGCGACGACGCCATAGCGTTGCTCAAACGCCGGATCGAGAATGTCGGGTAACGAAACGACGGACATCTATTTCTCCTCCTTTGCGGTGGCGAGCAGTGCCGCGGCCTCCGTCGGCGACAGCGACCGCCAGGGCAGCGGAATGAGGCCGGGAACGCGCTGCATGTAGCGCCGGTAAATGTCGCCGTGGAAAGCGGCCAGTTTCTTCTCTTCGAGGTGCGAGCCGACGACGAAGTAGAGCGTAAGCAGCACGGCTGAGACGAGCATCGCGCCGCTCATGTCGCGCGTCCAGATGAGTACGAGGCTGAAGAAGTACCAGGGGTGGCGCACGTGGCGGTGGAGGGGCGAGAGGCGAAACGCCTGCGTGTCCTCAATGCCCTCGGCCGAACCGCGCGGGCCTTGCATCTGCTGCAAACCGAGGAACTCCTTGCCGTCGTAATGGCGCAGGGAAACGGCAAAGCCGCCGAGCGCCGCCAGCGCCAGCCCGTTGGCGAGCCAGGCCTGCCAGCCTTGCCACGCCCACCAGAGCGGGCCGGGGTCGCGCCGCATCTGCCAGAGAATCGGTAGCAGCAGGATCAGCGATACCAGATTGAAAGCCATCCGGTAGAATCGAACGTTGCCCGGATAGTGTCGGGCGAACCAGCGTTTCACGCGGAGCGACGCGAGCGCCGAGTGGATGAGGAAATAGGCCAACCAGAAGAAAACCAACAATTTCATGGGTCGCTTTGAATCTTTCAGTTTTAATGCGTCATCACGCATGATGCCCGCTTGGCTCTGATCATGGCCATGTTTTTTCGCGACGAACTCGCGTGCTTTGTGCAGCGATCCTGCTGCTGCGCGCTGCTCGCTGGCGTCTGCGTCGTGCTCGGCTGCCAGCTGGTTCCTCCGTTTGCCGGCGGCGCCAGGGTCGTTAATTTGTCCGAACTGTGTAAACTGTCGCTAGAAGAGTTGTTGCGCGTGACGGTGATCGAGGATGCGAGGCGGCATTTGCCCTTGCTTTCGCTGATCGATTTGCCGCTCGAAGAATTGTTGGTGATCGACGTGGCTGGCCATCCGCACGCGGTTGGCGCTAAGGTTGAGCCAAATGCGACAACGATCGATTGAAGGGAGCGCCATGAATTCACAACCTTCAGGCCAGCGCGGCAAGCAGGGGCGACAACTTTCAGCCATCGCCCTGGCGCTTGCCGGTGTGTTGTCGCCCCCCGCCGGTGCGGCGGAACTCTCGGAACTGGCGCTTGAAGAGCTGCTCCAGGTCGATGTCGTCAGCGCCTCGCGCTTCGCACAGTCGGCCGAGGAGGCGCCGGCGACGGTCAGCGTCATCGGCGAAGAAGAGCTGCGCAGCCACGGTTATCGCAATCTCGCCGAAGCACTGGTCACGCTGCCCGGCGTCTATTCCAGCTACGACCGCGCGTACACGCTGGTCGGCGTGCGCGGATTCAACCGTCCGGGCGACTACGGCTCGCGCCTGCTGCTCCTGACCGAAGGCGCGCGGCGCAACGATCCGCTGTACGACCAGGCGCTGTTCGGCAACGAGGCGCCAATCGAGGTCGACTGGGTCAAGCGACTCGAATTCGTCGCCGGACCGGCGTCCGCCGTCTACGGCTCGAACGCGCTGTTCGGCACGGTCAATACCGTCATGCTGAACGGCGCCGACGTCGACGGCTATCGCGTTACGCTCGACGGCGGCAGCAACGACAGCGGGCACGTCGGTCTCGTCGCCGGCAAGCGGCTGGAAGGCGACCGCGAGTGGTTCGTCGGCTTCTCGGCCTACAAGTCCGATGGCTCCGACCTCTACTTCCCGGCTTACGACAACGGCGATACCGACGGGCACGCGCGTGGGCTCGACGGCGAGGATTACCAGAAGATTTATGCCAAGTACCGCTGGAGTAACTGGCGGGTGACGGCCAACTGGAGTTCGCGCGACAAGGACATCCCGACAGCGTGGTACGAAACGAATTCTGGCAAGAGCGGAACGAAGACGAAAGACGAAAGCCGCCTGCTCGAACTGCGCTACGACGGCGACGTCAGCAACGGCTGGCAGCCTTCTTTCCGGCTGTTCAACGGCAGCTATAGCTATGACAGCGATTACAACTATGACCCCGATCCGAACGCCCGCGACCGCGCCCGTGCCGACTGGACCGGCACCGAGGCGCAGTTGACCTACACCGGTATCGCGCAGCACAAGGTGGTCGTCGGCGTCGATGCGCAATGGAATACCCGCGTCGAGCAGCAGTATTACGAAGTCGACAGCGGCGACATGATCCTCGATACCAACGACACCTCGCGTACCGTCGGTTTGTACGCACAGGACGAATGGCGCTTCCACCCGCAGTGGCTGCTGAACGCCAGCCTGCGCTACGACAAGCACAGCGATTTCGACGCCGTCACCTCACCGCGCGCGGCGTTGATCTGGCAACCGACGCAGCGGCTGTCGTTGAAAGGAATCGTCGGCAGTTCCTATCGGACGCCGAACGCTTACGAGCGTTTCTACAACGATGCGGGCGCTTCGCAGAACGCCAATCCCGACCTCAAGCCGGAGGAAGTATCCAGCGTCGAGCTTGCGGCCGCGTATCGTTTCGGCCAGAGCGGGCGGGTCGGTCTGAGCGTCTATCGCAACGAGATCACCGACCTGATCGACCAGGTGACCGATGAATCGGGCGTCTCGACCTTCATCAACCAGGACAAGGTGCACGCACGCGGTGCCGAAGTCGAGGCGGAAAACCGCTGGGCCGGCGGCGTCAGCCTGCGCGGCAGCGTCGCCTGGCAGGAAAGCGAGAAGAGCGACGGCAGCGAGCTTGTCGACTCGCCGAACTGGCTGGGCAAGGTCGTTCTCGGCGTGCCCGTCGCCTTCGGCTGGACGGCGAGCGGCGAGGTTCTCGGCGTGGCTGCGCGGAAGGGCGACAACGGCCCGGTACCCGGTTACGGCATCGTCAATCTGTCCGTATTCTCGGCGCCGGCCGCGCGCTTCGGGCAGTTCAGCCTGTCGATCTACAACCTGGGCGACAAGAAGTACGACGATCCGACCAGTTCCTACATGCTGCACGAATCCATCGAACAGAACGGCCGGCAGTTCCGGCTGCGCTGGACGCTGCCGCTCTAGCGCAATGATGAAAACGCCTTTCTCCCGCCGTGGTTTGCGCTCCAGCATGAGCGCGGTGTTCCTGGCCGTTTGCCTGGCGCATCCGCTCGCCGCGCTTGCCCAGATGCAGGCGCCCGAGCCCGACCTCAAGGCGGCGATCATCTCCAACATGCTGCTCTTCGTCGACTGGCCGACCGCCGGCGCGCTGGCGGCGCCCGATGACCAGCTCGTCGTCTGCTACCAGGGACCGAGCCCGGTCGCCGATGCTCTGGTCCGGCTCGACGGCAAGTCGGTGAAGGGCAAGGTGTTGAAGGTGGTACAGGTCGGCAACGGCAAGACCGGCCAGTGCCACGCCTTCTATCTGGCGCCGGGCAATGCGGGCAACCTGGGAGCGATCCTGCCGGACCTCGGCAAGGCGCCGATCTTTGTTGCCGCCGACTCGCCCGAGTACGCCAAATATGGCGTCATGCTGAACCTCGATCTGGCCGGCGGGCGCGTCGTCTTCGACATCGACCTGCGCTCGGCGCAGAAGGCCGGACTGCAGATCAGCTCGAAAGCGCTGCGCCTCGCCCGGCAGGTGATCGAGTAATCATGGTCATCAAACGGCATTCCAGTCGATCAAAGCGCCTGCGCGTGCTGGCCACGGGGCTTGCGGCATTCATCACCGTCGCCTTGTTGATGGCCTACCAGTTCGTCTCCGACCGCAAGCAGCTGGTGGAAGAACTGCGCACCGAGGCGATGATCATCGGCGCCAGCAGTTCGGCGGCGCTCGTCTTCAACGACCAGGCCGCGGCGCGGGAAATTCTAACCATCATCCGCCTTACGCCGCGCATCCTCGGCGGCGCCCTGTACAGTGCCGATGGCCGGTTTTTTGTCGCCGAGAACGACGCGCACGGCGTCTTCCCCGAGAACATCGAGGCCTTCAACCCGAACAATCCGGCCGGGATTGACATCGCCGACGATCCGGAACTGTTCTCCGGCCTGATCCGCGAAGAGGTCTTTCAGGACTCGGTGCGCGTCGGTACGCTGCTCCTGCACGTGACCTACGAGTCGTTGTACTGGCGCCTGCTTGACTACGCCCTCGGCGTCGTGCTGATCATCGCCTTCGGCTTCCTGCTGGCGCACCGCTTTACGCTGACGTTGAGGAAACGCATGGCGTTTACCGAGGGCCAGCTTGAGCACATGGCGCTCTACGACCGCGTCACCGATCTGCACAACCGCCACTATTTCGAGCACGAGCTGCGCAAGGCGATCACGCGCATCAAGCGCGAGGGCAAGGACGGCGCGCTGCTTTATTTCGACGTTGATGACTTCAAGAAGGTGAATGACCTGTGCGGTCACCAGGCCGGCGACGACGTGCTGCGCATGATCGCCGAGCGGCTGAAGAAGACGACGCGCTCGGGTGACATCATCGGCCGCGTCGGCGGCGACGAATTTGCCGCCATCCTGTTTGGCGTCGGCACACCGGAGAATGCTGCGGTCGTCGCCGACAACATGATCCGCGTCATCGCCGAGCCGTTCCCGACCGAGCCGATCGAGAGCCACGTCGGCCTGAGTATCGGCGTAACCATGATCCCGGTCGATAGTGACGATTCCGATACCTTGCTGCGCTGCTCGGACATGGCGATGTACGTCGCCAAGTCCTTGGGCAAGAACCGCTACCAGTTCTTTTCCGAGGAGATCAATAACCGCATCCAGCGCCAGCTGGAGATCGAGGCCGCCCTGCGCGAGGCGCTCAAGGCTGACAGCGCAGGCTTGTGGGTCGCCTACCAGCCACAGGTGTGCGCGAAGACCGGTCGCTTGATGGGCGTCGAAGCGTTGATGCGTTGGGTGCAGGACGACGGCAAGCCGATATCGCCGGCCGACTTCATCCCCGTCGCCGAAAAAACCGGGCTGATCATCGATCTCGGAAAATGGGTGCTGAAGCGCGTTTGCCGCGATCTGGCCGAGTTGCGCAGTCTCGGCATCGAGATTCCGAAGGTCGCGATCAACGTCTCGCCGCGTGAGCTTACGCGCGGCTACAACATCGTCGGCGAGATATGCCAGACGCTGGTGAGCTTTGGCGAGCGCGTCGGGCGCTTTCAGTTCGAGGTGACCGAGAACGCGCTGATGGACGACAACGGCGCGGACGTGCTCGACGCTTTCCGCGACGCCGGCTTCTCGCTGGCGATCGACGATTTCGGTTCGGGCTACTCGTCGCTCGGTTACCTGAAGCGCTTCCAGGTCAGCGCGCTGAAGATCGACCAGCAGTTCGTCCAGCGATTGCCCGACGATGCCGAGGATGCAGCCATTGTCACCGCGGTGATCCAGATGTCGAAGGCGCTCGGCATCACCGTCGTCGCCGAAGGCGTCGAAACCGAGGCGCAGGCGGCTTTCCTCGCCGAACACGGCTGCGACATCCTGCAGGGTTATCTGATCAGCCGCCCGATCGCCCCGCAGCAACTGATCGAATTCATCCGCAAGTAAGCAGATTCAGTCGGCCGGTGCTCAGATCGGTTGCCGCCAGCCCCATTGCCCGGCCAGCGCCAGGCACTCGGCGACGGTGCCGACCGAGGAGGTGGTCGAGATCGAGCGCAGCGCCGAAGCGGACGCGCAGAGGCCGAGCGTGAGGCTGTCGCGGATCGGCCAGCCTTCGTGAATTCCGTAAAGCACACCGGCGGCAAAGGCGTCGCCCGCGCCGTTGGCGCCGACGATGGCTTCCGGCGGTACGTCGAGCGAGGGCTTGGCGATCACTTCGCCGTCGCGCGTGGCGGCGATGCAGCCGCCGGGAAAGTGGATGACGACGAGCTCGAGCGGACCGCGCACGAGCAGCGCGACGGCCGCGCGACGGGCAGCACCGGCCGAGGTGGCGCCGCCGGAGACGACGTCGATGCCGGTCAGCAGGCCGGCCTCGTAGTCGTTGATGATCAGCGTGTCGAGGTGGGCCAGGCAGGGGAGGACGAGGTTCCGGATCTTCTCCGGCGATCCCGAGACCATCTCCAGGTTGGTCCGTATACCGGCGCTTCGTGCACGGCGCAGTACGTTGACCCAGCCGTTCGGGTCGTCGCCGCAAGGGGCGTCCATCAAGGCGTGGACGCCGGGTGCGCCGAGATGCAGGATCTTCGCCGTGCTCTGCGCGAAATCGAAGTGTTCGGGGGTGAGGCGGGCGTTGGCGCCCTGGTGGTGGAAGAAGGTCCGCTTGCCGGTCGCGCGCACGGTCATCACGTCGGTGTGCGAGGTGCCGATGCCGTCGACGACCCGCAAGGCCGTACGGTCGATGCCGCGCGCTGTGCAGGCGGCGGTGAGAAAGCGTCCGGCGTCGTCGTTGCCGACCACGCCGGCGGCCCAGACCGGGAAGCCGGGGGCGAGATGCGCCAGATCGAGCGCCATGTTGTGCGCCGGTCCGCCGCCCTCGAACTCGCGCGCGACGATTTCGGTCAGCGTTTCCTGCTCCGGCCAGCGTTCGATCACGTTGTTGTGGTCAACGAGCCAGCTTCCGCCGCAGATGATGCCTTTTCTTTCCACGTCAGTGGGTCCTTGTTACAAAGCCTATTGGCTGCCGGGTCTGCCAGTCCGGGACACAATCGCATGCTGTTGTCGCGAATCCTGACCGCGACTGAAGGCCTGGTTTCCGTTCGTGGTGAGTCGGTCGAACCACGGTTTGGCATCGCGCCTTCGACAAGCTCAGGGCGAGCGGTGGCATGGGGGCGTCAGCTACTTGCACGAACATCAGCAGGTGAGACTTTTGTACCGCTGAATGAAATCCGGGACTGCTCGCGCAATCCCGGATGACTACCTATGCTGCTTTCAGCCGCGAATTACGCGTAACGGCTGACGATGGTTTCCAGCATTTCCTGACGGCCCGAACGCGGCGTCGGCTCGATGTTCTTCGAGGCGGCCAGATCGGCGACCGCGGCGAGGTCGAGTCCCTTGTCGAGGATCTGCTTGCCCATGCCCTGATCCCAGCCGGCGTAGCGCGCAGCCTTGAACTGGCCGAGCTTGTCGTCCTCGATCATCCTGGCGGCGATCAGGAGGCCGTGGGCCAGCGTATCGACACCGCCGACGTGGGCGTACATCAGATCAAGCGCATCGACGCTCTGGCGGCGCACCTTGGCGTCGAAGTTGAAGCCGCCCTTGGTGAAGCCGCCGGCCTTGAGAACGTGGTAGAGCGACATCGCGACTTCATTGACGTCGTTCGGGAACTGGTCGGTATCCCAGCCGTTCTGCGAGTCGCCGCGGTTGGCGTCGACCGAACCGAAGCAGCCGAGTGCCGTCGACATGGCGATTTCGTGTTCGAAGCTGTGGCCGGCGAGGGTGGCGTGGTTGCATTCGATGTTGACCTGGACTTCCTTCTCCAGACCGTACTGCTTGAGGAAGCCGTAGACCGTCGCGACGTCGAAGTCGTACTGGTGCTTGGACGGCTCCATCGGCTTCGGTTCGATCAGGATCAGGCCGTCGAAGCCGATCTTGTACTTGTGCTCGACGACCATCTGCAGGAAGCGGCCCAGCTGAGCCATTTCGCGCTTGAGGTCGGTGTTGAGCAGCGTCTCGTAGCCTTCACGGCCACCCCACAGCACGTAGGCCGAGCCGTTCAGCTTCTTGGTCGCCTCGAGCGCGTCGCGCACTTGCAGCGCGGCGCAGGCGAACACTTCCGGGTCCGGATTGGTCGCGCCGCCGGCCATGTAGCGCGGGTTGGAGAACAGGTTGGCGGTGCCCCACAGGAGCTTGATGCCGCTTTGTTCCTGCGCCAGCGCGGCCTTGTCGACCATGTGCGCAAACGCCTTCTGGCTGTCGCGCATGTTGCCGAGATCGGGCGCCAGGTCGCGGTCGTGGAAGGCGTAGAACGGCACGCCCAGCTTCTTGATGAAGCTCATCGCTTCTTCGAGTTTGTGCTCGGCCATGGCGACCGGGTCCGAGCCCTTGTGCCACGGACGATCCCAGGTGCCGCCGCCGAACATGTCGGCGCCAGCTGAGCAGAAGGTGTGCCAGTAGGCCACGGAAATGCGCAGATGCTCTTCCATGGTTTTGCCGAGCACGACGCGCTTGGCGTCGTAGTAGCGATAGGCGAGCGGGTCGTTGGTTTCCGGACCGGCGTAACGAACAGGTTCGATTTCCGAGAAATAGTTTGCAGCCATTGTCTGTCTCCTCATTGGTTCAGTTTCCGGGTCGGCGATTCCGGCCGTGATCCCCATCAATAACTCCGTTACCGGGCTTGCGTTGTCACGGCTTGAGGGCGGTTTGTGGCGGCGGCATCAAAATATCATCTTGCCGATCGCCTGGTTGCCTTGGTGCGCAAAATGCGCGTGAAGTCCAAAAACCGCCGGTTCCTGCACAAAAACCGATCTTTCGCCGTAAGTCCTTTAAAATAAAGGCCCGGTGCGTTTTGTCTGGTCGCTGGGGCGACTTCCACGGTACGCACTTTATCGAATGCTTGAGAGACGGTCTGTTATCTTTCAAGCCAAGACTGATACTTTTTTAGCAACATCGTGGTGCGTGGTCGATGCCTCGAAGAAACTGCGGTTTTTCAGGCGATCGCCGGTGCCGGGGAAGGTGAAGGATGCGGATCGTTTTCGAGAAGGTGCCCGACTCCGAGGGCTCGTCGTTCGGCTGCTTCCACGCCGGCGGGCGGGTGTTCGATTGCCCGTATCACATCCATCCCGAGGTCGAGATCCTGCACATCCTGAGCGGCCGTGGCCTGCTCGTCGTTGGCGATTACATCGGGCGCTTCGCGCCGGGCAACCTCTTTCTCCTCGGCAGCGGGTTGCCGCACATGCTGTGCGGCGATCCGGCGACGTCCGATACGAGCGAGCCGACGCACATCCGTTATGCGCAGTTCAAGCGGGAAAACTTCGGCGACGCGTTCTGGCAGATGCCCGAGCAGAAGAAGGTCGCGCAACTCCTGACGCAATCGGCGCGCGGCATCTGTTTCGACGAAGGCAGCACGCCGCGGCTGCTGCCGACGATGGACCGGCTGTGGGAGACCTACGGCGCGCGCCGCCTGTGGAGCCTGATGGAGCTGCTCGAGGAAATGGTGTCGGTCGGCGAGATGCCGGCGCTGGCCAGCGTCGGCTACGCGCCGGTGCTCAACCACCGCGATTCCGAGCGCCTCAACCGCGCCATCCAGTTCATCAACAAGCATCTCTCCGGCGCGTTGCAGCTGAGCGACGTGGCCAACGAGGCGGGGATGTCGACGCAGGCGTTCAGCCGTTTCTTCCACAAGTTCATGGGCATCTCGTTCATCGACTACGTGACCTCGCTGCGCATCAGCCGCGCCTGCCGCTACCTGCTGGAAACCGACAAGACGATCGCCGCGATCTGCTATCTCTGCGGCTTCAACAACCTCTCCAACTTCAACCGGCAGTTCCTACGCTACAAGAATACGACGCCGCGCGAGTTCCGGCGCAGCGGTTCGATCGACAACGCCGACAGCTCGTTCTTCGCCGGCGAACGGCCGGGGGCCGATCTCGGCGTGGTCGCCGTCGCGTAGTCGGCGCCTCGCTTCTCCTGTCCGGTTAAACCGCGACCCGCTGAGCACAAACGCGTCGCTTCGGCGTAATATGCATAGTCTGTTGCATCGCTGTTGCGCAAAATTATCATCAGGCGAGCATGAGAGTGTTATCAGGTGGGAGGTAATCCGATACCGCGCGATCCCAGATTGTTGATTTCTTTCGACTGCGGCGGACGGCTTCCGAATTCAAATCGTTTTTCATTGCATGAGAGGATCATCATGGCCAAGGCTCTGGTTCTGGATAAAACGCTCGATCTCAAACTGCGCGACATCGACGTGCCGCTCGTCGTCGGGCCGCGCGACGTCAAGATCGAGATTCGCAACGTCGGCGTGTGCGGCAGCGATCTGCACTACTTCCTGCACGGGCGCATCGGCCCTTATGTGGTCGAACAGCCGATGATCCTCGGGCACGAGGCATCGGGCGTCGTCGCCGAAGTCGGTGCCGAAGTGACGCACCTGAAGGTCGGTGACCGCGTCTGCATGGAGCCGGGCATTCCCGATTCGAGTTCGCGCGCGACGATGGAAGGCTTGTACAACCTCGATCCGGCGGTGAGCTTCTGGGCGACGCCGCCGATCCACGGCTGCCTGACGCCGCATGTCGTTCACCCCGCCGCCTTCACGTTCAAGATGCCGGACAACGTGAGCTTTGCCGAGGGCGCCTTCGTCGAGCCGCTGGCCATCGGTCTGCAGGCGGCGAAGAAGGCGGCGATCAAGCCCGGTGACGTCGCCGTGGTGATCGGCGCCGGCACGATCGGCGCGATGACCGCTCTGGCCGCACTCGCCGGTGGCGCTTCGCGCGTCATCCTGGCCGACCTGGTGCCCGAGAAGCTGGCGCTGTTCAAGGACGATCCGGCGGTGACGACGGTCAACGTCAAGGAGCAGAGCCTGGCCGACGTCGTCAAGGCGGCGACCAATGGCTGGGGCGCGAACATCGTCTTCGAGGCGAGCGGCGGCGCCAAGGCCTTCGAGCACATCTTCGAACTGCTCTGCCCGGGCGGCTGCGTCGTGCTCGTCGGCATTCCGGTCGACAAGGTGCCGTTCGACATCGTCGCCATCCAGGCGAAGGAAGCGCGCATCGAATCGGTCTTCCGCTACGCCAACATCTTCCCGCGCGCGCTGGCACTGATCAGCTCGGGCAAGATCGACGTGAAGCGCTTTATCTCGCGTGTCTTCCCGTTCGCTCAGGGCGTCGAGGCGTTTGAAGAAGCCGCCAGGGCACGCCCCGGCGATGTAAAAATCCAGATAGCGGTGACGGAATAAGCCGTCGATACTCCGCGCTTCCCTCGAAAACCGTTGGCTCACATAGGTGAAGGATTGTGATGAGTAATGATGTTGCAGTGAGTTCGTCCGCCGTCCCGGCGATTCCCGAAAGCTACCTGGTGCGGTTGCGCGAGATGTTGAAGGCCGGATCGCGCAAGATCATCGGTCTCGTCGGTCCGCCGGGGGCGGGCAAGTCGACCGTCGGACTCGCCTTGCGCGAGACTTTTCGCGATGTCTCGCAGATTGTGCCGATGGACGGCTTCCATCTGGCGAACGTCGAGCTGGCACGCCTGGGGCGCGCGCATCGCAAGGGTGCGCCCGACACCTTCGACAGCGCCGGTTACGTCGATTTGTTGAAGCGCCTGCATTCGCAGGCTGCGGACGAAATCATCTACGCGCCCGAATTCCGGCGCGAGATCGAGGAGCCGATCGCCGGCGCGATCCCGATCTTCCCGGAAACGCAGCTGCTGATCACCGAAGGCAACTATCTGTTGCTCGAAGAGGGGCATTGGCAGAAGGTGCCGACCTATCTCGACGAGATCTGGTACGTCGACGTGGACGACGATCTGCGCATCGGGCGCCTGGCCGACCGGCACGTGCAGTTCGGGCGGACGCGCGACGAGGCGGTCGCCTGGGTCAACAACACCGACGAGCCGAACGCGCGCCTGATCGAGCAGGGCAAGCACCGCGCCCACCTCGTGTTTCGCTGGGACGCCGAATAGCAGGCGGCGCGGCAGCGTGCGCCGCGCCGATTTCCCGGGTTTCTTTCTCTCTTTTCATCAGGATGCAACGGACCACGCCCCCTCCCTGTCGCGAGCACGAACTGTTGCGCGATCCCGATCTCGGCTTCGAGCCGGCCGGTGTCAGCGTCGTGCGCTGCCTTGAGCACGGCTACCCGTGGCCGCTGGAACGTTGGCACTATCACGACGAATACGAGCTGCAACTCATCGTCGAAACACACGGCCGGGCGTTCATCGGCGACTATATCGGGCACTACACGCCGAACCATCTCGTCCTCGTCGGTCCGAAACTGCCGCACAACTGGATTGCGGCCGACGTTTCGAGCGCGGTGCCGGTGCGCAACCTCGTCACCCAGTTTCTCGACGAACCCTTCCGCAAGGGGATGGCGCTTTTCCCCGAACTCACCGACCTGGTGCCGCTGTTCGAGCGCGCGGCGCATGGTATCCAGTTCTTCGGCATCAGTGAAGAAGTGCGTCAGTGTTTCTATCGGGTCAAGGAGAGCCGGGGGCTCGAGCGCTTCGCCGAGTTCACGCGCCTGCTCCTCGTGTTGGCGCGCTGCGAGGACTATCAGTTGCTGTCGACCGTCGGCATGCAGAGCAGCGAGGCCCCGTCGTCGCTGGAGCGGATCAATACCGTCCTCGATTTTCTCAACAAAAACTACGCGCAGGACTTGTCGATGGGCGATCTGTGCGGGCTGGTTGGCATGTCGGAATCGGGTTTTTCACGTTTCTTCCAGCGCACGACGGGGAACACCTTCACGGATTACCTGACGCACCTGCGCATCAGCAAGGCGTGCCAGTTGCTGACGCACACCGACCAGTACGTGAGCAGCGTTTGTCAGGAAGTCGGCTTCCGCAACATCGCCTACTTCAACCGCCGCTTTCTCGAGCTCAAGGGGACGACGCCGACCGAGTTCCGGCGTTCGGCGAGCGCAAAAAAATAGCGCCGCCCGACGTCGATCGGGCAGCGCTATCGTCGTGCTTCGCGAGATTGCTTACTTCTTGCGCGCCAGCGATTCCTCGGCGAACAGGGCGGCACCGACGATGCCCGCCTGGTTCAGGAAACTAGCCGCAACAACGGGCGCTTTGGCGGTGATCATCGGCGAGAACTTGTGCAGCTTCTCGCTGACGCCGCCGCCGAGCACGATCAGATCGGGCCAGAGCAGGCTTTCCATCGTCGTCAGGTAAAGATTGAGGCGCTCGCCCCAGTCCTTCCACTTGAGATCCTTGGTTACGCGTACGGCTTCGGAGGCATAGCGCTCGGCTTCTACACCGTTCGACAGATAGACGTGGCCAAGCTCGGTATTCGGCATCAGATGGCCTTCGCTGAACAGCGCTGTGCCGAGGCCGGTGCCGATGGTGATGATGAGCACGACGCCGGGGTTGTCCTTGCCGGCGCCGAAGCGCATCTCGGCCATGCCGGCGACGTCGGCGTCGTTCGCCATGTAGATCGTCTGGCCGGTTGCCTTGGAGAAATATTCGGCCGCCGCCAGTCCGATGAAGGACTTGTCGACGTTGGCCGCCGTGCGCGCGATACCGTGCTGGATCGCCGCCGGGAAACCCATGCCGATCGGGCCTTTCCACTTGTGCTCGGCGATGACCGTCTTCAGCGTCTTGCCGATCGCTTCCGGCGTGGCCGGGCGCGGCGTTTCGACGCGGGTGCGTTCGCTGATGAGTTCGCCGGTCGTCGTTTCGACGATGGCGGCCTTGATTCCTGTTCCGCCGACATCAATGCCAAGAATTTGCACGATGGTGTCCCTTAAAAAAAGTTCTATAAGCAACTTTGCGTGGCATTCCGTGCGCAGAGGGACGGAATGCACGGTCGATTCTGTCTCTATACCGCGTCAGCGATCGCTGCCGGCGCCCGAAACGACGTCAACCCAGACTGCGAGCAGCAGGATGGAGCCCTTGACGATCATCTGCCAGAAGGTATCGACGCCGAGCATCGACATGCCGTTGTCGAGGCTGGCCATGATCAACGCGCCGATCAGCGCACCATAAACGGTACCGACACCGCCGCGGCTCGACGCGCCGCCGATGTAGCACGAGGCGATTGCGTCCATTTCACCGAGGTTACCGGCCGAAGGCGAACCCGCGGCCAGACGTGCCGTGGTCGTCAGACCGGCAAACGCGCACATCAGCCCGAGGATGCCGAACACCGCCATCTTGATGAAGCGCACGTTGACACCCGAGAGTCGCGTAGCCTCCATGTTCGAACCGATCGAATAGATGCGGCGGCCGAAGACCATCTTGTTGGCCATGTAGCTGAAAATACCCAGAATGATCAGCATTCCCATCACCGGGAACGGGATGCCTTCGTACTGGTTGAGCGTGAAGACAAAGCCGGCGATCATGGCCGCAATCACTACCAGCTTGCCAACTTCCTGCCACATAGGGGCGACAGAAAGATCATGCTGCTTGCGCCCAGCGCGCGTCTTGAAGGCCAGGAATGCGAGCAGGACGAAGAGAACGACGCCAAGGATGTTGCCGAGCGTGACTGGCAGGTAGCCTTGACCAATCAGCACCAGCCCCTGCGACTCGAGCGGAACCGTCGTCCCCTTGGTGATCCCCAGCAGAATTCCGCGGAAAGCAAGGAATCCGGACAGGGTGACGATGAATGCCGGGATGCGCTGATAGGCGACCAGATAGCCGTTCATCAAGCCAATCAGGATCCCGAGCACGATCACCGTCACCACTGTCGCCCACATCGGGAAGTGGTAGGTGTAATCCATGATCGCGGCGATACCGCCGAGCAAGCCCAGCGAGGAGCCGACCGAAAGGTCGATTTCCCCCAGGATGATGATGAACACCATGCCGGAAGCGAGCATGCCGGTGATCGCCATCTGGCGCAGCAGGTTGGAGAAGTTGCGCGGCGTCAGGAAGGCGCCGTCGGACAGCGAGCCGAAGAGCGCCCAGATCACGACGACGGCAAACAGCAGCGTCACTATCTTGTACTGAGTGAAAAATCTTTGAATTTTTTTGGTGGCGGTAGTCATTTGTCTATAACTTTCTCTTCAAGAAGATAAACCGGGCACAAGCGCTCAGGCGGCCAATTCGTCGGTGTGGCCCAGAGCGGCGGTGAGTACCTGCTCCTGAGTCAGGCCGTCGTTGATAAAGTCGCCGCGCAATTGGCCTTCGCCAATTACCAGCACGCGATCCGAAATTCCCAGAACCTCGGGCAGTTCGGAGCTGATCATGATGATCGACAAACCTTCTTCCCTGACAAGTTCGAACATCAGCTTGTAGATCTCGTACTTGGCACCGACGTCGACGCCGCGTGTCGGCTCGTCGAGGATCAGCACCTTGGGCTTGGGCAGCAGCATCTTCGAGAGGACGGCCTTCTGCTGGTTCCCGCCTGACAGACCCTTGATCGGCAAATTGGGCGATGCGGTCTTGATGCGCATGCGCGCAATCGACTTCTGGATCTGTGCCATTTCCGATTCGGCATCGATGGTGCCGAACTTGGCATAGTTTTCGAGAACCGCCATCGTGATGTTGGCACCCACGCCTTGCAGCGGGACGATTCCGTGGCGCTTGCGGTCTTCCGGTACCAGACAGATGCCCTGGGTCACGGCCGAACGCGGCGAATTGACATCGATCTGCTTGCCGTCGAGCCAGAGTTCGGCTTCGGACTGGCCTGGATAGCAACCGAAGATGGCCATCGCCAGTTCGGTGCGGCCGGCGCCGACAAGACCGGCGATGCCAAGAATCTCGCCTTTGCGCAGCTTGAAGGAAATGTTGTCGACGCGTTTCCGCGCCGGATTGTTGACGTCAAGACAGGTGACGTTGCGTGCTTCGAAGAACACTTCACCGATCGGGTGCTCTTCGCGCGGGAAGAGGTTCTTGATTTCGCGCCCAACCATCATCGTAATGATCTCGTTGGTATCGATTTCTTTCATCGGGCGCGTGCCGACGTGCGCGCCGTCGCGAATGACGCTGACGGTATCGCACACGGCGGCGACTTCGTCGAGTTTGTGCGAGATCATCACGCAGGCGACGCCTTTGCGTTTGAGGTCGCGGATGATGTCGAGCAGAATTTCGGTTTCGGCCTTGGTCAGCGAAGAGGTTGGCTCATCGAGGATCAGCAGTTTGGCCTTCTTGTTGATCGCCTTGGCGATCTCGATCAATTGCTGGTGACCGCCGCCGTAGTGATAAACGGGCAGCGCCACATTGACGTCGGGCATCTTGAGTTCGGCCATGAGCTCTTCGGCGCGGCGATACATCGCTGCGTAGTTCATGAGGCCGCCGGGCAGGGTGATTTCGTTGCCCATGAAGATGTTTTCGGCGACGGAAAGCTGCGGGACGAGCATCAGTTCCTGGTGGATGATGACGATACCGGCTTCTTCTGTCTGGCGAATGGTCTCCGCCTTGAGTTCCTTGCCCTCCCAGAAGATTTCGCCCTGCCAGGTGCCGTACGGGTATACGGCCGACAGGACTTTCATCAGCGTCGATTTTCCGGCACCGTTCTCTCCGCACAGGCCAACGATTTCGCCCGCGCGAACCTTGAGATCGATCCCGTCCAGCGCTTTCACGCCATTGAAGTCCTTGACGATCCCACGCATATCCAAAAGATATTCGGACATGATCCCCCGCTATAAAAGATTTGTTTACTGCGACAAAGCAGGATGAGCGCCTGCTTCGGTAAAAACAGGCAGGTTGCCGTGGCAGCCTGCCTGCAAAACAGAACTATAGACTAGCCAAACCCGAATTAAATACCGAGTTGCGCCTTGGTGTAGAAGCCATCCTTGACCAGGAAGTCGACGTTGTCCTTGGTGATGACGATCGGGTCAAGCAGGATCTGGTTGACGCCACCTTCGGCCTTTTCGGACTTGAACGTGATCTTGTCGCCCTTGACCAGCGCAACGGACAGCTTGGCGGCTTCGGTCGCGATCAGGTTGAGCGACTTGTAGACCGTCATCGTCTGCGTGCCGGCGATGATGCGCTTGACAGCAGCAAGCTCGGCGTCCTGGCCGGTGACCGGCACCTTGCCAGCCAGTTTCTGACCAGCCAGAGCCTGGATGATGCCGCCGGCGGTACCGTCGTTGGGGCCGAGGAAGCCGTCGATCTTGTTGTTGAACTGCGTCAGCACGTTTTCGGCGATGGACAGCGCGTTAGCCGGCAGCCAATCCTTGACCGCTTGCTCGCCGAGGATCTTGATGTCGCCCTTCTTGACGAACGGGTCGATCTCGGAGAGCGCGCCAGCCTTGAACAGCTTGGCGTTGTTGTCGCCAGGGTCGCCGCTCATGACGTAGATGCTGCCCTTCGGCAGAGCCTTCATCAGCGCGGCACCTTGCATCTGGCCAACGCGGTAGTTGTCGAACGAGATATATACGTCAACGTCCGGGCTCTTGATCAGGCGGTCATACGAGACAACCTTGATGCCGGCTTTCTTGGCTTCCTTCAGAACGTTGGTCAGGGTCGATTGATCCTTCGGAACGATCACGAGAACGTCAACCTTCTTGGAGATCAGGTTTTCGATCTGAGCGACTTGCTTGGCGCTGTCGCCATCCGCCGATTGAACGCTGACTTCTGCGCCAAGGCCCTTCGCTGCGGCGATGAAGTAGTCGCGGTCACGTGCCCAGCGCTCAACGCGCAGGTCGTCGATCGAGAAACCGATGACGGGCTTTTCCTTGGAGGCAAAAGCGGGCAGGGACACGCAAGCAGCGGATGCAGCAAGTACTGCCAAAAGGGTACGGCGAACTGTAAAACGGCTCATCTGGGTCTCCTTAGATTTAAATACCGGAAGGCTGAACCTCCCAACTAGGCCATCTGCATAGAGCAGCGGCTTATTCTGCAACAAACCACATTCAACAAGCTCGCCCGTTTCCGGGCGTGTTCCAGAATTTCAACATTCCAACCGAAACAAATGCTGTCACTACCTTGGGCACATACAGCCGACATCTCTGCACCATTCATTTGTGCCGGCTGCAGGGAGTCAACGCTTCGGGATGGCCTTGAGGTTGACTGAAACAGCCCACAACAAAAAAATACTTATCCGCCTTGCGGATGGAAAAACCTTTCTGCGAATTCCTTTTGCTCCACAACATTCACAAATCTTTCCTGAACTCTTGGACGGCGAACCGGAAAAGAGTTCGCGGCGTATCGTGTCGACTAGCCGCTTGTCGCGCGGCTAGTGTCCGTTCGAGCAGGAGTGGGCGTGCATGGAAAGTTCGGCACTCGTTGCGAAGAGGTGCGCAATCGTGTCCGGTGCCGAAGAAGACGGCCGAACATCAAGCCGTGACAACTGCGTGATTAGGCAAGGATCAAGCGCAACCCCCAGGTACATGTTCCACCTCCTTCAATCCCTGACATCCGATAACTATCTGGTGTCGATTTGAGTCTTTCATGAATCTTCTGCGCCGGTGGTTCGCTGCCACCGAATTGTTTTCGTCGAATGCCGGTACATTAGTTTAATGGTCGCACCAAAGCAATACCAAAATGCACTTTTTTATTTTTCAGGGACCCCGGTCGTTTGTCGTTGAAAACATCGGCGATGTCCTGATTACTGGATGCGGAAACGGAGATCAAGTGGCCTCAGCAAGGCATGTTTGACCAGCGCGGCCGCACCGACAGCGACCGAGCGCGAGCCAAACCGCGATAGCTGGATTTCCGGCAAGGGCAGGCCACAATCCTGCGAGTAGCGTTCCAGGCAGGCCTGGGCTGCGTCAAGGAATGGGGCGCCCAATTCGCATGACGGACCGCCGAGGACAATTCTTCCTGGATTGAAATACGTCCACAGGTTCTGGATGAGGACGCCGAGGTAGTGTCCCGCACGGCGCACGGCCAGTATTGCCGCTTCGTCATTGCGATCGAGCAGGTGGCGGATGGTGTCGACCGGGATCAGGTCGCCGGCGTGGCCGATGATCTGGGTGCTGATCGCGCGCAGGCCGATGAACGTTTCGGCACAGCCCTTGCGCCCGCAGGAACACACCGGTCCTTCGAGTTGCAGGATGGAATGTCCGACTTCGCCGGCAAAGCCCTCGGCGCCAAGAAAGAGACGGTCGCGAACAATGATACCGGCGCCGACGCCGATGCCGAGCCCGAGGTAAATCAAGGGGTCGGGCTGCGGCGGCGAACCGAACTCGTACTCGCTGAGTGCGGCGACGTCGTAGTCGTTCTGTACCTGAATGCGCAGGCCGGTCACGCCGAGTGATTCGAGTTCCTGTGCCAGCGCGCTCTGCAGGGCAACATCGCGCCAGGCGAAATTGGGAGCCATCTTGACCATGCCCTGTTGATCGAGTACGGCGCCCGGGACGCCGATGCCGATACCGAGCAGTTCGCGACCATCCTGTTCCGATTGCCTGACGAGCGACGCGATCAGGTGCGCCAGTCGTTCGATGACGTCGGCAGGCTGGGTACTCGGCAGCGGTTCTTGCGAACCGTTGATGACATCCCCTGTCAGCGAGACGGTGAGGGCGCTGATGCTCTGACTTTCGACGCTGATTTCGGCGCCGATCATGGCAAGGCGAACGCCGTCGAGGAAAATTGGCGTCGGTCGGCGGCCAATGGCGCCCGTGGCCTGAATGTCCGACTCAACGAGCCATCCCGCTTCGATCAGGTCCTGGACCAGGAGGCTCACCGTCGACTTGGTCAGGCCCGTCTCTTTGGCCAGTTCGGCTCTGGATTGGCCCGGAATGCGCTGAATGGCCCGCACCAGCGCCATGCGGTTGATTTCGCGCATCAAAGCCTGATCGCCGGTAATCGTCATAGCGTGGGCTGTCTGGAAATAAGTAGTTAGTTTTTGTAACGAACTATTATTGTCAGTGTTTGCGCAGAAATCAAACCAATTTGTGCTTGTTGTGGAAGCAACTTGTTTTTCGGTGCGCCGGGATCTTCGAGCGAGAATGCCGCGAGTGCGTCGTCGGACTACTTGCGGATTGCGTCGACCCAGCAGTTCGGCGTTTCGTACAGTCGGACTCGCTCAAGGCGTAGATTATTGCCGTAAGTGTCCTGGTAGACGCGGTCGAGAATCCGGAATGCTTCCTCGGCAAGATTCTCCGCGGTGGGAATGCACGGGAGGATGACCGTCTTGTGATTGGGCAGGCTTTCCAGGAACTCAACGACCGTGGTATCGCCCGAATAGACGAGGAAGGAATGATCCCAAACGGCAACCAGGTGTTCATTGGCTAGCGATTTGATCTCGGAGAAGTCCATGACCATCCCGTTGGCCGGATCGCCGGCTTGCAGGATGATGTCGCCGGCGAGGGTTATCTCGATCGCATAGCGATGGCCGTGCAGATGACGGCATTGGCTCCGGTGGTCGGGGATTCGGTGACCGGCGTCAAACTCGAGGCGACGGGTGACTTGCATGGGAGTCCCTGTAAGGCGGTGGTGAGAAATTATATCATCGCGGGTTTTCGGTCCTTGGCCGCCGTTTTCGGCCAGCGTGTCGCGTGGAGAGAGTGGGAGATGTTGAACGTCAGCGATCACAGTCGAGACAGCGCCGGTTTGAAGTACATCTACCCCGTCGTGTCCAGGCGCGCCGGCGGTGTCTCGCTCGGCATCAACCTCAATGTCAACAATGCCTGCAACTGGCGCTGCGTCTACTGCCAGGTGCCCGGTCTCACGCGCGGCGGACCGCCGCCCGTCGATCTCGGCTTGCTCGAAAGCGAGTTGCGAGAGCTTCTGGCGGATATCGTCAGCGGCGATTTTCTTGCGCGAAATGCGTCGCCGGAAGCGCGGCGACTGGTCGATCTGGCGTTTTCCGGGAACGGCGAGCCAACGAGTTCGGCGGATTTCCTTGCTGCCGTCGAGTCCGTCGGTCGCGTCATGAGCGCGTTCGCTTTACCGGAAAGCGTCCCGCTTCGGCTGATTACCAACGGCAGCCTTCTGCACCGTCCGGCGGTCCGGAAGGCTGTAGCACGTATCGGATCGCAGCCGGGCGAAATCTGGTTCAAGCTGGATGCGGCGACGGAATCGGGCATCGCCGCGATTAACGGCATTCGCATGTCCATCGACAAAGTCCGCGAATCCATCCTGGCGTGTGCCGAGCTTGCGCCGACGTGGATTCAGACGTGCTACTTCGCGCTCGACGGCAAAGAGTCGTCGCGAGCGGATCAGGCTGCCTACCTTGAACTCGTCGCTACGGTCGGTAAAAAAACCAAGGGCGTGCTCCTTTACGGTTTGGCACGCCCGTCAATGCAACCAGAAGCCGGCAGGCTTTCAAATGTTGCGCGTGATCAATTCCATCAGTTTGCCGATCGCATCGCTGCGCTCGGAGTCAGGGTCGTTGCTAATCCTTGATGCTCCAGCTGCTAGGCGGCCTTCTTCTTGGCCTTCGCCGACTTCTTGAGGGTTTTGAAGAGCTCGGGATCTTCGCTCTTCAGATAGTCGATCACGTCCATGTCTTCACGCTTTACGCGCTGAATATCGATCTGCTCGACATGCACCAGGCGCAACAATTCACGCACCGGGCGCGGCATATTGCGGCCGCTTTCGTAACGTGATCCGCCGCTCTGCGTAACGCCGATCTTCGACCAGAATTGCTGCTGATTCAAGCCAAGCTTGCGACGGATTTCACGAGGTTCGTGCTTGTCAGTGGTTTTTGAACTGTTCATATCGGTCCTTTCAGTCGGCTAGCCTGC
>NZ_JAGOIT010000152.1 GCF_017995515.1 Propionivibrio sp.
GGCCCATGGAAAAAACGCCTGCCGCAGATCATCGACACCCTCGAAGCCCTCGGCCGCGCGCGGCGTGACGTGGAGGGACGGGTGGTCGGGTAGTCATTCGGCGCAGTGCGCTTCGGTTATTGCGCCCTTGCGATGTTGTCGGAGAAGGGGATGTGCAATAAGCA
Source organism: Propionivibrio sp. (assembly GCF_017995515.1). Lineage (GTDB taxonomy): Bacteria > Pseudomonadota > Gammaproteobacteria > Burkholderiales > Rhodocyclaceae > Propionivibrio. Next base: position 165 of record NZ_JAGOIT010000152.1, read on the forward strand.
ACGCGCATTGCACCCACACCGTGATCCCTTTGCCCACCGGTCGGGCGAGGCCAACGCAATCGTTGCGTGTAATATCCGTGGCTTTTGCGCGTGCGTCGGCCGGTCCTGCCTCGGGGCGCATTCGCGATCTTCGCTTCGGAGAGAACGCCCGTGGATTCCTTTTCGCTGATGCGCCGCATCGCCGGTTTCTTGTGCTGTATCGCCGGTTATCTTGCCGCCTCGACCGCTTCCGCTGCGGAAGTCGCCGTCGACGTCGGCCATACGCTGGCGGCCACCGGCGCGGTGAGTGCGCGCGGGCGCAAGGAGTTCGATTTCAACCGGGTGCTCGCCGGCAAGGTCGCCGGTGCGCTGGCGGCGCGCGGTCTGGGCGTGCGCCAGATCAACTTCGACGGGCGCATCGAGAGCCTCGACGCCCGGCCGCAGGCGGCCGCTGGTAGCGACTTCTTCATCGCCATCCATCACGACTCGGTGCAGGCCGAACTACTCGAAGAATGGGCGTGGGAGGGGCAAGCGCTCAACTTCAGCGACCGGCATGCCGGTTTTTCGCTCTTCGTTTCGCGCAACAGCCCGGATCTGGAAACCAGCCTGCGCTGCGCCTCGGCGATCGGCGCCTGGCTGCGCCGCCAGGGCTTCGTCGGCGCGACGCACCACGCCGATTCGCTGGCGCACACGCCGCGCCCTTACGCCGACGTGCAGAACACCGTGCATTACTACGACAACCTGGTCGTCCTCTATCGCACGACGCTGCCGGCGGTGCTCTTCGAGGCCGGCGTGATCAAGCATCGCGCCGAGGAGTTGGCGCTGCTCGACCCGGCGCGCCAGGAGCGCATGGCCGATGCGATTGCGACCGGCATCGCGGCGTGCCTTTATGTGGGTGAACGGTGACGGTGGTTGTTGCGAACGGTCGGTGCAATGCGCTGCGCTTATTGCACCCTACGGCTTCGGTAGGTTTTGTAGAGACCGTAGGGTGCAATAAGCAACGCGCATTGCACCAATCCACCGATCCTCTCTTCAGGCGGTGGTGACGAGCGTGCTCAACAGGTTCTTCGTCGAGTCATCGCTTTCGCCGTAGGTGCGCAGCAATTCCATGAGCTGCCGGAAGACCTGCGCGTCGGTCTTGTCGCTGCTGGCGACCGACGTGGCGCTTGTCGTCGAGTCGGTCGAGCTCGTCGAATCGGTCGCGGCGCTCGATGAACTCGTCGGGTTGGCCTTGTCGTAAGCGATCGCTTCCTGGAAGCTGACCTTGCCGTCCTCGTTCGTGTCGGCGGCGTCGAAGTTGTTCACCACGTTGCTGATCAGGCTGGCGCGCGCCGAATCGGTGCTGCCGATCTCGGCCAGCTGGTCGGTCAGTTCTTCCTCGGTGAAGCCGGCGTCGCTTTCAGCGGGCGGTGGAGGCGGTGGCATTCCGGCCTGCATGCGCATCTCGTCGAACTGGCTGTCGAGCGACTCGGCCAGCTTTTGCATGCTCGTCTTCAGCTCGTCCTGCGTGACCTTGCCGTCGCCGTCGCTGTCGAGCTGGCTGAAAATCTCGCTGGCGCTGGCCGTGCCTTCGGTCGATGTGCTTGAGGTGCTTGATAAAGCCGACGTCAGATCGCTCTGCTCGATGTAGCCCTTGCCGGACGTATCGAGTTTGGCGAAGAGGTCCTCGGCCATCGTGGCTGCATCGGGTTTCTGCCGGCGTTGGCTGGTCTGTTCCGAGTACAAGGAAGCGATACTGCTCGTGTTGATGCCACTCACTGAACTCATGGTGTGCTCCTTAAAGGTTGTGGGGGCCGGCGTGATCCCGAACGAATCAGCGACGTGCCGGCTTATCGCCTTGTTCGCAAGTTATCGGCCAGAAAGCGCGTGAAATCACGGCGAAAAGTGTTAATGCGGGTAAATCCGTGTGAAGACGTGGCCGCGTTCCGGCGCGCGCGGCGCATCTGTTCGCTGGTTTCGTTCCGCGACGGCAACAAATCCGCTGAATGGGTCGTCAGCGCCCTCCGAAAGCGCCGTGAAGCGGCAAACAAAGTCGTCAAAAATCAGCGCGATACGGCGCCTTTGCCGCTCTTCCGGCAAAAACAACCGGCCGCTGTAAATCCGTGTAAAGCGGCGTCGCCGCGATTCGGCCCAGCCGTTATCATCACGCCCATGAATGGAGCTGCTCCCACCGATGCGCCCAGTGGCGCGCACGTCCTCCTGGTCGACGACGATGTCGAGCTCGTCGAGCTGCTGCGCGCCTACCTCGCGAGCGACGGATTCCGTGTCTCGGTTGCGCATGACGGCGCAAGCGGCGTGCGCGCGGCGCTCGTCGAACTGCCCGACATCGCCGTCATCGACGTGATGATGCCCGGCTACAGCGGGATCGAGGTGCTGCGCCGCATCCGCGCGCGCAGCACTCTGCCGGTGCTGATGCTGACCGCACGCGGCGATTCGGAGAGCCGGATTCTCGGGCTTGAGCTTGGCGCCGACGACTACGTCCCGAAGCCGTGCACGCCGCGCGAACTGAGTGCTCGCTTACGGGCTATCCTGCGCCGTACCTTGTCGAAACAGGATGCGGACAAGGACACGGATGGCGACGCCGTGCGCATCGGCGAGCTCGTCCTGCTGCCCGGACAGCGCCGCATCACCTGGGCCGACGAGACGCTGGCGCTGACCAACGCCGAGTTCAACCTGCTCGAAGTCCTGATTCAGAAAGCCGGGCAGGTGGTGGGCAAGGACCTGCTCTCCGAGCAGGGGCTCGGGCGGCCGCACGAACGCTACGACCGCAGTATCGACGTGCACGTGAGCAGCATCCGCCGCAAGCTGCCGCCACTGCCGGACGGCCGCTCGCGCATCCAGGCCGTGTTCCGCCGCGGCTACCAGCTGCTCGTCGACTAGCAGCCGTTGCTCACCATGCCCAAGTTGCCGCTCGGCCGGCTGTTCTGGAAGTTCCTGATCTTCTTCTTCCTCGCGCAGACGACGGCCGTGCTGGGTATCGGGTTGGCCATCTGGGCGACGATGCCGGCGCATGAAACGTGGGCGCCGCCGATTCCACGCGCGGGTGTCGCCGAGGGCGGGCCGGCCGCATTGGCACCGCCGCCGCTCGGCGCAGACGGCAAGCCCTTGCCGCCGCGCGGGCCGGGGCCGGGCCCCAAGCTGCCGCTCGTGCATCTCCTGTCCGGCGCGCTCGTCAGCCTGGTTTTCGCCGCACTGCTCGCCGCCTACGTAGCGCGCCCGATTCATCGCCTGCGCCAGGCGCTGCAGGCGGCGGCCGGCGGCCAGCTCGCGCCGGGCGTGGCTGCGGCGATGGGCAGCCGGCGCGATGAACTGGCGGACCTCGGCCACGATTTCGACCGCATGGCGCAGCACCTCGCACAGCTGATGGAGGGCCAGCGCCGCCTGCTGCACGACGTGTCGCACGAACTGCGCTCGCCGCTGGCGCGCTTGAACGCCGTCATCGGCTTGGCGCGCCAGCAGCCGGACAAGTTTGAAGACTGCCTGGTGCGTCTCGAGCACGAATCGGTGCGCATGGACCGCCTGCTCAGCGAACTGCTGACGCTCTCGCGCCTCGAGTCGGGGATGATGGCGCGCGACAACGAGCGCGTGGATGTCGCCGACCTGCTCGCCGACGTCGTCGCCGATACGGCGCCCGAAGCCGCGCAAGCCGGCTGTCGGGTGGAACTCGACGTTGGTGGGCACGATTGCGTCGCCTGCGGCGACGCGGAAATGCTGCATCGCGTCTTCGACAACCTGCTGCGCAACGCGCTGAAACATGCGGCGAGCGGCGGCTGGGTGGGCATCACGCTGACGGCGGTTGGCGACGACCTGTGCGTGTGCGTCGACGATCGCGGGCCGGGCGTGCCGGCCGCGGATCTGGCGCGGCTGTTCGAGCCCTTCTACCGCGGAACGCAGGTTGCGGCGCGCACCGGGCATGGTCTCGGGTTGGCCATCGTGCGCCAGATCGTCGATAACCACCACGGGCGCATCGAGGCCGCCAATCGGGTCGCGGGCGGGCTGTGCGTCCGCGTCCATCTGCCGCGCAACGCGGCCGGGTGCGAGGGAAGTTCGCCGGAAATTGCCTCTGTAACCGGCGCTACAACACCTGATTGACCAGACGGTCGGCGCGCACGCGCGCCAGGCGGCGCAACAGGCGCTGCACCGGCGCCGGGTACGACTCGACCGGCTCGATCGCCTCGTGGCTGGCGAGGCGGTGCGTGTGCGCCATGATCCTTTCGAGTTCTGCCATGTGCTGCGGCAGCAGCAGTTCCTGGGGATCGTGGATCAACAGGCCGTTCTCGAGGTCGAGGCGCCAGGCGCGCGGGTTGAGGTTGTTGCCGGTGAGCAGCGCGTAGTTGCCGTCGACGAGCAGGCCCTTGAGGTGGAAGGTGTTGTCGTCGTGCCGCCACAGATGCACGTTCAGCGTGCCGGCGTCGATCGCTCTTTTGTGCGCCTTGCAGAAGCGGCGCAGGTTGGCTTCGTAAAGATACGGCAGCGCGCCGATCGCCTTGAACGGCTCTTCCGGCGGGATGTAGAAATCGTTCGCCGTCTTGTCGCCGAGAACGATGGTGACGCGGCAGCCGGCCTTGATCTTCTGGTCGACCAGCCGGCGGATCGGACCGGGCAGGTTGAAGTACGGGGTGAACACGACGAGCTGCTTCTTCACCTGACGGAGCAACTGCAGGATCGCCGCGTTCAGCTCGTTGCCGCGCACGCCGAGGCCGAGTAGCGGCGTGATGCCGACCTGGCCCGGCTTGATCAGGTCGTCGGCGTAGTGATAGCGGGCCTTGGCGAGCACGCGCCGGAACTGCGCGATGGCGGCGCGCAGCTCGACCGTCTTCGGCACCTGTGCGCTGTCGAGCGGAAGCACGGCCGGGCTCAGGATGAAGGTGGTGTCGAGCAGTCCGGCCAGACTGTCGGCGAGCGCCGCGTCGTCGATCAGGTGGTAGCGGTCGAGGCGGTAGCGACCGTGCCGCTGTAAGTAGACGTCGTTCAGGCTGGCGCCGCTGTAGAGGACGTGGTCGTCGATGACGAGCCCCTTGAGATGCAGCACGCCCATCAGCTCGCGCCGCTGCACGGGTACGCCGTAGACGGTGACGCCGGGGCCGAAGCGTTCGGCCATGCTGCGATAGAGCGCGGCGTTGCCCTCCGATTTGACCTTGCCGATCAGCCCGCGCTGCGCGCGGTGCCAGTCGACGAAGACCGAGACTTCGAGCTGCGGCTGCGCCTTCTTCGCCGCGTAGAGCGCCGACAGGACTTCGCGTCCGGCGTCGTCGTCCTGCAGGTAGAGCGCGGCGATCAGGATGCGCTTCTTCGCCTGCGCGATCAGCGCGAGGATCGTTTCGCGGTAATCGACCGGACTGTCCAGCGTCTGCACCTTGCCGGCGGCAACCGGCAGGCAGGGCATCTCGGTCAGCGGCTGGCCGGCGCTCGTGCGTCCGCGCAGACGGTTCCAGGCCGAGGTCAGGCCGGGAATGCGGCGGCGGGGACGGATTTTCTGTATGAGTTCCACGCGCCGGATTATACCG
>NZ_JAGOIT010000014.1:0-2886 GCF_017995515.1 Propionivibrio sp.
GCGGTGAAGAACTGAGGTTTTAAGGATGAACAGCCCAACCGCGTGGCGTCGCCCATTTCGGCAGGACGGATGCGGAAGAGCGGGCCGTCACTTTTGATGCGTTCACGCCCCCTGGATCGCCACCCGCGCACTCTCGATCTCCCGACGCAGTTCCTCCTCGCTGGGCAGGATCAAACGGTACTTGCTGGCGAAAAGCTGCTCGCTCTGCCGCTCCAGCGCCCGCGTGCTCCAGTTCTGCCCGGCCGCCTCGTCCATGTACCACGCCCGCGCACGGGAATCTTCGACGCGCAGCAGTCGCCGGTAATGCGTCCGGCTCAATTCGGAACGCAGCGCGTCACAATTCGGAAACGCCTGAAAAAACAGCCGCATGTAGCGCAGATTGGACGCACGAACCCTTGCCGAACTCCCGCGTCAGCGCCTCGGCCAATTGCGGCAAAAGCCGCTTGCCATACGCTGCGCGCAACGCCCGCAGTCACCCTTGCTGGATCAGCTCGCGCAGGGCGGATAGCAGCGCTTGGGGGAAAGATATCTGGATCGCGGTATTCATGGTTCACCTCATGATCAGCGTCTTCAGGCGCGCCAGCGCCTCAGCGACGATCCGCCCCTGTACCGCAATGCTCTCGATAATCTCGTCCGGCATGCGTTCGTCAGCCACCGTCACCGCGTTGGGATTGACGGCTTTCAGGTCGAAGACGGCCGCGTCGATGGCGGCAGCCTCGGCCTCCAGATCGCGGGCCACCTTTTCCTGATCACGGATCTCAGCCTCCATCGCCTCGATCCGCTTTGCGTCGGCCTTCTCCTTCTTTAACCGCTTGAGCTCTTCCTTCAACTCGACCACGGCCACCTTGATCCCGGCGGTTTTGTCCAGCAGCGGCTGCATTGCCTCGCGCGCCTTGGCGCGGCGCTCCGAGAAGTCGACCGTCCATGAGTAGCGGCTGGCGCCCTCGGGCCTGCCGTGGTGCTGCCGCATGCGCGCATAGGTCGGGAAAGGCTGGCCGGCATTCGCCTCGTCGGCCAGCCAGTCAGCCGTGACGAGGGCGGGCAAGGCGTCGTCGCCGAGCACCGCGCCGTCCTTGCCAAAGCCGAAATGCGCCAGCGTCAGCGGCGTCTTTTTGCCCACCTTCACCCACGACAGGTCGTAGTACCAAATGCGCTCGGTCTTCTTCCCTTTGGTGAAGAACAGAAGATTGGTCTTCACCCCCGCGCCGGCGGTCGAAAACACCCCGCCGGGCAGGCTGACGATGGCCCACAGATCGCACTCGTCGGTGAGCTTGCGCTTGGTTTCGACGAAGGCGCTCTCGTTGGTGCGGAACAGCAAGCCCTCATCGAGCACGATGGCGCAGGTGCCGCCGGGCGCGAGTTCGGCGAGGATGTCCTGTACGAACAGCACCTGCGTCGCGCTCGTCTCGAAGGCGAAGTTCTTCTGCGCATCCTTGCCCTCCTTGCCGCCAAAGGGCGGATTGGTCAGGATCACGTCGAACTGCGCGGGCGCATGCCGGAACAATTCGGCGTAGGTCGCGCGGCGCGTCAGCGAATTGCCGTGCCACAGGTTCGGCTGATCAATGCCGTGCAGCACCAGATTGGCCAGCGCGATCGGAAACACCAGATTCTCCTTCTCACGCCCGAAGAAGGTGTCGTGCTTGAGCGCTTCAATGTCCGTGCTCGCTGCCGCCTTGCCCAGCTTGCGCGCCATGTGCTCGTAGGCCACGGCGAGAAAGCCGCCGGTGCCGCAGCACGGGTCGTAAACCGTCTGACCCAGTGCGGGATCAACGGTATGCACCATCGCCCGGATCACCTCGCGCGGCGTGAAGAACTGGCCGCCGTCCGAATTCTTCTCGCCCATCTTCAGCAACAGGTCTTCATACACCTGCGAGAGCGTGAAGAAATGCGTGTCGTCGATATGGTCGATGCTGATCTCATGCACGCGGTCGAGGATATCGCGCAGGTTGGCCTCGTCATCCACGCGCACGCGCTCCACCGCCGTCATGATCCGGCCGATGATGCGCTGCTTCGGGCTGGCCGCCGGGTTCGGCAGATTCGTGCGCGGGTCCACATCCAGCGCGTGCAGGTGCGGCAACAGCGCCTTGTTGATGAAGTCGAACAGTCTGCCGTCGCCGGCGGCGAACAGTTCCTGCCGCTTCCAGCCCTGCACCTTGCCATCTGTGGTTTGCGGATGATCCGCCTTGTCCGACCACGGCGCCGCCCAGTCCTGCCAGCGGTAAGGGCTGCACAGCGCCGGAGAGAACTCCGCGCCCAGCACCTCGGCCTGTTCCGCCTCACGCGCCTCCTGCGCGTCGAGAATGCGCAGGAACAGAACCCACGTCAGCTCCGGCACGTATTGCAAAGCGCTGGCGCAGTTGGAGCGGCGCATCACGTCGCAGATACTCTTGACGAAGGCCGAGAGCGACTGGGTGGAAGCGATGGCCTTGGGGGCTTTTTCGGTCATTTTCGGGCGAGGCATGCCTATTTCTTCTCCAATGGCGATTCTGTGAAGCTAACCCGCTCGCCCTGAGCCGGTCGAAAGGCTGCGTGATTCGAAGCTGAACAAGCCAATCTGGAAACTTCAGCCCAATCATTCCGCATCATCGCCTCCTTCTTTTTCCTACTCCAACCTTTAATTTGCTGCTCAGCAGCCAAAGCTTCTTCACGCGTCACACAGGGCTGACTAAACACCAAGGTCACAGGGCGCCGCTTGAACGTGTAACAGCCGGGAATAGCCCCCTCCTTGTGCTGCGCCACCCGCCGATCAAGGTCGTCTGTATGCCCCGTGTAGTAGCTATCGTCAGCACAGCGAACGATGTAAACCCAGAATGGTTTCATGCCCAACTCCGCGCGTGCTGAATTCCCGCCATCCGCTCACGGTGAGCTTGTCGAACCACACCCCTC
>NZ_JAGOIT010000014.1:2986-6263 GCF_017995515.1 Propionivibrio sp.
CGTTCGTGGTGAGCCTGTCGAACCACACCCCTCCGTTCGTGGTGAGCCTGTCGAACCACACCCCTCCGTTCGTGGTGAGCCTGTCGAACCACACCCCTCCGTTCGTGGTGAGCCTGTCGAACCACACCCCTCCGTTCGTGGTGAGCCTGTCGAACCACACACGGCCCTTCGACAAGCTCAGGGCGAACGGGGCTAGCGTGGCAGGATAGCCCCGCCTCATCGACCGAACGCCTTGCACCCGAACCGATCCCGACCATTTTGCTGATATCAGCAAAATGGTCGGCCACGGGGTTTCCGGCCTGTTGGCAGGCCATCCTGGCCTTATCCACCACGAGCATGAAGTTGCGCCACTGCACGTATTCCAGCAGCGGTGCCAGTTCGCGAGCCAACCAGTATTCGTTGCCCTCTTCGTCCGTGTGGCGAATGCCATCGACGGTCGCCTGATGCTGTTGGCTGATTTTCTTCCCGGTCATTCTGTTTCTCCTCGATGGGTGAAGGCTTGCGCCAGCAGCTTCTGCGGCAGGCGTTCGATCTCGGCGAGTTGCGCGGCGACGATCCGCTTCAGCGGCACAAGTTCTTGCAGCGCCGTTGACGCTCTCTGCTGAACTGAGTAGGCAGGCAATTCAATTTCACCCTCGGCCAAACGGTTAAACAACATGCGTTCGCGCACTGCGCCGCGCGCCAACGAGTTGATGCAGGCAACACCAAGCGGTGAGCGCAGCCAATAGTAGAACCAGCGCGAATCTACCAAGTCGGGCTTGCCTTGCAGCACCACATAGTCGGGACTGGTAATGCCGGGTGTATCGCCATCATCCACGAAGGCAATGGAACCGATGAGAATACGCATCGGGTTGTAGAACACCGTGCCGGGCAATACGGGCTTGTATTTGATCGCATGCTTACCGGGAGCTTCCTTCGCCGGGGCCAAACCGTCACGCGTTGCGCCTAGTACCGGGTAATCGCTCCAGCGTGCGCCGATGCCTCGTTTTACTTCGGCCAAAACATCGCCGAGTGAGTGTTCAGTAACAGAGTGATTGCGCACGCTATCCAGAACGATGGCGTCAGCAAGGCTGGAGACTTCCCGCAACTGCGCCTGCGCCGCCTGCCGCGCGGTTTCCACTTCGGCAAGTTTGGCTTTCAGGCGGGCGGCGATTTGACGTTGTTCTTCAATCGGCCTCCACGGAATCTGGAAGCTCTCAACCATGTCCTTGGTTAACGCTTGTCGCGTTGCGCCGGCTTGGTCTTGCCAGATCAGCGATTGGAATTCCGGGCTGGCAAGCACTAAAGCAAGATATGCCGGAAGCAAAACGTCGCTGCAACGAATGATACAAACGTGTTGATTAACATTGGCCGGACAGATTTCATCGGGCACTACGCAAACGCGCCCAATGGACGCACCCGTGATATTCAGCAGCACGTCATTTCTCACAACTCTTGTGCCGCGCATTTGTTCGTCGATCTGTGCGGAAATGAAAGCCAGTCCGTCTGTAGTGAAGCAACCCATCAAGACGTTCTGGCTTCGGATCAATGGAATACCGCTTGTCGAATACGCTCTATGGCCACCCGAAGGCGTCTGCCCACTGCCGATTTTGGTTGTGCAATCTCCAAGACGAACGAACCTCATATCCCAAACAACCTCATCTTTGCGTCCTGCATCACCTGCGCCGGTTTGCCGAGCACCCGCAGCGCGTCCAGCCCGCCGGCCTGTGCGATTTCCGGGACGGCCCACAGCGCGGACGTTTCCAAGGCCTCGGTGCCGCCCTGCGCGAACTGCGTACCGAAACCCTTGAGGACGATGGCCGATTTGGCGTCCATGCCGGCGAACCACGCGGCGTTGGTGTTCACATATTCCGCTCCTCGCTGCGGCCGTTTCAGCGCGCGGGCGTGGTAGCCATATTTGCCGAACACGTCGAACAGGTCGAAGTCGTCCATCTGCTCGGCATTGCGCACCAGGTCTGGGACGTAATGGTCGCCGAGCAGGTGGTCGATCAGCTGGCGGCGCTTTTTGGCCTCGATCCATAAGGCGCGGAAGTCGTCGAGGTTGTGCGCTTCACTCAGCACGCGGGTCATGACTTCGCGCCGGTATTCGTCCACCGGGATCGGCGTGGCGACGCCGTTGCGGCTGGCGAGGATGAAGCGGCCTTGCGCGTTGATGATGACGCCGTACGGGGCGCGGATTTCGGCGACATACGGCCCGTCACCCTCGCCCTCATCATCACCGCCGCTGCCGCCCCCCTTTCCGCCACCACCGCCCGAGCGCGATGGGTCGGTAATGAACTCGGTGCCGAACAGGTCGGTGACGCCGGTGTAGTCGTAGAGCCAGAACTTGTATTTCTGCGTTTCTTCGTGGATGCGCGTGCCGCGCCCGACCATCTGGTAGAACTTGATCGCTGATTGCAGGTAGCGGAAGAAGACGACGGCGTTGAGGCGCTCGATGTCGACGCCGGCTTCGAGCAAGTCTACGGTGCAGGCGATGAAGGCGCGCTCGCCGGAGCCGCGCATGATCTCGATCTTGTCCGCGCCGCCGGTGGCGGTGCATTTGAAGGCGTAGTCGTCCTTGCGCTGTTTGCCGTTTTTCTTGCACCACCCGGCGTAGAGGTTGTTCATCTGCATGGCGACGCGGTCGGCGTGCAGGTCGCGGGTGCAAAAGATGATGACCTTCTGTTCCGGCCCGCCGTTTTCGCACAGGAGTTGGAACAGGTCTTCGCACATCGCGGGCGTGCGCAGGTCGATGAACAGTTCGTCGTCGAAGTCCTTGCCGGTGTATTCGGCCTTGGTCAGGTCCGCTTCGGTGAGCGGCTTGCCGGTCTTGATGTCCTTGACGCCGGCCTTGAGGATTTCGTCGCGGGTGAACACGCGTGCGTCGATGTCGGCCTTGCGCTTGAGGATTTCGCAGGCGGCGAGGTAGCCGTCTTCCTGCGCCTGCGCCAGCGTGTATTCGTACACGGGTTCGCCGAAATACTCGACGTTGTGCGCGGTGATGGCGTCGTCGGCGGCGATGGCGGCCGCAACAGCCTTCGCTTTCTTCTCGCTTTTCGGCGGCTTGAGCTTGCGCGGCGTGGCGGTCAGGCCGATGTGGATGGCGTTGGGGTTGCGCGTGAGCACCTGCGACCACTTGCCCCAGGCGGAGCGATGGCATTCGTCGATGATGATGACCGAAAAGGTGTCTTCGCCGTAGTGGTCGGTGAGGAAGCTGGTGTTCTCCGTTCGGGTTGAGCTGTGAACTTGGCGAACAGCCGAAGCCTGTTCGTGGTGTTGCTCTCGAACAGCCGAAGCC
>NZ_JAGOIT010000014.1:6363-35434 GCF_017995515.1 Propionivibrio sp.
GATGACCGAAAAGGTGTCTTCGCCGTAGTGGTCGGTGAGGAAGCTGGTGTTCTCCGTTCGGGTTGAGCTGTGAACTTGGCGAACAGCCGAAGCCTGTTCGTGGTGTTGCTCTCGAACAGCCGAAGCCCGTTCGTGGTGTTGCTCTCGAACAGCCGAAGCCTGTTCGTGGTGTTGCTCTCGAACAGTCGAAGCCCGTTCGTGGTGAGCTTGTCGAACCACCCCCGGCCCTTCGACAAGCTCAGGGCGAACGGTATCTTCCTCTCCGTCGATGCCCAGCGTTTGATAGGTGGCGATGTGGACGCGCGCGTTGGCGGCGGCATTCTTGCCATGTTCGGCCTCGACGATGCGGGCGTTGCCGCCGAACGCAGCCTTGAGCTTGGTGTGGGCCTGTTCGCGCAGCTCGTCACGGTCGCACAGAAACAGCGCGGGCTTGGGCAATAGTCCCGCCTGCGCCATGCGCCAGAGCAGGTTGGTGGCGATGATGGTCTTGCCGGAGCCCGTGGCGAGCGTGAGCAGCACGCGTTGTACGTTGCCCGCCTGCCGTTCGCGGATGATCTTGTCGAAAGCGGCGCGGATGGCGGCGTCCTGATAGTAGCGAGTGGCCGACCAGGCCGGGCTGTCGGGCTGGAACAGCAGGGCGGCATCGGGCGAGGACAGATCGATGCCCTTGTCTTTGGCGTAACGCGCGCACAGGTCGGGATGTGGAAGGAAATCCGCCAGCGGATGCGGTCCGGTCTGGATGCCGCTGGGTTTGTCGTACTCGCCGTAAAGATGGCCGTTGCTAGCGAAGACGTATTGCACGTCGAAGCGCGTGCAGTCGGCATAGCCCTTGGCCTGCTCCATGCCCTTGAGTGGATCTTCGCTTTCGCGCTTGGCTTCGAGCACGGCAACCGGCAGCGGCCTGGGCATCTCGCCGATCTGCACGCAGAGCAGGTAATCAGTGCGCCCGCTGCGCTTGCTGCGCCGCCCCTTCGGCCCGGTCGGCTCGACCGGTGCGGGCGTTTCCAGCCGGATGCGCTGCGGGTCGTCGTACCCTTTCCGGCGCAGCACCGGGTCGATGAGGTGGAAGCGGGTCTCTTCTTCGTTGTAAGCCACGGTCGCTCCCTCAGTCCCGGCCTCTGTGCTCGTCGGCTCCACCTTCGCGCACCCAGTCATCGACTTCGCTGATCTTGAACTTCCACAGCCGCCCGACACGATGCGCGGGCAGGTTCTTGCGGTCGATCCAGCGGTAGATCGAGTCGCGCGTGACGCCCAGGTGTTCGGCGATCTGCTCGACGGAAACCCACGGTTCAGCTGTCATTACCACTCTCCGGTTACTTCGACTTGGGTGGCACAAAGTCGGTTTGAATCGCAAATGACGCAATTTATCAGTTTGAACGCTGTGCGGCGAGCGCCAAAAATGACAAGGGCCCGGAAATTCTCCGGGCCCTTGTTGCGTGTTTGCCGAGATGACTGGATCAGTCGATCAGCGCGAACACCCCGCCGAACGGCGCCAGTTCAACCGTTGCGCCCTTGACCGCGGCACCCTGCAAACCGCTTCCCTTGAGCACTTCGCCGACGACAACGCCCGCCGGCAACGACCATTCGGTCGCCTTTTCGCTCATGTTGAAGACGCAAAGCACCTTCTGTCCTTCGTGCGAGCGCACGTACGCGAGCACCTGTTCGTCTGCGGGCAGCAAGGCGATATCGCCGTGCAGGAGCGCCGGTTGCGTCTTGCGCCAGGCGAGCAGTTGGCGGTAGTAGCCGAGCAGCGAATCAGGTGACTTTTCCTGCACATCGACGGCCAGCCCGCGATGCGCTTCGGAAACGGGTAGCCACGGCTTGACCGCGGCGTCGCTGGAGAAACCGAGATCCTTCGCGCTCGAAGTCCACGGCATCGGCGTGCGGCAGCCGTCGCGGCCCTTGAATTCCGGCCACATGGTGATGCCGTAGGGGTCTTGCAGATCCTCGTAGGCGACGTCGGCTTCGGGAAGGCCGAGTTCGTCGCCCTGATACAGGCACGGCGAGCCGCGCAGGCTCATTTGTAATGCAGCGGCGACGCGCAGGAGACCTTGCGGCGGGTTGGCGCCGCCCCAGCGCGTGGCGAGGCGCGGAATGTCGTGGTTGGTGAGCGCCCAGGACGGCCAGCCGCTGCCGACGACGTCGATGAGATGCGTAAGCACCTTGTGCAGGTAGAGCGCGCTGTGCTTTTCACCAAGCAGTTCGAAGCAGTAGGCCATGTGCAGTTTGTCGCCGCCGCTGGTGTACTCGGCCACGCGCGCGAGGCCGTCGTCGTCGCCGACTTCGCCGACCATCGTCGTGTTCGGGTACTGGTCAAGCAGGCTGCGCAGGCGTTGCAGGAACTTGAGGTTCTCCGGCTGGCTCTTGTCGAACTTGTGCCACTGCCAGGCGTAGGGATTGACCGGCGTTACGGCCGGATCGTCGCCGGAGGGCTTGCCGCGCGGCGGGTTGTCGCGCAGTTGGGCGTCGTGGACGTAAAAATTGACGGTATCGAGCCGGTAGCCGTCGACGCCGAGTTCGAGCCAGAACTTCACGGTGTCGAGCAGTGCGTCCTGCACTTCCGGGTTGTGGAAGTTGAGGTCCGGCTGGCTGGTGAGGAAGTTGTGCAGGTAGTACTGGCAACGCCGCGTGTCCCACTGCCAGGCGCTGCCGCCGAAGATCGACAGCCAGTTGTTCGGCGGGTTGCCGTCCTGCTTGCAATCGGCCCACACGTACCAGTCGGCCTTGGGGTTGTCGCGGCTGGCGCGGCTTTCGACGAACCACGGGTGCGTATCCGCCGTGTGCGACAACACCTGGTCGATCATCACCTTGAGGCCGAGTTCGTGCGCGCGTTTAACAAGCGCGCGGATGTCGTCGAGCGTGCCGAACATCGGGTCGACGTCGCAGTAGTCGCTGATGTCGTAGCCGAAGTCCTTCATCGGGCTCTTGAAGAACGGCGACAGCCAGATCGCGTCGACCCCGAGCCGCGCCACGTATTCGAGCTTGCCGGTGATGCCCGGCAGGTCGCCGATGCCGTCGCCGTTGCTGTCGGCGTAGCTGCGCGGGTAGATCTGGTAAATGACGCCGCCGCGCCACCAGTTGTCGTTCGGAGCTTTTTTGCTTGATTCCATGATGGGTTGCCTCGTGTTGGGTTGCTTGCGTGTTGGTTGAAAAGCAAAGAAGGGAACCGTTGCCGATTCCCCTGGCTTTGCGGCTGACTGTTCGGCGCCTTCCTCAACCGCCCTTGACCGAGCCGGCCAGCAGGCCGCGCACGAAGAAGCGCTGCAGCGAGAAGAAGACGGCGACCGGGACGGCAATCGAGACGAACGCCGTCGCCGTGAGGATTTCCCAGCTCTCGCCGCGCGATCCGAGCAGGTCGTTGAGCTTGATGGTGAGCACGATCTGGTCCGGCTGCTTGCCGAGGAAGACGAGCGCGATCAGGAAGTCGTTCCACACCCAGAGAAACTGGAAGATGGCGAAACTGGCCAGCGCCGGCACCGACAACGGCAGCACAATCCCGATGAAGATCTGGAAGTGAGTGGCGCCGTCCATGCGCGCGCTCTCGATGATGTCGCGCGGCAGCGAGGCGATGTAGTTGCGCAGGAGGTAGATCGCCAGCGGCAGGCCGAACGCCGAGTGCGCGAGCCAGACCCCGAGATACGTTTTCGACTCCGTGCCGAACAGTTCGCCGACGTTGTTATAGATGCGCAGCAGCGGGATGAGCGACATCTGCAAGGGCACGACGAGCAGGCCAACGACGACGATGAACAACCATTTCCGCCCGGGAAACTCCATCCAGCTGAAGGCGTACGCGGCAAACGCGGCGATCAGGATCGGGATGAAGGTCGCCGGGATCGTCACCTTGAAGGTGTTGAGGAAGGCCTGGCCGACGCCCTCGGAGTTCACCACCTTGTCGTAGTTCTGCGTCGAGAAGGCCGGCGGCGTATCAGCAATATAGAAGACGCGAATGCCGCGATCGACCTCGTACGGCTGGTTCAAGGCAAGGCGATACGTCCCGTCGCTGTTGACCTTGAGCGTGCCATCCGGCTGGCCGTCCTCCTCGTCGAAGATCTGCGCGTCGGCGAGCTCGATCTCCTTGCCGACTTCGTTCTCGCCGGGGTTCGCCGACTTCAGCGAGAACTTCGAGAGCTCGATGTGCGTACCTTCCGGGAAGAGCCGGCCGGCGATCACGTAATGATCGCCTTCCTTGACGACGCTCTGCGCGCCGCCGGTACGCCGCATGTCGGCGCGCGTTTGCGTCGATAGCGCCGTCCACCAGCCGCTGGAGACAAGCTGCTCCTTGATGCGGAAGCTTGAGACGAAGAGCCCGAAGGTCGGCATCACCCACGTCGCGACGATGGCGATGAGCAATAGATTGGCCAGCAGCGAAGGCAGGCTGAAGAATTTTTTCCAGTTCATCGTTGCGCCTCCTCGGTACGGAAACGACGGATATTGAAAGCCATCACGGGAATCACGGCGAACATCAGGACCATCGCCAGCGTCGAGCTGCGCCCGTAGTCGCCGCCGCCGCGGAACATCCAGTCGTACATCAGGTTGGCGAGCACGCTGGTATCCCACTGCCCGCCAGTCATGGCCATCACGATGTCGAAGACCTTCAGCACGGTGATGGTGATCGTCGTCCACACGACGAGGATGGTCGACATCACCTGCGGCACCATGATCTCGAAGAAGATCTGGATCTCGCTGGCGCCGTCGATGCGCGCGGCTTCGATCGTTTCGGTCGGCACGCCACGCAGTGCGGCGGAGAGGATGACCATGGCAAAGCCGGTCTGGATCCAGACGAGGATCGCCATCAGGAAGAAGTTGTTCCAGAAGGGCAGCGTCACCCAGGCCTGCGGCGGGAAGCCCATGCCGGTAACGATCGCGTTCAGGATGCCGATCTGCTCCGAGCCGGGGCCACGATAGTCAAAGACGAACTTCCAGATGACGCTGGCGCCGACGAAGCTGATCGCCATCGGCATGAAGACCATCGACTTGGCGAAATTGCCCCACCACACGCGGTCGGCCAGCACGGCGACGATCAGTCCGGCGATGGTCGAGGCCGCGGGGACAACCAGCAACCACATGAAATTATTGCGGATCGTGATCAGGAATCCTTGATCGACAAACACCCACTGGTAGTTCGCCAGGCCGACGAAGTTTTCGCCGCGCGGGTCGTAAAAACTCAGGCGAAAGGTCTCGACCAGCGGGTAGAGAAGATAGATGCCGAGCAGCAGCAGCGCCGGCGTCAGGAACAGCCACGGCCGGATTTTGGAGCGCAGCAGTTCGCGCCCGTGCAGAGAGCCGACCGGCAGCGAAATGATCCGGTCGAGCAGGAAATTCGATCCTGCGAAGTACAGGAGACAAAACGCGATGCTGACGACAACGGCGGTCAGGGTCTGGACGATTTGGTCAGTCATAAGAAGCAACCTCACTCAAGTTACGCTGGCGGTCCATCGCCGGCCCGGCGGCCAATACGGCCACCGAACCGACTCACCCCGAAGGGGACCGTGTTTAAACGCGGTCTTGTTCGTCCTTACTTGATGGCGTCCCAGCTCTTCTGGATTTCATCGGCGACTTCCTTGGCCGATTGTCCGCCGGAGTAGTTCACCATGCCCTTCCAGAAGCTGCCCGCACCGACGGCGCCCGGCATCAGGTCGGAACCGTCAAAGCGGAAGGTCGTGGCGTTGAGGAAGATCTCGCCCTGCTTGCGCAGCTGCTTGGTCTTGTACTTGTCCAGATTGACGCTCTTCATCGGGGTCAGGAAGCCGCCTTCAGCCATCCAGATCTCGCTGGCTTCCGGATGCATCAGGTATTCCATCCAGGCACGCGCGCCCTTGCTGTCCTTGGTGATGGTCATGATCGTGCCGCCGCCGAGAACCGGGTTGCCCAGCTTCTTGCTGGCGAACGACGGGAAGTAGAAGAAGTCGGCCTCTTCCTGCTTGCCTTCCGGGAAGAAGGCCGGGATGAAGCTCGCCTGGCGGTGCATGTAGCACTTGGGCGGCGAACCGAACATGCCCTTCGGGCTGTCCTTGAACGTCACCGTCGCCACGGCCTTCGAGCCGCCGTCAACATAGGCGTCGTTCTTGGCAAACCAGCCGTAGGTTTCGATCGCTTCGATCACGCGCGGGTCGTTGAACTTGACCGTGTTGGCAACCCAGCCGTCGTAGACGTCCGGCGTCTGCGTGCGCAGCATCATGTCCTCGACCCAGTCGGTGGCCGGCCAGCCGGTCGCCGCATCGCTGCCCAGACCGATACACCAGGGCTTCTCACCCGAGGCGGCGATCTTCTTGGTCAACTCCTGCAACTCTTCCATCGTCTTCGGGATCTTGTAGCCCTTTTCCTTGAAGTTCTCCGGGATGTACCAGACGAGGCTCTTCAGGTTCACGTTGAAGAAGATGCCGTAGAAGTCCTTCTTGCCTTCCTTGTTGGTGTAGGTGCCAAGATCGGCCCACGAATCACCGGCGGCAAAGTCCTTCTTGACCAGGTCGCGCACCTTGTCGCCCAGCGGCACCAGACCGCCGATCGCGGCCATGTTGGCGGCGAGGCCAGGCTGCGGGAAGGTCGAGATGTTGGTCGGCGAACCGGCCTTGATGTCGATCACGATCTGCTGCTCGGAGCTTTGCGAGCAGGAGTGCTTGACGACGGCGCCCGTCTTCTTCTCGAAGTTGGCGACGACCTTCTTGAACATGCCTTCCTCGGCGCCGGTCCACGGGCAGGTGATGGTGATCGTCTCGCCCTTGAGATCCGGCCCCTTGTACTCTGCCGCCAATGCATGACCCGACAGTGAGCCGGCCACCATGGCCACCGAGCCTGCGATGATTGTCTTCTTGAACATGTACAACCCTCCTATTAGTGCGTTACGGACGATCCTTAACGCGAAAAGACGCCATGCCGAAACGAGCGGCACACTTGTTATTTCCAGATGGTTTTCCCGGCCTCGTCGAAGCGGAACAGATGCTCCGGCGCAAAGCCCAGCGAAATCGCCTCACCTGGTTCCAACGCCAGCGTGCCGTCGACGCGAACGGTGATGTCCCCCATATCGCCCGCGGTTACGTAGGCGAAGGTCTCGTTGCCGAGCTTTTCCGAATGCCGGAGCAGACCCTTGATCTCGCCGCTGTCGGAGACAAAAAGATGCTCGGGGCGTACGCCAACCGTTGTCGCCCCGTGCTTGCGCGCAAACTCTCCGGTGATGAAGTTCATCTGCGGCGAACCGATGAAACCGGCGACAAAGAGGCTGGCCGGCTTGTTGTAGAGATCGAGCGGCTTGCCGACCTGTTCGACCTTGCCCTTGCTCAGCACGACGATCTTGTCGGCCAGCGTCATCGCCTCGACCTGGTCATGCGTCACGTAGATCATCGTCGCGCCGAGGCGGCGGTGCAGCGTCTTGAGCTCGACGCGCATGCGCGTACGCAAGGCGGCGTCGAGATTCGAAAGCGGCTCGTCGAAGAGGAAGACTTTCGGATCGCGCACGATGGCGCGGCCGATGGCGACGCGCTGGCGCTGGCCACCCGAGAGCGCCTTGGGCAAACGCTTGAGGTAATCGGAAATCTGCAGGATCTGCGACGCAGCCTGCACGCGGCGGTCAATCTCGTCCTTCGGCACCTTGGCGATCTTGAGACCGAACGCGAGGTTGTCGTAAACCGTCTTGTGCGGATACAGGGCGTAGCTCTGGAAGACCATGGCCACGCCACGGCGCGAGGAGGGAACGTCGTTGACCCGCGCACCAGCGATCGCCAGGTCGCCATCGCTGATCTCTTCAAGCCCGGCAATCATTCTCAACAGGGTCGTTTTACCGCAACCAGAGGGGCCGACAAACACGACGAACTCACCCGCTTCGATGTCGAGATCGACACCGTGGATGACTTCGAGCTTGCCGTAGCGCTTCTTGATTCCCCTGAGACGAACATCGGATTGAGTCATTTACCGGCTCCTTAAATTGCATCGGTCTCGCACCGAGCATTCTTTAACGGGATGAAACAAGACATCACCTGCCAACGCACCGAGGACTGATTGCGGCGATAACGTTTTCAGAAAAAATGCCCGGATTCGAACAACGCGCCGCTCCGCAACCGCCAACGCCCGGAGCACACTCTCCCGCTTCGAGGATTGGCGCACCCGGCCCCAACTTCGCCGCAAACAGCTTGAAACCGTTTTCACAAAACACGCATTTAATAGTTACTTCTTTTCCGTGTCAACGCCTATTTTTTTCATCAACGCCGACAAGCATTCGACACAAAAGCGCAGAAGCGTCACAAAAACAAGCATTTTCTACAAATCCAAAGCGCTTTTGTTACACGTTATCACAAAATCGTTCTGAACGGAACAAGGAATTTGTGCGATTCAAGGTCGGACAGGCGCGTCGAAAGAAACCTTGAAAACCTTGTCATCGCATTCACGAATCAACTATGATTCCGCGCAGTCGGACGAGATGACCAGAATCACCTGGAAACCAAGCCACACGCTGTTCGCCGAATCGCGGACATGACCGCCCGGATCTCACCGAGCCCCAACGACGATTGCCAACCGAGATGACGGAAACCCATTCTTCTGCCGCCCCCCCCCTGGACACATCGTCGGCCGTGACCGTCATGGATATCGCGCGCGAAGCCGGCGTGTCGGTCAGCACGGTCTCGCGCATCGTCAATGGCACCGCACGCGTCGCCGATGACAAACGACTGGCGGTCGAAGCGGCCATCGCCCGCCTCGGCTACCGCCCCAACCTGCACGCGCGCAGCCTGAAGATGGGCACGTCGATGACGATCGGCATCCTGACGCAGAAGATCGAGAGCCCGGTTTTCAACCGCGTCATGCTCGGCATCGAGGAAGGACTGAAGGACAGCAACTACGCGCCGATCATCGTCAGCGGCCACTGGAACCCGAAGGAGGAAATGGAGCGCGTGCAGCTGCTCATGGCGCGCCGCATCGACGGGCTCGTCATCCTGAACGGCGGCCTCGGCGACGACCAGATCCGCGAGTTCGCGCGGCGCCAGCCCGTGGTGGCCAGCGGCCGCCGGCTGGATGGCCCGAACCTGAGGGCCGTGCGCCTCGACAACGTCCATGGCGGCTACATTGCGACCAAGCACCTGCTCGGCCTCGGCCACCGGCGCATCGCCCACATCAGCGGCCCTGAAGACCACGCCGACGCGATCGACCGCTACAAGGGCTACCTCCAGGCGCACGAGGAAGCCGGCATTCCGGTCGATCCCGCGCTCGTTTTCCAGGGCGAATTCCACGAAAACGGCGGCGCGCTGGCAATGACGCGCCTGCTCGACAGCGGCCATCCCTTCTCGGCAGTCTTCGCCGGCAACGACCAGAGCGCGATGGGCGCGCACATGGTGCTCTACCGTCGCGGTCTGCGCGTGCCGGAAGACATTTCGCTGATCGGCTTCGACAACCTGCCGGCGACCGCCTACCTGACGCCACCCCTGACTACGGTTCATCAACCGCTGTACGAGATGGGTCAGTACCTGGCGCAAACACTGCTGTCGATGCTCGGGCAGCCGAGCGAAACGATCGAAATCCCGGACATGACGCTGGTCATCCGCGAGACGTCGAAGCGCTACTGAGCCGGCTAAAAAGGTGACCGGATTCCTGCGGAGAAACCCGGTCACGAAGGTGGCGAGTATGCACTCGCCTGGAACAATCTTTCCGCAGTCTAACCGAGCACCACCTCGACCGCGTGCGCCTTGCCGTCCTCGACGAACGGAATCGGCGCCTTGGGATCGATCTCCCGACCGTCCAAACGCAGGCGCTTCACGCCCTTGCTCACGCCATCCGGATTCTTCACCTCGATCCGGTAGGTGTTGCCGCGGAACTGCCGCGTCGCAGTGAATCCCGGCCAGCCCTTCGGGATGCACGGATCGATGCGCAAGCCGGCGTAATCGGGCTTGATGCCGAGCAGCCCTTGGCTGACGGTGACAAAGGTCCATGCCGCCGTCCCCGTCAGCCAGTTGTTCTTGGCCTCACCGAAGCACGGCGCGTCCTTGCCGGCGATCATCTGCGCATAAACGTAGGGCTCGCCGCGATACGTCTCGATCTGATCCTGTTTGGCCGAAGGGCAGATCGAGAGGTAGTACTCGAGCGCGCGATCGCCGTCGCCGAGCAGACACCAGCCGAGGTTGATCCACGTGTTGTTGTGGCTGAAGATGCCGGCGTTCTCCTTGACGCCCGGTGGGTACGAGGTCACTTCGCCGAGATTCTTGTCGTAGGTCGAGTACGCCGGTTGCTGCAGCACGACGCCATTCTTGGTGAACAGATGCTTATGCACCGACTCCATCGCCTGCCGCGCCCGCCCGTTGTCGGCGCCCGCACCGCCGAGCACGCACCAGCCCTGGCTTTCGATGAAGATCTTGCCCTCGCTGTTGGTCTGCGAACCGATCACGCGGCCCTCGGCGTCATAGGCGCGGGTGTACCACTCGCCGTCCCAGGCCTCGCGCTCGACGACTTCAAGCATCTCCGCGTAGTGCGCACGCATGCGGCCGGCGTCGTCCTCCCGCGCCGTGAAGTCATAGAGTTCGGCCATCTCGCGCGCGGCGTAGAGGAAGAGTCCGGCGATCATCACCGATTCCGCCTTCGAATCCTTCACGTCGCCGGCGGTCTGGAACGACTCGTTCGGCTCAGTCGAGAAGCAATTGAGGTTGAGGCAGTCGTTCCAGTCGGCGTGGCCGATCAGCGGCAGACCGTGCGGGCCGCGCTTCTTCTTCGTGTAGGCAATCGACGTTTCGAGATGATGCAACAGCGTTTCCTTGTCACCCTCGCCCGCGTATTCACGGTCGGCGTAACCGCAGGGCGCCTGCAGGATGGATACGTCGCCCGACTCCTTGACGTAGGCGCAGGTCGAGAGCACGAGCCAGAGGTGGTCGTCGTAGAAGTCGCCGCCGATCTCGGCGTTGCCCTTTTTGGTCAGCGGCTGGTACTGGTGGAAGCAGGTGCCGTCCGAGAGCTGCGTCGCGGCGATGTCGAGGATGCGCTGGCGTGCGCGGCTCGGGATCATGTGCACGAAACCGAGGAGGTCCTGGTTCGAGTCGCGGAAGCCCATGCCGCGCCCGATTCCCGTCTCGTACATTGACGCCGAGCGGCTCATATTGAAGGTCGCCATGCACTGATACTGATTCCACACGTTCAACATGCGACTGGCGTGCTCGTTCGGGCAATCGGCCTGGAACTTTCCGAGCAGCTCGTCCCAGTAGTTCTGTAGTCTGGCGAATGCCCCCTCGACCGCACCGGGCGCCGAGTATTTTTCGACGATCGCCCGACCGAGCGCCTTGTTCATCACGAACGGCGCGTCGAATTTGGGCGCATCGCCCTGCTCGACGTACGCGAGGACGAAGGCGAACGTCGTCGTTTCGCCCGGCGCCAGATCGAGGTCGATCTGATGCGCGCCGATCGGATTCCAGCCAAAAGCCACCGAATTCGTGCACTGGCCGGCAAACGGGACGCGCGCTTCGTGCAGACCTTCGTGAATGCCGACGAAGGCATCGCGCGACGTGTCGAAACCGGCGACCGGATGCGTGCAGGCGAACAGCGTGTAATGACTGCGCCGCTCGCGGTACTCGGTCTTGTGGTAGATCGCGCCGCCGTCGATCTCGACTTCGCCGATCGAGTACGTGCGCTGGTAGTTGGTCATGTCGTTGAGCGCTTCGAAGAAGCAGAACTCCTGGCAGGAAAAGAGCTTCGGCGTTTTGCGCTGTGCCGACTTGTTGCGCACCGTCACCTTCCAGACTTCGAGGTTCTCGCCGGGCGGCACGAAGAACAACGTCTCGACTTCGAGCCCCTCGCGCTCGCCGACGATGCGCGTGTAGCCCAGCCCGTGCCGGCACTCGTAGGCGACGTTCGCGGCCTTGACCGGTTTCCAGCCCGGATTCCACACTGCACCGCCGTCATTCACATAAATGTAGCGCCCGCCCAGATCGTAGGGCACGTTGTTGTAGCGATAGCGCGTCAGACGGCGCAGCTTGGCGTCCTTCCAGAAGGTGTAGCCGCCGGCGGTGTTGGTGCACAGACCGAAGAATTCGTCCTGCCCGAGGTAGTTCAGCCAGGGCAGCGGCGTATCGGGCCGCGTCACGACGTATTCCCGCCGCGCGTCGTCGAAATAGCCGTAGGGATTCGGAGCCGATGTCGTCATTTTCTTTCACAGTCCTTTGTTCAGGAGTCAACGCAAAACCAACGCAAAACGCGCGCGCCGGCGCGAAAGGCGTATATATATCTGAAAACGTTTTCAGTTGGCAAGAAGTTTTTTACGGGGAGAAATTTGCCACAGCCAAACAACCAGACCGTAACCGATGTGGAAAATCGTTGAAATTCCGTATAAAAATCTCATCAACGGCGGAAAGCCCGTCGATAAATCGAAAAAGGCGCAGGATTTCCAGGCGCACTCAAATTGACAACGTTTTCAAATCAGCGCAAGAAAAACGGCGCAACAGCCCGGCGCGGGAACTCCCCGCCTCCGGGCCTCTGCGCCGAGTTACGCGGAAGGCTGCTGCTCGATCAGACGCCGATACCAGTGCGCGCTTTCCTTCGGCGTCCGCACCTGCGTCTTGTAGTCGACATGGAACAGGCCGAAGCGCTTGGCGTAACCCGAACTCCACTCGAAGTTGTCCATCAGGCTCCAGTAGAAAAAGCCGCGCACGTCGACGCCGGCATTCATCGCCGCCTTCACCGCCTGCAGATGCGTGCGCATGTACTCGATGCGCGGCTGATCGTCGACCTTGCCATCGATCACGACGTCGCGATTGGCCATCCCGTTTTCGGTGATGAAGATGGGCGGCAACGGATAGTCGCGCTTGAGTCCGCACAGCAACTCGGTCAGCCCTTCCGGGTAGTTCTCCCAACCCATGTCCGACGTTCCGCACGCATGCGGCGCCGGCACCGGCGGGTTCGAGGTGGAACTCCAGATCCGCGTGTAGTAGTTGATGCCGAGAAAGTCGAGCGGTTGGGCAATCGTCTCCAGGTCGCCCGGCTGCAGCGCCTCACAGATTGGCAGATCGGGCGCCTCGGGATATCGCCCGAGCAGCAGCGGCTCGGCGAACCAGCGAACGAACAGCGCATACTCGCGTGCCGCCAGCGCGATGTCTTCGGCCGACGACGTGGCCGGCGTCGCCGGCGACTGATTCAACACGATCCCCAGCGGCGTCTTGACGCCCGCCGCGCGGATCGCCTGCAAGGCCATGCCGTGCGAAAGCAGCAGGTGATGCGCGACGCGTCGGGCGATCACAGGGTCTTTCAGCCCCGGCGCGAAGAGGCCGGTCTGGTTGCCGAGAACCGACGTGACCCACGGTTCGTTATGCGTCGCGAATGACGCCGCCCGGTCGCCCAGTCGTTCTGCCATCGCCAGCGCGTAGTCCACGAAGCGTTGCACGGTATCGCGCGCAGCCCAGCCGCCCTTGTCCTGCAAGGCCTGCGGGAGATCCCAGTGATACAGCGTGACGTGCGGCGCGATCCCGCGTTCGAGCAAGCCATCGACCAGGCGGTCGTAAAAGCCAAGGCCGAGCGGATTCCACGCCCCGCTGCCCAACGGCTGAACGCGCGGCCAGGCGATCGAAAAACGATAGGCATCGACGCCCAGCCCCTTGATCATGTCGAGATCGCTCTGCCAGCGATGGTAGTGATCGCAGGCCACGTCGCCGGTGTCGTCGTTATCGACCTTGCCCGGCTGGTGCGAGAAGGTGTCCCAGATCGACGGCGCACGTCCGTCTTCGCTAACGGCGCCCTCGATCTGGTAAGAACTCGTAGCAACGCCCCACTGGAACGATGGCGGGAAGATCAGATCTTGCATGGCGGCATCCTCGGTTGGTTATCTTTACACGCTCTTCAGCGCGACTTGCACTTCGTCAAGCGTCGGCGGATTGGCGCCTTCGCGCGTACAGTTCAGGGCCGCTGCGGTCGCCGCGAAACGCAGGACTTCGAACCACGCAGCATCGGTAAGCGAAGCCAATTGTACAGCCTCGGTCACGCTCTGGTTGAGCAATGCAACCGACAAACCGGCCGTAAAGGTGTCGCCGGCGCCGATCGTGTCGGCGAGCTTGATCTTCGGCGCCACAATGGGCATCGGCGCATGGTCCGTGCGATAGAGCACCGCGCCTTCGCCGCCGCGCGTAATGACGACCGCCTTCGGGCCGGTTTCGAGTAGCTTCATCCCCGCTTCATCGAGTGATACGCCGGGCACCAGCGTCTCGACGTCCTCGTCGCTCAGCTTCAGCAAATCGGTCGACTTCAGCCAGCGCTGCACGCGTTGGCGATAGACCGCGAGATCCTTGATCAGGCTCAGGCGCACATTCGGATCGAAGACGATTACGCGCTTGCCGGCGTTACTCTCGATGAAGTCCGTGATCGACGCCGCCGCCGGGTCCTGCAACAGGCTGATCGAGCCGAAATGGACGAAGCGGCAGCTCTCGGGCAGTTCGGGCAACCGCGTCGGCTGCCAGCGGCTGTCGGCGCTGCCCGCTGCGTAGAAAGCATAGCGGTTGGTCGTCGGGGTGCGTTGAACAAACGCGATTGTCGAAGGATCGTCGCTGCGCGTCACGAAGCGCGTGTCAATGCCGTTCGCCTGCATCTCGTTAAGCAGGTGCTCGCCGAAAAGGTCGGTAGAGAGCTGGGTCAGGTAGCCCGTCGGTTGCCCCAGGCGTGCGCAGGCCACGGCCGAATTCAACGGCGATCCGCCGCTGTGGCCCTGGAAAGCCAGATTCCCGGCGCCGGCAAAATCGATCAGGGCTTCGCCCACAAGTGCAATTCGCATTACAGAGTCTCCGCATCGGCAAGGAAGGCACGCTCGGCTTCAAGCGTCGCCTGATGATCAAGAAGTTCGGCAAACAAGCGCGCCGGAATCGTAATCGCGCCCACGCCGATCTTCAAAAGCGCGAGGTAGGCTTCGCGCGAGCGGATACTGGCGACCAGCAGGCGGGTGTCGGCGCCGCTCTTTTCGATGATCGCCTGCATCTTCGTGATCATGCCCAGACCGTCAAAACCGACGTCGTCCATCTTTCCGAAATACGGCGCCGCGTAGGTCGCGCCGAGCTGTGCCGAGAAATGCGCCTGCTCCAGCGCGTACACGGCTGTGAAGGTGACCGGCACACCGTGCGCGATGAGATCCGCGCCGGCGCGCAAGCCGTCGCGCGTCACCGGAATCTTGACCACAACCTGCCCGGGATCAAAGCCGGCAAGCAGCGTGCGCGCGTCTTCGAGCATCGCATCAGCCGCCGCCGCATGCACCTGCGCCTGAACTTGCTTGACGCCCAGCTTGAACAGCTTCTCAAAGAGCCCCGGCAAGGCGGCGCGCGTCACGCCGGCACGCTTCAGGATGGTCGGATTGGTCGTCACCCCATGAATCACGGGATGCGGCAGGCACTGGCTCAATTCATCGAGGTCAGCGCTGTCGATGTACAGATGGAAGGGTTTCATGGTGGATTTCGTGGCGGGAGATGGATAAGCGATTTATGACTAGAGGTTTCGAGTATCCGTGGCAGAAAGAGGGCCGTCAATAAAATAAAGGCTTGAACGCGCAGCCGCCGATTCGGGGACGAAAAAAATCGCGGACCGTACTTTCTACGATCCGCGATTCTTGACTGATGCGCGGGGAGTTGCGAACGGCGCTTCCGCCGTCAGGCTCAGCCCGCGAAAACCAAGCCCTTGTTGCTGCCGGCTACTGCCTTGCCCTCGAACGTTGCGGAAACGAGGCCGACCGCCGAGTTGATCGCCTTGATGTACAGCAGCGGACGCACGTACAGCACGAGGCCGGCCAGAATGGCGAGCACCGAACCGCTCATCAGCGCTGCCAGGAAGAGCGCGAAGAACAGAATCGAGGAGACGTAGTAGTTGCCAAATACGGCTTTGATCCACGTTGAAGCAGAGAGTGCGTTCATGGTAGTTTCCTTTAAGTTGAAGTTTGAGATTAGTGAGAATTTGGTTTGGCGAAATATCGTTTCACCTGTTGAAATGAATGGTATCGATTCAACCGGCAAATGTCTGTTGCACCTTTGGGTCGCGTTTGTAACCGTCTGTACCGTTCATTCAATGCATTTCGTAACGACCGCGGTTCCGCGCTGAACAACCGGGAGAAAACACGATGCGATTGAGCTTTCTTGGCGCTGCCGGTGAAGTCACCGGTTCATGCACGCTGGTGGAAACGGAAAACACCCGCTTTCTCGTCGACTGCGGCATGTTTCAGGGCGGCCCCGACGCGCGGACGAAGAACCTGCGTGCGCTGAATTTCGGATTCGACGCTCGCAACATCGATTTCGTGCTTCTGACGCACGCCCATATCGACCACTCGGGTTTGTTGCCGCGGCTCGCGGTTCTTGGCTTTCGCGGGCCGGTTTATGCGACGCCGGCGACGATCGATCTGCTCGAAGTGCTGCTGCCGGACAGCGCGCACATCCAGGAGAAGGAATCCGAATGGCAGCTGCGCCACCGCAGCCGTCGCGGCAAGGGTGATCTCGGCGCGCCGGCGCCTCTCTACACTGTCGCTCAAGCGCAGTCCGCGCTCCAGTTGTTACGTCCGATTGCATATGGGAAGCCGGTTCAGGTCGCAGAATCGATCACCGCCTGTTTCCACGACGCCGGTCACATCCTCGGGTCTTCGTGGATCGAAGTGACAACGCACGAAGAGGGACGGCCGCGCAAACTGGTGTTTTCCGGCGACCTCGGCATGCCCGCCCGACCGGTGCTGCGCGACGCGGAAAAGGTCGTTCCCGAAGCCGACGTGCTGCTTGTCGAATCGACCTACGGCAACCGCCTGCACCGCTCGATGTCTGAAACCGAGGACGAAATCGTCGCCGCCGTCGAGCGCACGCACGCGACGCACGGCAACCTGATCATTCCCGCCTTTGCCGTCGGCCGCACGCAGGAGATCATCTACCTGCTGACCGACCTCGTCCGTCGCAAGCGTTTGTCGCCGCTCAAGATCTACGTCGACTCGCCGATGGCCAACGCGGCGACGCGGATCACGCTCGACCATCCCGAGCTGCTCGACGACGAGGCGCGCGACCTGGTCGCCTGGGTCCGAGCGCACCCGGAGAAAGTGAAGATTGAATTCGTCGCCGATGTCGAACGCTCGAAGGCGCTCAACGAGATCCGCAGCAACGCGGTCATCATTTCCGCGAGCGGCATGTGCGAGGCCGGACGAATCAAGTATCACTTGCGGGAAAACCTGCCGCGCAGCGAATGCAGCATCCTGATCGCCGGCTTCCAGGCGGCAGGAACGCTGGGCCGCCGCCTGGTCGACGGGGCGCAGCTGGTTCGTATCTTCGGCCAGCCGGTGCGCGTCAAGGCGCGCATCTACACGGTTGGCGGACTTTCCGCGCACGCCGACCAGTCGGTGCTGCTCGGCTGGCTGCGCGGTTTCCACAAGCCGCCCGAAAATACCTTCGTCGTGCACGGCGAAGCGAACGCCGCCGCCGATTTCGTTTCGGCAATCGAGTCGCAACTTGAATGGAAGAACGTGCATCGATCGCAGCGCGGCGAAACATTCACGCTGTAGCGCGAAGCTCGTCAGTCAAAGCAGGACAACCCGGAAACGCGGTTCCGTCCCGCCGCCTTCGCCTCATAGAGCGCGGCATCGACGCGCGACATGACGCTGTCGGCGTCGTCCTCGCCACAGCAACCGACGACACCGAAAGAGGCGGTAACGACAAACTCCGGCATCGCCTCGACGAGCCGCGCATTGGCCAGATCGGCACGCAGGCACCCGGCGCATCTCAAGGCTTCCTCATAAGAGGTATTCGGCAGTAGACAAAGGAACTCCTCGCCACCCCAGCGACCAAAGACGTCGATCTCGCGCAGCACCTGTGAAACCTGAACCGCCAGCCCCTTGAGCACGAGATCACCCGTCTGGTGCCCGAAGGTGTCGTTGATCTTCTTGAAATGATCGACGTCGAGCAAGACCAACGAAAAATCGATGCCATAACGCCGGAACCCATGTACGGCGCGCTCCAGTTCATCGACCAGATGGCGACGGTTTGAAATGCCGGTCAGTGCGTCAGTACGCGAGATCAGCAGCATACGATCGTGCGCCTCGTTCAGCCGCTGATTGGCGTTCTCCAGATGCTGAGACTCCTGCTGCAAACGCTCACGCAGTTTCTGTTCCCGGCGGTGGCTGGCCTGCGCCTCGGCCAGCGCCATCTCGCGCTCCAGGCCCTGC
Source organism: Propionivibrio sp. (assembly GCF_017995515.1). GTDB lineage: Bacteria > Pseudomonadota > Gammaproteobacteria > Burkholderiales > Rhodocyclaceae > Propionivibrio. The sequence continues at coordinate 24,479 of NZ_JAGOIT010000014.1, forward strand.
TCCAGCGCGATGCGCGTGAGGTTGCAGGTATTGCGCGCGACGACCATGAGGATCGTGTAATAGGCAACGACACCGGCGAGCAGTGAAAAGCGCTGGTCGTCAAGAAGAAACGGCGCGTCGGCGACGAGATAGCCCACCGTCAGCAGAATGAGCGCCGACGCGAAACCGACGTAAGAAGACAGGACGACGCCGAGAACGTTCACCGTCACGCCGAGGGCGGCTGCCAGCGCGCCGAACTTGAACATGAAGATGAAATCGAGCTGCCCTGAATCAAGCAGGAGCCAGATACCGCCCCAACCCATGCCGTTGATGACGTTGATGCCGACGCGAATGGCCCGCCGCAAGCGCAGGCTGGCGAAGGACTCATCGGGATCGACGTGCTTGCGGGCGATGACGATGCGCAGAGCCTGCAGCAGACACATGCCGACCACCCAGCCGATGACCCGTGACTGCGCGATCAGCCCGAAATGCACCCAGGCCACGGTAATGACCGCAACGATCGAGACCGCCGACGACACCCGCTCGCGCATCGACAATTCGTTCAGCTGAGCTGCCAGCAGATACGAACGCGGATCATGGTGAGCAGGCATAGTCATCGAACACCGGCCTCCTGCACGGGATCAAGAAAAGACGCGAATTCCACCGGAGCCACATGGCTCCGCCTCCTACAGATTAGGCCATCCGGATTTCGCTGTCTATTCAGATTGAATGCGCCTGAAACGCCCGGGCGCGTGTGCGAAGACGCCGCGGGACGCCGCCGGCCGCTACAGACCGAGCAAATCGCGATGGATCTTGATGACGGCCTTGCGGATTTTCGTCTTCTCGTTGATTGCGAGACACGGGCGGTGCAACTCCCCCGGAAGGAAGACGACATAGTCACCGGGATGAATATCCATGAAGAACTCGCGCGACGGCCGCTCGTAGAAGGCGACGTCGTTGGCCTCCAGCCGGTCCTCGGTGCATGCCAGCCCCGGTAGCGGGAAGGAAAAACCGTAGCGCTCGCTGGCGCTGAGCGGGATCTGCACATCGGCGAACTTGCGATGCGCCTCAGGTCGGCTCTCCTCGAAGGTCCGCGAGTCAACGTCCTGGATCAGCACGAACAGTTGCTCGCCCTCAACCTCGTAGCGGCCGGCGTCGGCGGCTGCCGGCGACAGCTTGAGGAGCGCCTCGATGCCGCGCACCACGGCAGCCGGCAGCGCGTTCTTTTCGGCGGAGATTTCGGATAACCGGCCCACGATCATGGCGTTCCTTCCAGTCGAGCGTTTGTACGAGCCGCCATCATGCCTTGAAAACCCAGTCTTCGCGGATACGCACGTACTTGATGCGCTGACGGAAGTACGTGTAGGCGATGTGGATCGCGCCGTCGGGCGTCTGCTTGATCGACGGGTACGAGTACTCGCGGTTCCGGGCGTCGCTGGAGTTGTTGGTCAGACAGAATCCGTCGCCGACCTCGAGGTCGCGGATACGCGACCACGTCCGGCCTCCGTCTTCGGAGATCGCGATGCTGAGCGGCGCGCGTGGCGTTCCCCAGAACGCGGTTCGCCCCTCCCCGGCCGACCCGCCAGCCGTCGGCGAGGTTTCTTCCGAGCCATCGCTCGCACCTTCGTCCGCGCCATCTTCAATCTCGTCGTAGAGCGACAAGCGGCGCTCGGTGGATTCCTTTGCACGCACATTGTTGAAGACGATCGCCAGATGGCCGTTCGTCAGCCGGGTCATCTGAACCGACGAATTGTTGTTCGGCAACCCGGATGGAATCGGCACGTCCCAAGAGCGGCCGTTGTCGTGCGAACGCGTGAGATACACGTGGTCGGCCCAGCGGCTGCGGAAGACGGCGACCAGTGAACCGTCGTCGAGCTTCTCGATGTTCATATGCACGCAACCGGTGCTGCCCGGCACGGCAACCTCGGTCCATGTCTTGCCCTGGTCGGAACTGATCTTGACCGCGCTGTAATCCTTGTCGCCGACCCATTTCTTTCCCGGAACCGGCACGCAATAGAAGACCGGCAACAGCCAATCGCCGTTGTCGAGCACGATGATCGGCTGGCGTACGAAGGTGCCGGGCGTATCGATGAAGACTTCGATCGGGCCCCAGGTCGCGCCGTTGTCGTTTGAAATCCGCCGCATGACGACCGCCGAATCCTGGTTGCCGGCCTTCTGCGAGGTCCAGAACAGCCACAAAGCACCGCTTGGCGCCAGGAAGAGCACCGGATTCTGCTCCGAGCGCGTCGAATCCTCCGAGAGCTTCCTCAGGTCCGACCAACGCTCGCTGCCCGCAGCAAGCCGTGCGGAATAGACCGAAATGTCCGACATGCCCTCCTGCGTGCCGGAGAACCAGACGCAGAGCAGATCGCCATTGGGCAGCGGAAGCAGATTGGCCGCATGGTTCTGCACGTTGTCGGTCGGCAGGAAGGCTTCCAGACGCGACGTATCGCCCTCGGCGGGAAGTAATTCACCGTTTCCAAACTCGGTTTCCTCGGACATGCGACTCTCCTATTGACGTTAGCGACTACGGTTGATGACTTCCCGCCACCGTTCGCCCGGAGCCTGTCGAAGGGCAGCTACTCGGCAGGCGCGTCCGTTCATGGTTCGACAAGCTCACCACGAACGGAGCACATGCCGTCAGTCATTTTCACAACTCTCACTTGACCAGATGGCAGGCGACGAAATGTCCATCGCCGATGTCCCTGAGCGGCGGCTCCTTCACGCTGCATGCGGCCACGGCGTGTGAGCAACGTGTGTGGAAACGGCAACCGGAGGGCGGATTGATCGCATTCGATACGTCGCCGCCGAGGATGATGCGCTTGCGGTTCTTCTCGATGTCCGGGTCCGCCTCGGGCACCGCCGTCAGCAAGGCCTGCGTGTAGGGATGCAGCGGATTGCCGAACAGCTCGTTCTTCGCCGCGATCTCCATGATCTTGCCGAGATACATGACGATGACGCGGTCGCTGATATGGCGGACGACAGCCAGATCGTGCGCGATGAACAAATAGGTGAGCTTGTACTTCTCCTGGATGTCCATCAGCAGATTGACGATCTGCGCCTGGATCGAGACGTCGAGCGCCGAGATCGGCTCGTCGCAGACGATGAATTCCGGCTCGCTGGCCAGAGCGCGCGCGATGCAGATGCGTTGCCGCTGGCCGCCGGAGAACTCGTGCGGGTAGCGGTTCGCCGCCTCGCCGCTTAGACCGACGTCAGTGAGCAGCTTCACCACGCGCGCCGGGATGTCGCGCGAAGGCAGCATCTTGTGCACGCGCAGCGGCTCGGCGATCGCCTCGCCGATCGTCATGCGCGGATTGAGCGTCGAATACGGGTCCTGGAAGACGATCTGGATCTTCTTGCGCATCGGGCGCAATTGCTCGTCGGTGAGCTTCGCTAGGTCAACGCCGTCGTACTCGATGGAACCCGAAGACGGACGGTAGAGCTGCAGGATAGAGAAACCCGTCGTCGATTTGCCGCAGCCCGATTCGCCGACCAGCCCGAGCGTCTCGCCCCGGAAGGCTTCGAAGGACACGCCGTCGATGGCATGTACCACAGCCGCCGACTCGCCGAAGGCGCCGAGCTTCACCGGAAAGTGCTTCACCAGATCCTTGACGCGCAGCAGGACCTGCTTGTCTTTGTTTTCCATGCTCACTTCCGCGTTCATTTCCCGCCCCTCACATCCGCCCAGCACGCGACGCGGTGCAGCGATCCGGGCGCCGCACCAAGTACCGGCGCGAGGACCGGCAACTCCTTGTCGCAGCGCTCCATCCTGAACTTGCACCGCGGTGCGAAAGGACACGACGTCGGTTTGACCGCGAGGTTGGGTGGCGCACCGCCGATCGTGGACAGCCGCTTGCCGTTCTTCGCGTTCAGGCGCGGGATGGAATCAAGCAGGCCGATCGTGTAGGGATGGCGCGGATCCTTGTAGATGTCTTCAAGTGCCGCTTCCTCGACCACGGCGCCGCCGTACATGACCATGATGCGATCGACCATGCCGGCCAGCAGCGAGAGGTCGTGCGTGATCCAGATGATCGAGGTGTTCAGTTTGGTCCGCAGCTCCTTCACCAGCTCGACGATCTGTGCCTGAATGGTCACGTCAAGCGCCGTCGTCGGCTCGTCTGCGATAACGAGCTCCGGCTCGCTGAGCAGCGCCATGGCGATCATCACGCGCTGGCGCATGCCGCCAGAGAGCTGGTGCGGGTACTCGTTCAGGCGATGCGTGCTGTTGGAGATGCCGACCATGTCGAGATAGGCCGCGCTGCGCTTGAGCGCATCGTCCATCGACATGCCCTTGTGATAGACCAGCCCTTCCGCCAACTGGAGGCCGATCTTGAGGAAGGGATTGAGCGAGGTCATCGGGTCCTGGAAGATCATGCCGACCTTCGATCCGCGCACCGCGTTCAAGTCCCGCTTGCTCAGCGTGGTCAGCTCGACGCCGTCGAGCACCACGCTCCCGTTCGTGATCTGCGCGGCGGGCGGCAGCAGCTTGATCAGGCTCATCATCGTCACGCTCTTGCCGCAGCCGCTTTCGCCGACCACGCCGAGCATCTCGCCCTTGTCCAGGCTGAACGAAACGCCGTTCACCGCGTAAACAAAGCCCTTCCGCACCTTGAAGCGCGTTTCCAGGTTTTTGACGTCAAGCAGAGTTCCCACGGAAAGTCCCTTTTGTAATCGTCACCGTTACTTCCACTGGCGCGGGTTGAGCGCGTCGTTCAGACCGTCGCCGAGGAAGCTGAAGGCGATGGTCGCCGCAGCCAGCACCATCGCCGGCGCAGCCAGAATGTGCGGGTACTGCTGCCAGACGCGCAGACCGTCGCTGATCATGTTTCCCCAGCTTGGAATCGGCGGACGCACGCCAACGCCAAGGAAGCTGAACGACGATTCGAGCACCATCGCCTCGCCGAGCGTCGCGCTGAACGAGACGATGATCGGACCGAGTGCGTTCGGAATGACATAGGCCTTGAGGATGCGCGGTGTCGGCACACCGATCGCCTTCGCCGCCAGCACGTAGTTCTTGTTGCGGATCGACAGGATCTGCCCGCGGATCAGGCGCGCGGCCTTCGGCCACTTGATCAGCGCCAGCGAGCCGAAGACGAGCGCGAAGTCGGCCCACACCGTGTTGCGCCAGAACTCGTTGTGCGTCAGCAGGAACTGCTCGTCCATCCAGTTCACCAGCGTCGGCTTCAGCGAGACGTTGATGACGATGACGAGCAGCAGCGACGGGATGGACATCGTGATATCGATGAGCCAGGAAACGAAGGCATCGACCTTGCCGCCCAGATAGCCGGCCAGCGAGCCGAGTACCGTACCGATGATGAAGCTCAGGATGGTCACCGCGAAAGCGACGAACACGGCGGTGCGCGCACCGTAGATCACGCGGCTCAACACGTCGCGCCCCAGATCGTCGGTACCGAACCAGTGCGCGGCGGACGGAAACTGATTGCGCGCGTTCAGGTCCTGCGACAGGAAGTCGTAGGGCGTGATGTACGGGCCAATCGCCGCAACGAGCAGGAGAAGCACGACGACGATCATGCCGACCACCGCCAGGCGGTTTGCAATGAGGCGGTTGAACGCGTCCTTGAACAGGCTGTATTGTTGTTCCTGTTGTGCCATCGGGGTTGCCACTGTTTCCGCCATTATTCCTCTCCTTTTTTCTTCGACGCCGCGCGCGGGTCGAGCAGTGGGTAAGCGATATCCACCAGCAGGTTGGACAGCATGACGACGACTGAAAAGATCAGAACGATGGCCAGGATCACCGGGTAGTCGGAGTCCTTGATCGCCGATTCGGTCAGGCGACCCAGACCGGGCAGTCCGAACACCTTTTCAATCAGGATGGAATTGTTCAGCGTGCCGATCACGATCAGGCCGATCTGGCTGACCACCGGTGTCAGTACCGGGCGCAGGATGTGACGGAAGACGACGATACGTGCCGGCAGGCCCTTGGCGCGCGCCGTGCGCACGTAATCCTCGCTCAGCACTTCGAGCACGCCCGTCCGCGCCTGACGGATGATGATGGCCATCGGATTGAGGCCGAGCACGAGGAGCGGGACGATCACCTTGGGATGGAAGAGTCCGCTCCAGCCGAAGGGCACGTCCATGCCCATGCCAAGCACCATCAGCACGATGATCAGCGGGCCGGCGACGAAGACCGGGATGCCCCAGATGAACAGCGCAAAACCGACGATGGCGTTGTCGATCGCCTTGTTCTGATTGAGCGCGGCGACGACGCCGAGCGCGATGCCGACGATCGCCAGCAGCGTGATGGCGGTCAGGCCAAGCTGGAGCGTGACCGGAACCGCGGCGGAGAGCATCGAATTGACCGAGCGCCCGGAGACCAGCGAGTTGCCGAAGTCGCCTTGCGCGATATGGCTGACGTAACTGCCGAACTGCACGAGGAACGGCCGGTTCAGCCCGGCGGCCTCGCGGATGGCTTCGATGCGTTCGGGGTCGTAGGCAACGTCACCCGGCGCACGCAAGAAGATGAGTTTGATCGGATCGCCCGCCCCGAAGAAGACGAGCGCGTAGATCAGCAGCAGGAGCATCAGCACCGACGGAATCCAGCGCAACACCCTGCCTAAAATGTACTTTCCCATTTTGACCCCAGATGTTCCCGCACGGGCAGCGCGCAATCCGTCCGCCCGTGCAGCTTTCTCACATCACACGCTTAGCGGGCAGGCCGCTTGCTCTCGTCGAGGGTGACATTCCACGGCTCGATGACCTGCCAGTCGTCGTTCTTGTCGAAGCCGATCACCCAGGGCATCGCCCACTTGGACATCACGTCGTAGTAGTACGGGATGAACATGTAGTCTTCGCGGAAGAGCTTCTGCGCATCCTGCGCCCCCTTGATGCGGGCCGGGTCCTTGACGCTCTTGGCCTTGGCTTCGTCGAGCAATGCATCGACCTGCGGATTCTTGTACCCGCCCATCTTGCCGCGCGCATTGCCCGACGTTGAGTGGATCGAACCCATCAGGTAGGAGACGGCATCCGGAACGCGCGTACCGACGTCGTCGCGGAAGATCTGCACGCTCTTCTGGTCCGGGCCGGAGTAGGTTTCGATATCCGCCTTCATCTCGACGCCCTGGATGCCGAGCACCTTGCGCCACTGTTCGGCCATGTACTGCGCGGCCGCTTCGTGCGTCGGCGTGCTGATGCCGACGAACATGATCTTGGGCAGCAGGCGGCCTTCCTTGTACTTCGACGCGGCGAGCGCTTTCTTGGCGCCTTCCGGGTCATACGGATACGGCTGGAAGTCGGGATCGACACCGGCGACCTTGTTCAGGATCTGCGTGGCCGGCGTATAAGGACCTTGCGGGTAAGCCGCCTTGGCCATATCGACCGGGTTGATGCTCATGATCAGCGCCTTGCGGACATTGATATCGTCCATCGGTGGCTTCTTCGCATCGAACCAGAACTGCTGACCCTTGGCGAGCGGCGGCCCGGAGACGAAATCGGCGCCCAGATCGTCGATCAGCGTCGGCGTGATCAACTCCGTATGCACGTCCATCTTGCCGGTCTTGAGCATCAGGGTTGCCGTGCTGGCGTCGCTGACCGAGCTGATCACGATCTTGGAGAGCTTGGGCGCCGGACCGAAGAACTTGGGATTCGGCACCAACGTCACGATGCCCTGGTCGAGATCCATGCTCTGCGGCATGAACGGGCCGCTGACCACCACCTTGCTCTTCGGGTGCCACCAGTCGGCCTTCTGCTCGCCGTTGGCATCACGCGCCTGCGAGATCTTGACCGGCGGGATGAGTGCCGTGGCGATCTTCTGATCGAAGATGGGATCGGGCGCGCTGAGCGTCACAACGACGGTCGTCGCGTCCTTGACGACGATGCCCGACATCGCCTTCTTGGCGCCGCTCGTCACGTCCTTGAACCCTTCGACGCCGCCAAGGAACAGGTCGGCGCGCTGGTGCTTGGTGCTCGGCATGGCGCAGAGATCCCACGTCCCCTTGACGTCCTCGGCCGTGATCGGCGATCCGTCGGAGAAGACGGCTTTTGGATTGATCGTCAGCGTCCATTGCACGAAGTTGGCGTCAGGCTCGGCCTTGGCCAGCACGAGCGGCTGCAGCGTTCCGCTCTTGTCGAAGTACATCGGGGCCGCCCACATCAGCGATTGCCAGCGCGCCGCGTGTCCACCGCCCTGCAGTGGAGACCAGGTCTGGCTCAACGCCGGATGCGCGATGTTCAGCACCTGACCGGCGACCGGCTTGTCTTGTGCAACCGCGCCGCCCACGAGTGAAAAACCTATGACCAGCGCCGACAGAATCTTTTTCACCATCATGATGCAATCCTCCTTTATCAGTATCGCCTTCATGCCTCTACGCCCTGAATGCGTAGTCCGAGATGAATCTGAAATACCCCCGCCTTGTAAAAAACTGCGCACGCAACCGTCGAAATCCGACGCGCACACCGTTGGAACGTTGTGGTAGATAAAGAGTGATATAACTTCCACACTCTGTCAATAGGCGTCATAAAATATCTAAAAACATCAACAATGCCACGGTAATAGCATCTGCCGCCATCTACCAAAATTCCATCGCGCAGCACTGGAACGACTCACTTGGCGGACAAGAAACGGCGCAGCAGACGAACAAAACAGCACAGTCATTTCATTGTTTTACAGTAACTTATGATCACACAAGCGGCAGCAAGGCGATCCAGCGATGATCGCCGCAGGCCACTGACTTTCCACAGGCACCCACCGGAAGGCGCCACGCACTCGATCAATACCTCGGTAGAAATGTTGCATTAACTATCACGTTAATGCATTATCTACCACGTCAAATGACGACCATCGCGCTGCACGCGGGAATTGAGCGTCGACCGACGGTCAACAATCAGGTGATCCGAACATGAAAGAACTCGCACTCGAAGACAGGCCGCGCGAAGTGGAAAAAGCAGAAAGCACTCCCCTGCTGCCGGTTCAAAGACGCCAGCGCATTGCCGACTTCCTGAACAATCACGGCGCGGTGACGCTGCAACAGCTGACCGACGCCCTGCACGTTTCCATCTCCACGTTGCGCCGCGACCTCGATGCGCTGGCCGAAGAAGGCATCGTCGAGCGCACGCACGGCGGCGCCATCCTGCGCCACCAGCAATACAGCACCTTCGAGCCGAACTTCTCGGCCGCGCGCGACCTCTCGCCGCGAGAGAAGACGGCCATCGGCGAAGCAGCCGCCGAGGCCTTGATTCCGGGGCAAAGCGTGATCTTCGACAGCGGCAGCACGGTTCTGGAAGCCGCCAAGGCCGTCGTCGCGCGCAAGGTCGAAATCGTCGCCGTCACCAACGACGTTGAAATCGCGCAGGTCCTCAACAACAGTCCCTATGTCCAGGTCCACGTCCTCGGCGGTCGGCTGCGCCAGGGCAGCAACACGCTGGTCGGCGAAGAAGTGCAGAACGACGCACGCGCTATCCGCGCCGACGTGCTCTTCCTCGGCGCCCACGCCGTGTCCGAGACGACCATCTCCGAAACCTCGACCGAGGTCGCCGCGGTCAAGCGCACGCTGATGAAGTCGGCCAATTCCTGCCGCCTGCTCATCGACTCGTCGAAGTTCCGCCCGCGCGTCTTCATGACCGTCTGCAGCTTCGACGAACTCGACGAGATCATCACCGACGAAGGTGCGCCGCAGGAGGAACTCGAACGCATCCGCTCGGCCGGCGTGAAACTGACGGTGGTCGGAAAATAGTCGTGGATACCGGCGGCACCCGGCGCATCCGAATCCTCGCCGACGACCTGACCGGCGCGCTGGATACGGCGGCCGTGTTCGCCGGACCGGTACCGGTGTATATCGACCGTCCGCCAGCAGATCAGGAAGACGCAGCGGCGCCGATCGCCGCGCTCGCCACCGGCACGCGCGACGTCGCGCCGGCGTCGCTGCCTGAGCGGCTGCAAGCCGCACTCGACTGGCTGCGCGCCGGCACCGTCGCCTACAAGAAGGTCGACAGTCTCCTGCGCGGCAACACCTTCGCCGAGACATCCTGGATCGCGCAGCACGGCTCGTTTGGCCTGACCGTGTTTGCCCCGGCCTTCCCGGCGCAGGGACGAATCACGGTAGACGACTGCCAATGGATCGTACGCCCGGACGGCACGCGCGAGGGCGTCGCCACACCGCTGAGCGAAGCCTTTTCCGCATTGAACAGACGTGCTTGTTCATCCTTCGCCAATGATGGCGTCTGCGATACCTGGATACCGGAAATCCTGACCGACGCCGACCTGAATCGCGTCGTCGCCACGGTTGAGAACAGCACGGCGAGTCCCCTGTGGTGCGGCAGTGCCGGCCTGGCGCACGCGCTGGCGCGGCGCTGGCAACTCGCGCCCGACTTGGGATCGGCAGCCCTGCTGCCGATTAATGAAGGGCCGACCGTCCTGATCAGCGCCAGCTTCCAGCCAACGCTCAAGACACAATGGGCGCGACTGTGCGCGGACCGCCCGCCCACCGCCATGGCCCGCTACGCCGACGACGGCGAGATCGCCGCGGCGCTCGACCAGGCACGCGCCGGCGCCGGAGAGGTCTGGCTCGACCTCTCCCCAGCCGGACGCGTTTCCCCGGACGAGGCCGCTACACGACTCGCCGCACAAGTGGCCCGCATCGTCGAATGCCTGCCCCGCCCCGGCCAACTCGCCGTGATCGGCGGCGACACGCTGCTCGCGTTGTGCCGTGCCAGCGGCGCGCGCGCGCTGCTCGCCCATCCTGCCGTGCGCCCCGGCTGGGGTTGCGCGCGGCTGGTCGGCGGCGCCTGGAATGGCGCCCCTTGCTATTCGCGTTCCGGCGCCTTCGGCGGGCCGGACGATCTGGCTGAAATGATTCGATTGCTTTGCAACGCCTGAACAACCTGGAAGGACACTTACATGAAAAAGGCAATTCGACTGGCAGTGACCATGGGCGACCCCGCCGGTATCGGTCCCGAGATCATTGCGAAGACTGCGGACAAAATGCGCGACGAGATCGCGGCCGGGCGTCTCGAATTCATGGT
>NZ_JAGOIT010000014.1:35534-48752 GCF_017995515.1 Propionivibrio sp.
ACATGAAAAAGGCAATTCGACTGGCAGTGACCATGGGCGACCCCGCCGGTATCGGTCCCGAGATCATTGCGAAGACTGCGGACAAAATGCGCGACGAGATCGCGGCCGGGCGTCTCGAATTCATGGTGATCGGCAGCGCCGAGGCACTCGACAAGGCCTGCGTGCAAGTCGGATTGAAGCGCGAGACGCTGCCGCTGAGCATGATCGACGTCGGGCCGGTCGAAGGCGTGATTGAAACCGGCAAGGTCTCGGCGGCCGGCGGCGAATGGGCATATCGCGCGGTCAAGCGCGCGGCCGAAATGGTACAGGCCGACGAGGCCGACACCATCGTCACCGCCCCCTTGTCGAAGGAAGCACTGCACCTTGCCGGCCACCACTTCGAAGGTCATACCGAATTGCTGGCCCACCTCACCGGCATGCGCGATGCGGTGATGATGCTGGCGCACGGCCCGATGCGCGTCAGCCACGTGACGACGCACTGCCCGATCGGCGAAGTGCCTTCTCGCATCACGCCGACGCGCCTGCGCCGCGTCTTCGACGTCACGCTCGACGCGCTCGAGTGCCTGGGCTTCGAGAAGCCGCGCCTGGCGATCGCCGCGCTCAACCCGCACGCCGGCGAAGGCGGCATCCTCGGCAAGGAGGACGACCTGATCATCGCGCCGATCATCAAGGAGTACGTCGATAAGGGCTACGACGTCACCGGCCCGGTGCCGGGCGATACAGTGTTCATCAAGCTGCGTGCGCAGCAGTTCGATGCCGTCGTCGCCATGTTCCACGACCAGGGGCATATCCCGGTCAAGCTGCTCGGTTTCAACGTCGACGAGAAAACCGGCGTCTGGCACGCCATCAGCGGCGTCAACGTCACGCTCGGCCTGCCGATCCTGCGTACTTCGGTCGACCACGGCACCGCCTTCGACATCGCCGGCAAGGGCATCGCCAACGCCGACAGCCTGGTCGATGCCGTCGAATACGCGGTGAAGCTACTCGAAGGCCAGCGCAGGAAGCGGGAGTCACAGTCCATAGAAAATAACTGACAACCTTTCCACCGTTCGTGGTGAGCCTGTCGAATCCTGTCCTGAGCCGGTCGAAGGGCATGAACAGGCGCACGGAGCAGACATCTCGCCCTTCGACAGACTCAGGGCGAACGGTAGTGAGGCACTATCAGTCATAGCCACGAACGTCAGTAACTCATTGCCCCATTTGCCCACGGAGAACACCATGAGCACCTATTCCATTCTGAACGCCGGCCGCATCGTCGCCGGCCCGGACAGCATCGAGCAGATCGCCGACATCGTGAAGGATTACGGCGCCTCGCGCGTGCTGATCATCAGCGACAAGGGCGTCGCCCGCGCGGGGCTGATCGATCGCCCGAAGGCGTTGCTCGAAGCCGCCGGCATCGCCGTTTCCATCCTCGACGACACGCCGCCGGAACCCGAAGTCGAACAGGCCAACGCCATCGTTACGGCAGCGAAGAACTCCGGCTGCGACATGGTCGTCGGCATCGGCGGCGGCAGCGCGATGGACGTCGCCAAGCTCACCGCCGTGCTGCTCAACAACGACGTCACGTTGCGCGAACTGCTCGACAAGGCGCCGATTCCCCGGCGCGGACTGCCCACGCTGATGATCCCGACGACGGCCGGCACTGGCTCGGAGACGACGCCGAACAGCATCGTTCTCGTGCCCGAAGACGAGCTCAAGGTCGGCATCGTCAGCCCGAAGCTGATGCCCGATTGCGTCATCCTCGACCCGAAGATGACCCTCGGCCTGCCGCCAGCGATCACCGCCTCGACCGGGATGGACGCGCTGTGCCACGCCATCGAGTGCTACACCTCGAAGAAGGGCAACCCGTTCAGCGAAATGATCGCGCTCAAGGCGATCTCGCTGATCACGCGCAGCATCCGCCGCGCCTTCAAAACCGGCACCGACATCGATGCGCGTCACGACATGCTGCTCGGCGCGATGTACGGCGGCATGTGCATCGCCACCTCGTCGACGACGGCGGTACATGCGCTCGCTTATCCGCTCGGCGGCAAGTACCGCATCGCGCACGGCGTCTCCAACGCGATCCTGCTGCCCTTCGTCATGCGCTTCAACGCCGTCGGCAACGAGGACAAGTTCCGCGACGTCGCGGTGGCGATGGGACTCGACGTCGATCCGGCAGACAGCAAGGCAGCGACCGAGAAGTTCATCGAAGCGATCTTCGAACTCAACCGCGACCTGCAAATCCCGTCGGATCTCAAGCGCTGGAACATCACGGCCGCTGACCTCGAAACGCTGGTCGAAGGCGCGGCAAAGGTGACCCGCCTGCTCGACAACAATCCGCGCCCGATGGGCAAGGCCGACATCCGCGCGATCTACACGCAGCTGATCTGACGACTGAGAGCCGCAAAAAAATGACCGATACCCCATCCTCCGTTCGTGGTGAGCTTGTCGAATCATGAACAGGCGCACTGCGCGGACGCCCTCCCTTCGACAAGCTCAGGGCGAACGGCAATAGGGGCCGCCCGTCGTATTAACGAACGTCAACCAACGAAAGCCCGACATGAAAAAGACGATCCAGGGCGTACTCACCGCCATCGTGACCCCGTTCGACGCCAACGGCGAAGTCAGCCCGGTCAAGCTGCGGCGACAGATACGGCGCCAGCTGGAGCACGGCAACGGCATTTTCTGCAACGGCACCAACGGCGAGTTCTTTGTATTGACGACCGACGAGAAGATCCTGGTCACCGAAACCTGTGTGGACGAGGTCAGCGGCGCCGTGCCGGTGGTCGGCCACATCGGCGAAATCTCGACGGCAGCGACGATCAAGCTCGGCAAGCGCCTGGCCAGCATCGGCGTCGATGCCGTCTCGGTGATCACGCCCTACTTCGTCCCATTGCGCCAGCACGAGCTGATCTACCACTACACGGCAATCGCCGACGCCGTCCCGGTCCCGGTCTTCCTCTACAACATCCCCGGCCGCACCGGCAACACGATCGAACCGGCGACGGCGCGCAAGCTCGCCGAACACCCGAACATCGTCGGCATCAAGGACAGCGCCGGCAGCTACGAGAGCCTCAAGGGTTTCCTCGACGCCGCGCGCGACATGCCTGACTTCGACGTGCTGAGCGGACCGGATCATCTCGCGCACCAGGGATTCCTCGAAGGCTGCTCGGCCTGCATTTCGGGGCTGGCGAACTTCTCGCCGGAAGGCGTGAGCCTGATCTGGAAACACTTCCGCGACGGCAACATCGAGAGGTCGAAGGCGGCGCAGGACTTCATCGCCGCACTGCGCAAGGATCTATACAACCTCGGTTTCTCGCCGGCGGTCGTGAAACGGGCCACGGTCATGCTCGGGGAGGACGTCGGCGAGAGTCGTTATCCGACGCTCTTTTCCGATGATGACCTCGCAGCCATCAAGGAGACGGTTGCCAGGTACGGCGTCGTGCCGAAGCTGTAAGCGGTGATGCGCAGCTGGTCGCCGCAACGCCTCGGCGTCACGTTCGCCATCATCTCGGCGCTCGGCTTTTCGTTCAAGGCGATTCTCGTCAAGCTCGCCTACGCCGTGCCGCAGGCGGTGCCGGTCGACGCGGTGACGCTGCTCGCGCTGCGCATGTTGTTCGCACTGCCGGTCTTCGTCTGGGTGGCGCTGCGCACTCAGCGAACGACGCCGCCGCTCACCCTGCGCGAGTGGCTGGCGCTCGCCGCGCTCGGCATGCTCGGCTACTACGGCGCGAGCGTCTTCGACTTCATCGGCTTGCAGTACATCTCGGCCGGTCTCGAACGGCTGATCATCTTCACCTACCCGACGCTGACGCTGTTGATCGGCGTGCTGTTCATGGGCAAGGCGATCCGTGCGCGCGAAGTCGGCGCATTGCTCCTTTCCTACGCCGGCATCGGGTTGGCCTTCGTGCACGACCTGCAATTCGGCAGCGACACGCGCCTGGTGTTGATCGGCGCCTTCTTCGTCTTCGCCTCGTCGATCTCGTACGCGCTCTACCTGTCGGGCAGCGCACCGATGATCCAGCGCCTCGGCGCCGCGCGCTTCACGGCACTCGCCGTCCTCGCTTCGACGGTCTCGACCCTGCTGCATTTCCTGCTCACGCAGCCGGTATCGGCGTTGCAACAGCCCGTTCCGGTCTACGCCTACGCCGCCGCGATGTCCCTGTTCTCGACCATCCTGCCCGTCTTCATGCTGGCCGCCGCCATCCGCCATATCGGCTCGACGACCGCCGCCCTGATCGGCACGCTCGGCCCGGTGCTGACCGTCGTCTTCAGCTGGTCGCTGCTCGGCGAGCCGATCTCGCTGGCTCAGATGGCCGGCACCGCCTTCGTACTCGGCGGTGTCCTGCTCGTCAGCTCGAAAAGCGTCGCGCGCGAGTAGGTGCAGAACCATCACATCGCCGATGATCCGATGGTTTTCCCCTCCCCTGACAAGGGGAGGCAGGGAGGGGTTCGGATTTGACGCGATTGCCCCGCAAGCAAGTTCTGTTGCCGGCAAGTCCCCGCCTGAGAAACAATACGCACTCGTCGTGCGCTCAAGCCAGCGCCCCACCACCGCAAGACCCTACATCAGGACTCCCCACGCTCATGCTCGCCAACAAGAACACCCAGCGCCTCGTCGACCAATTCATGGCCATGGCGAAGATCGCCAGCCCCTCCCGACAAGAGGGCCGCCTGGCTGCCTACCTCAAACCCGAACTGGAGGCACTCGGCTTCGTCGTCGAGTTTGACTCGGCAGGCGAGCTGGCCGGCGGCGACACCGGCAACCTGATCGCCACCCTACCCGGCGATCCCGACATCGAACCGCTCGTCCTCTCCTGCCACATGGACACCGTCACCCCGTGCATCGGCGTGACACCGATCGTCGAGGACGGCGTCATTCGCTCGGATGGAACAACCGTTCTCGGCGGCGACGACAAGGCCGGCATCGCCGCCATCCTCGAAGGCGTGCGGCGCATCCGCGAGCGCGGCGTCCGGCACGGTCTGATTCAGGCCGTCTTCACCATCTGCGAGGAGGTCGGCATGCACGGCGCAATGGGGCTCGACTACAGCAAGATCCGGGCAAAGCGCGCCTTCATCCTCGACGCCGACGGGCCGATCGGCCAGATCCTCGTGCGCGGCCCGGCCAAGGACGCCATCCACGCCGTCATCCACGGCCGTTCCGCGCACGCCGGCCTCAAGCCGGAAGCAGGCATCAGCGCCATCCAGGTCGCCGCGCGCGCGATCGAGCGAATGAAACTCCTGCGCATCGACGACGAAACGACCGCCAACCTCGGCCAGATCTCCGGCGGCGGCGCTACCAACATCGTCACCGACCGCGTTGAAATCACCGCCGAAGCGCGCAGCCTCACCAACGAAAAGCTCGACGCGCAGGGCGCACACATGAAAGCGTGCCTAGAAGACGCCGCACACGAGTTCGGCGCCACGGCCGAAGTCACCATCGAACGCAGCTACCACGCCTTCAGCCTCGACGCCGACGAACCGGTCGTGCGCCATTGCGTCGCAGCCATGCAAAGTCTGGGCATCACCCCGACGCTCGCCTCGACCGGTGGCGGCAGCGACTGCAATGTCTTCAACCGGCACGGCATGAAGGCGGTCGACCTGTCGATCGGGATGACCGACGTGCACACCTGCATGGAAAGCCTGCGCATCGAGGATCTCGAGATGACCGCTCGCCTGGTCGAAGCGCTGATCGAATTCAGTGATCGCACATCGCTACCGAAGGCGTGACGTTCGGAAAGCAGAATCGGCCCCATGCCGCCCTACCTGAAACAGCGTGGCATCATTCTGAGCACAGTGTATCGGGCAGCAACCGGCCACTAAAAGCTTTCGTCCATCGCCTCTGGGTCTGCCACTTTGGCTCCTTCTTGCTATGTTTGTCCGGCGCTTACCATGCCTTCGACTTTCAGAAGTACGCCGCTCGGTATCTCGCGGCGTTCAGTTATCCCTTCAATCGACGCTTCGACTTGCATTCGCTTCATCAGCGATTGCTCATCGCGGCTGTTTCAATACCTCCTCAGCCGATGCGATCGATCCGCGTTGCTGACGTTTGTTGCCAATCAGGTAACGGGATGGGGTAAATGCTCGAGCGCGCTGGCGCCCGAGGGGCATCGCCATTACTATGTCGGCAATTTCAGGGACGGCAATTCGCACCAAAAACAACATCATGGACAACACTTACTCCGACGAGGAACTTGAACGCTGCACCTTGCACAGCCCACGTGAAGTGATCTTTCAACTGCGCGGGATGATCAAGCGCGGCGACCGGGTCACCGTTCTTTTCCAGGAAGGGCGGCAGAGTTTTCTCACTGTTCTGCTCGGCGTCGCCGAAGACAAGGGATTGCTGTACTTCGACATCGGCGGCAGCAACGAGATGAACCAGGCGTTCCTCAAATCGGAGCAAAGCACGTTCACGACGCACATCGACGGCGTGCGCATCCAGTTTACGGCGAAGAAGGGAGGCGAAGTCACGTTGAACGGCGATGCCGCCCTCGCTGTACCGATCCCGGCGAACATGCTGCGCCTGCAACGGCGCGATTATTTCCGGCTGCAACTACCGTCGACCAAACCCTACATCTGCCGCATCCGGCGCGGAACGCCGCAGGAGAAGGCGTTGCCGCTGCACGATATTTCCGTCGGCGGGGTCGGCATCCACTCGCCGCAGCCGCTCGACTACGAGCCGCTGGAGAAACTGGAAAACAGCTGGATCGACCTGCACGACAGCGGCGTTCTCGCCGTCACGCTCGAAGTCCGCCACATCGACGCGATCGAAAGCCGCACCGGGCGGAAGCTCTGGCACCTCGGCTGCCGTTTCGTCAATCTATCGCCGCTCAACGAGACACTGATCCAGCGCTTCATGGCGCGGCTCGAGGCGGAGCACAAGGCGCTGGCTACCTGACGAGGCAGATCCTGCCGGACAGCCCGTTCCGCGCCCGGACGGGCTGATAAAATGCGGTTCTCGAAGGTTGACGCCGCGCATGGCCGCGGTGCTCGACGCCACCTCGCCTATCCGGAGAATCAGATGTCAGACCTGCGCCAGCAACTCATCGACGCCGCCATCCATGTTGCAGAACGCGGCCTCAACAACGGCACGTCGGGCAATCTCAGCGTGCGCACTGTCGAAGAGGGTGAAGCCGGTTTCCACATCACGCCGACCAGCGTCCCATATCAGGACTTGAAACCGGACGACATCGTCTTCATCACGCTGGACGGCGACTACGAAGGGCTGCACGACAACCGCCGCAAGCCATCGACCGAATGGCGTTTTCACCTCGACATCTATAAAGCGAATCCGGATGCCGGCGCCGTGCTGCACGCGCACTCGCGTTTCGCCAGCAGCCTCTCCTGCCTGCGCCGCGACATCCCGGCCTTTCACTACATGATCGCGCTGTTCGGCGGTGACACGCTGCGTTGTGCCGAATACGCGACCTTCGGCACGCAGGCGCTGTCCGACAACGCGCTCAGGGCCATGCACGAGCGCAACGCCTGTCTGCTGGCCAACCACGGGATGCTCGTCTTCGGCCGTGATCTGACGCACGCCGAGTATCTCGGCACTGAACTCGAACTCCTCTGCGAACAGTACTGGCGCGCCTGCCAACTTGGCCAGCCGTTCATTCTCGACCGCGAGGAGATGGCGGTCATTCTCGAGAAATTCGGCTTTGGCTACGGCCAGCGAGCGGACGCCTGATGATCCGCATCAACGAACTTCGCCTGCCGCTAGAGCATCCGCCAGAGGCGCTGCCGAGCGCCGTCGCCAGACGTCTGGGCATCGCCGAAACGGCCATCCGCAAACTCGCCGTGTTCAAGCGCAGCCACGACGCGCGCAAGAAGAATGCGCTGCTCTTCATCTACACGGTCGATCTGGAGATCGACGACGAAGCGGCGGTGCTCGCGCGATTCGCCGACGATCCGCGCGTCAAGCCTAGTCCCGACACGAGCTACCACTTTGTCGCTCAGGCGCCGAACGACCTGAAGCAACGCCCGGTCGTCGTCGGCTTCGGGCCGGCCGGCATCTTCGCCGCATTGGTCCTGGCGCAAATGGGCTTCAAGCCGCTGGTGCTGGAACGCGGCAAGGCGGTACGCGAACGCACGAAGGACACCTGGAAACTGTGGCGCAACAACGAGCTGAACCCGGAGTCGAACGTGCAGTTCGGCGAGGGTGGCGCCGGCACCTTTTCGGACGGCAAACTCTACAGCCAGGTGAAGGATCCGCGCCATCTCGGGCGCAAGGTGCTGACCGAGTTCGTCAAGGCCGGGGCGCCGGAGGAAATCCTCTACGTCGCGCATCCGCATATCGGCACCTTCCGCCTGGTCAGCATGGTCGAGCGCATGCGCGCCGGGATCATCGCGCTCGGCGGCGAGATTCGCTTCGAGAGCCGCGTCACCGGGCTGCACATCGATAAGGGGCACGTGCGCGGCGTCACGCTGGCGAGCGGAGAGGAAATCGCCGCCAGCCAGGTCGTCCTCGCCCTCGGCCACAGCGCACGTGACACCTTCGAGATGCTGCATGCGACGGGTGTGTTCATGGAAGCCAAGCCTTTCGCCGTCGGTTTCCGCATCGAGCACCCGCAGTCATTGATCGACCGGGCACGCCTCGGTCCCAACGCCGGCAACCCGCTGCTCGGCGCCGCCGACTACAAGCTCGTCCATCACGCCAGCAACGGCCGCGCGGTGTATAGCTTCTGCATGTGTCCGGGCGGCCAGGTCGTCGCCGCCACGTCGGAACCCAACTGCGTCGTCACCAACGGCATGAGCCAGTATTCGCGCGCCGAACGCAACGCCAACGCCGGCCTCGTCGTCAACATTGCGCCGGAAGACTTCGGCGACGCCAACGATCCGCCCTCGCCGCTCGCCGGAATCGCCTTTCAGCGCAGCCTCGAAGCGCACGCGTTTACGCTCGGCGGCGGCAACTACGAGGCGCCCGGACAACTCGTCGGCGACTTCCTCGCCGGACGCCCCTCGACCAAGCTGGGTTCGGTGATTCCGTCGTACCAGCCCGGCGTGCATCTGACCGACCTGTCGACAGCGTTGCCGGACTTTGCCATCGCCGCCATGCGCGAAGCCATCCCGGCCTTCGACCGGCAGATCCGGGGCTTCGCCCTGCCCGACGCGCTCCTGACCGGGGTCGAGACGCGCACCTCGTCGCCGCTGCGCATCACGCGCGGCGAGGACTACCAGAGCGTCAACGTCAAGGGACTCTTCCCGGCGGGTGAAGGCGCCGGTTACGCCGGCGGTATCCTGTCGGCCGGAATCGACGGCATCAAGGTCGCCGAAGCCGTCGCATCAAGCTACCAGGCGAGACAATGACTCGCGCGTCCGCACATATCCGGCAATTGCCTGCTGGTAAAATGTCGCCGCTACCGCCGCTCATGGAGATTTCGTCGTGCCCCAAACCGTTGACCTGATCAAAGCAATTCGCACGGGGAAACTGTCCGAAGTCATCGCTGCGCTCGATGCCGGTGCCGAGGTCGAACTGCACGACGGGCAGGGCGATCCGGGCTTGCCGCTGGCCATTGCCTGCTTCATGGGGCACGCCGAGATCGTGCGCGAGTTGGGCATCCGTGGCGCCAAGGTCGATTTCGACGACAACCTGGATCCGACCTCACCGCTGGCAATGGCCGTGCGTGGCGGGAAGCCCGAGGTCGTCAAGGTACTGATCGAGTTGGGCGCAGTCGTCCCGCCGGGCATGCAGACAGGCCTGACCGACCAGGAGTTGATGCTCGCCAAGTGGAAGGCGCAGCATTTCGGCGTGAGCCAGGCTGGACAATCGGGGGATGTGTCATCCGGAATCGAGGAAATCACCGTCGTCGGCGGCTGCTACGGCACGGACACCGGCGTGCTCGATGCGGAGCTGCGGCGCGCGATCGAAACGATGGACAAGAAATAGGCGAATCCGCCGTCCAACCCGAGGCAAACCCGGCCGAGCATGGATTCAGACAGCCTGCAACGATTGCTTACCTTGGCCATGCCGTTCGGCAAATACAAAGGGCGAGTGATCGCCGACTTGCCCGGCAACTACCTCAACTGGTTTGCCCGCGAAGGATTTCCACCCGGCGAACTCGGCCGCCTGCTGGCGCTGATGCACGAGATCGACCACAACGGTTTGTCGTCGTTGCTCGACCCTCTGCGCCGACAAGTGCGCAGTTCAGTCCGTCACCAGCCTTGAAATCAGGTCGCCAAGCCCCTGCAGCGACATCGGCTTGACGAGAACGGCGCTGAAACCATTCGCGAGAAAGCGGTCAATATCGCCAGGGAGCGCGTGCGCCGTATAGGCGACGATCGGCAGCGACGCGAAGCGCGGGATGGCGCGCAGACGCAGGCAGACGTCCTCGCCGCAGAGATCCGGCATGCTGATGTCGAGCAGAATGAGATCGACGTCCGGGTTGATGGCAAGCCATTCGAGCGCCGCCTTGCCGCCATCCACCTCCACGGCGTCCCAGCCAAGTTTGGCAAGGAAGACAAGCGCCAGCTTGCGGTTCGAAGGGACGTCGTCTACCACCAGCGCGCGTCGCGTTCTTGTTGTCGTCATGTCTGATCTCTGCACGTATTCTGTTGTTCGATGCGTTCCGCGTGTTCTACGCTGCCGGTCCGGACGCGGGCAGGACGACGAAGAAAGTGGCCCCCTCGCCCGGGTTTGATGCCACGCCAATCTGACCGTTCATATGTTTGATCAGCTGCTCCGATAGCGCCAGGCCCAGGCCGGTGCCCTCGTGACTCCGGGTCACGAAGTTCTCGCCCTGGCGGAAACGCTCGAAGATGATTTGCTGATCTTCATGCCGGATACCCGGTCCGGTATCCTGAACCTCGATACGTACAGAGCGGCCATTGTCTTCGTGGCGCGCACGTACGACCACCCCGCCCTTGCTCGTGAACTTCAACGCATTGTTGCTCAGATTAAGCAGGACTTGCCGCAGACGCGCGCCGTCGGCATACACCTGCGACGGGAGGTCGCCGTCTTCGAGAGCGAAGGACAGGCCTTTCTTGATGGCATGACCACGCTGACCGGCCTGCACTGCGCGCAGCAGATCCGGCAGATCGACGACCTCGAAATTGAAGCGCATGCGCCCTGCTTCCACCTTCGCCAGATCGAGGACGTCGGTCACGAGGACTTCAAGATGCTGGCCGCTCTTGCGGATGATCTCGGCGTACTCGCGCTGCTCGGGATCGTTCAAGTCGTTCTCGAGCAGCTCGGCAAAGCCCATGATGCCGTTGAGCGGCGTGCGCAGCTCATGCGACATGTTGGCCAGGAACTCGCTCTTCATCCGGTTGGCCTCCAGCGCCTCGCGCCGGGACTCTTCGAGACGCGAAAAGGACAACTGGACTTCGTCGGCCATCAGGTTGAACGATTTCGACAGGTCCGCCATCTCGTCCTCGCCCTTCACCACCAACCGCTGCCCGAGTTCTCCGCTCTGGAAGCGCCGGATGGCGCGCGTCATTTCCGTAATGCGGCCGGTCAGGACGCCCGCCATGGCAATCGCAATGACGATGACGATGACGATCATGATGAGCGTCGAAGCGGTCAGCCCGAATGCCGTGCGGCCGAGGTGCTCGCCGATCGAATCAAGCAGCCCCTCGCGCTCGCGCTTGAGCTTCTCGTCCGCCGCGGCGATCAGCGCGTCGATGCGCTTGCCGGATTCGGTGGCGGCCTTGTGAAAGTCATCAACGTTGGCGCCGATCGTCACATAGCCGAAGCCGCGTTTGGTCGCGCCGTACTGCCCCGTGTAGTAGGGAATCGCCGCCGCGGTCGTCAGTTTCCACAGCCCGGAGAAGAAGATCACGAACGAGCCGGAGCCGCCATGCTCGGTGAGTGCGTCCCATCCGTGGCACTGCGGCGAGAAATTCAGATAGCGGCAATCGAGGCCGACACTGCCCGAACCGCTCGACTCCGGTGCCGCCTTGCGCTGGAGAGATTGGTCGCGAAACGCTGGTACGTCATCGCGGAACGCCGACCAGGATTTGCCGCTTGCGTTCCACTCGGCCCACAGATCGCCGTCCATCCACGGCGCCGCCGGCTCGCCGGTATCGGGATCGTAACCAGCGATGAAATAGTCGCGCGGATGCACGATCGAGCGACTCTTGTGATCCCAGATGAAGGCGTAGTTGCCCGACCCCGGATCGGCGATCGGCGCGAAGCGCTCCGTCGTCGGACGCACGCCATTGACGAATGCGGCCAGGTGCGCGTGGTCGAGCGCCAGCGTGACGTAGCCGACGATCCGGCCGCCCTTCTCGACCGGCGTTGCCCAGCGCACGATGCCACGGAAGCGCTTGCCGACCGGATTCTCCAGTCCGGCATAGCCTGACTCCTCGGGGCGGAAATCGCGTTTCAGCTCCGCCGCCTTGGCCTTCGTGTAGGGACCGATCCACTGCGTCTTGACGTAGGGACCGATCACTTCCGAAACATAGACTTCGCCGGCCTTGAGTTTCTGCACCCCGGACCAGTAGGTTTCGGCCTTGGCGAAGGTATTTTCACGCCGGCTGATGTCGCGCAGTCCGGGAGGCAAAAGGTCGCCCTGCTGCGCCTTGACCTGCTCAACACCGTTCAGGTCGATGAAACTCATTTCCAGGAACAGGGGGCGCAACACGCGCTGCCCGTAGTTCTCGGCCGAACGCGTATGGAAATTCTTGGCGTTATCTGCGAGCGGCGATCGGACCGGATTGTCGGCGTTGTACGGACGCTCCGGCATCCAGCCCGTCCCGTCCGGCGTCGGCACGTAATTGCCGTGTTCGTAGAGCACCCGGACGTGGCTGGCGAGAAAGTCGGCGTAGGCGGATGCCGAGGGTTCGATCGCTGCGGCGCGCAGGACGTCGCCATCGCGATCGTAAAGAAAGCCGGCGACCTGGCGGGCAATGTCGGTAGTCAGCGCCTCGATGGCTTCGCGCGAGCGCTCGTCCAGCGCGCGCACCGAATCCTCGATCGCCATTTTTCCCGTTTGCTGCTGGGTGGCGCGCATGGCATCGGCCATCTCGACCGCGCGCGTCGACACCCCATCGCCCAGCCCGCGCGCCGCCTGCCAGGCATATCCCGCCAACAGCACCAGCGGCACCACCTTGATGGCGACGAAGATGATGATCAGCTTGGCACGAATGCCCATGCGGGAAAAAAACTGCGGTACGCCAACCTTCATCCGACCCCTCCGGCCAAGCCGAAATTGCTTCACGAGCACCGGAAGGATGATAGCGCCAGATTATTCCATTGTCCCGCACGAACCGTGCTGGCGATGCCGGATTTTTTCAGCG
>NZ_JAGOIT010000153.1:0-2781 GCF_017995515.1 Propionivibrio sp.
TTGTTGCGGAAGATGGCGAACTGCTTGGCGACGCCCTCCTTCATCGCGCCGAAGGCGGCGAGCTTCATCATCAGCAGCGCGAGGACGATGTCGAGCGGAATCGCCACCCACATGTTGAGCAGACCCAGCCCGGTCGGTGCCGGCAGGTACAGGTACAGCATCAGGATCGACGGTACGAAGGCCAGCGTGTACAGGTAGGTGATCTTGGCGAAGGCGACGATCGGGTTCCCGCTATCGGGCGAGATGGTCTTCAGGTTGTTCATGCCGAACCAGCACAACGCGGCCAGCGGCACCAGGGAGAGCACCCAGGCAAAACCGGCGTTCTGGATCCAGGTCGGCGTGCCGGCGGCGATCTTGCCGAAGATCCAGCCGGAATCCTTGAGCAGCGTTTCGGGTGCGCCGCCGAGGGCGCCGAACATGCCGACCGTCATCACCAGCGGGATGACGATCTGCATCGTCGTCACGCCGAAGTTGCCCAGACCGGCGTTCAGGCCAAGACCGGTGCCTTGCAAACGCTTGGGGAAGAAGGTGCTGATGTTGGACATCGAGCTGGCGAAGTTGCCGCCGCCGACGCCGGACCACAGCGCCATCAGCTGGAAGGCCCACAACGGCCAGTCCTTGTGCTGCAGGACGATACCGGTCCCCAACGCCGGTGCCAGCAGCATGGCCGTCGTCAGGAAGATGGTGTTGCGTCCGCCGGCCAGGCGAATCAGGAACGACGCCGGGATGCGCATCGTGGCGCCCGAGATGCCGGCGATGGCGGTCAGCGTGAACAGCTCGGCCTGAGAAAACGGATAGCCCAGATTGAGCATCTGCACGGTGATGACGCCCCACATGCCCCACACGGCGAAGCCGCAGAGCAAGGCGGGAATCGAGATCCAGAGGTTGCGGTAGGCGATGCGCTTGCCGGTGGACTCCCAGAATGCTTCGTCCTCGGGGCGCCAGTCGGTGATCGTCGAAGACGAGTGCGTCGTTGTATTCATGGTGTTTTCTCGTGGAGTCGATATCAGTTGGAGGACTTCATCGGCACAGCGGCGTCGCCCATGAAGTCGCTGCGGCGGACTTCCGTGATGTACATCCAGATCAGCGAGACCCAGACGACGCCGTACATGAGCATGAAGGCGCTCGAACGGATGCCGGTGATGTCGAGCAGCGCGCCGAACATGATCGGCAGGATGAAACCGCCGAGCCCGCCGGCGAGGCCGACGACGCCGCTGATCGTGCCGATGTTGCCCGGATAGTGATCGCTGATGTACTTGAAGACGCTGGCCTTGCCGAAAGCGAAGGCGATGCCGAGGACGAACATCAGGGCGGTGAAGGCGTAGACGTTGAGGCCGATGTGCAGGGTCAACGGACCGCTCATCGTGGTGATGGTCAGATCGGTTTGCGGATAGCTGAGCAAGAAGAGGCAGATCCAGCTCACCCACATCACCCACCAGGTCACGCTGTGCGCACCCCACTTGTCGGACATCCAGCCGCCGACGGCACGCAACACACCGCCCGGCAGCGAGAAGCAGGCGGCGAGCAGCGCGGCGGTGCGGATGTCGAGCCCGTATTCGCCGACGTAGTACTGCACCATCCACAGCGCGAGCGCGACGTAGCCGCCGAAGACGATGCTGTAGAACTGGCAGTACTTGAGCACGCGCGGGTCTTTCAACGCCTTGAGCTGGTCGGTGAATTTGATGTGGCCGCCGGTCAGGTGCGCCGGATCGCTATGGCTGAACAACCAGAAGGCGATCAGGGTGAGGGTCATGATTCCGGCGTAGACCTGCGGAACCATCGTCCACCCGAAGGCCACCACCAGCGCCGGGGCAACAAACTTATTGACCGCCGCGCCCGAGTTGCCGGCGCCGTAGATCCCCATCGCGAAACCCTGCTGGCGACGCGGAAACCAGCGCGCGACGTAGGGCGTACCGACCGAGAACGAACCACCGGCCAGCCCGACGAAGAGGCCAATAACGAGGAAATGCCAGTACTCGGTCGCGTAGCTCATCGCCCAGATGGCCGGAATCGTCGCCGCCATCAGCGTCGCCATGACGACGCGGCCGCCGAACTTGTCGGTCCAGATGCCGAGTGGCACCCGGATCAGCGAGCCGGTCAACACCGGCGTTGCCGTCAGCAAGCCGAACTCGGTGGCGTTCAGATCGAGCGCTTTCTTGATCGGAATGCCGATCACGCCGAACATCATCCAGACCATGAAGCACACCGTGAACGCCAGCGTGCTGACCAGCAAAACGGAAAGCGCCTGCCCTTTTGTTGTCATGTAAGCCCCCCTTCGTTACATGACGCGAATTTAGAGAAGACGGTGGCTTACCGGCATCCTTCCGTAGACGCAGTGAGGCGGGTTATTGGAACTACCCGGGGAGGGTTAGGCATAGTTCTTTCGAACTATGGGTGATATGCGTCGAGTTTGTGGACGCGCTGTTTTCCGCGCCTGACGCGCGGCATTACTTTCTTTTGTCTTGCCAAAAGAAAGTAAGCAAAGAAAAGTCGCGCCCGCAGCGTCGCCCGGCTACGCCGGGTGCTCTGCGCTGCTCAGCCGCAACGGGGGGCTGCGGAACTCGGACCTTCGGTCCTCAGACAGTCCTCGCCCCTTTATCCGTTGCGTCTTGCGCTGCTCGACGACGCAAAGGGCTGATTGAAAACCGCACCCATATCAACCGCATGTGGTGTCAGGTTCCGTTCGGTGTGCTTTTCCTTCCCCCTCGTGCAGCGCCGAGCAACGGAGTGCGGCCGGGGGCAGTCGGCGAGGACTGTCTGAGGGCGAAGCCCGAGTTCCGC
>NZ_JAGOIT010000153.1:2881-5608 GCF_017995515.1 Propionivibrio sp.
CTCAGAGCAACCCATTCTCCGAAGCAATCACCGCCGCATGCACCCGCGAACTGACGTTCAGCTTGCGCAGGATGTGCTGCACATGGATCTTCACGGTCGTCTCTGCAATACCGTGTCCGCGAGCGATCTCCTTGTTGCTCGCGCCGCGCGCGATGCCGCGCAGAATGTCGAGTTCGCGCGGCGACAGGCTGGCGATGAGCGTAGCGCCGGGGTTATCCGGTTCGGGCGATTCGTTCGGCAACGGGATCGGCGACAGGTTCGTCGATGCCGCGCCGCGGTAGGCAGCGACGAGCTTGCTCATCATCTCCGGCGCCACCACGCTGTCGCCGTCCATGGCACGCCGGATCGCGGCAGCCAGATCATCACCTTCCGTTGTCTTCAGCAGATAGCCGATCGCGCCGCCGCGCAAGGCTGCCGCCAGGTCGTTCGCGTCTTCGCTGACGGTGAGCATCAGGATGCGCGCAGCGGGGGCGGCGCCATGCAGCGCCGGCAACGCGTCGACGCCATTGACACCCGGCAGATGGTTGTCGAGCAGGATGACGTCCGGCTGCAGCTCCTGCGCCTTGCGCTGCGCCTGGCCGGCATCGGCGGCGTCGCCCACGACTACGAGTTGCGGGTCGCGTGCCAGCAGCGCGGTCAGGCCGCGCCGGAACAGCGTGTGGTCGTCGACGACCAGGATGCGAATGGTGTTCTGGCTATGCGTGCTCATGCGTCGATGCTCGTGGTGACAGTGCTGGCAAGCGATGATACGGGATGAACGTTCGGCGGCAGCGTCAGGATCACCGAGCTGCCCTTGCCCGGTGCGGAGACAATGTCGAGCCGCGCGCCGATCGTCTGCGCCCGCTCACGCATGATGCGCAGCCCGACGTGCGTCTCGTCCAGCTGGTCTTCGTCCAGCGCGAAGCCGACCCCGTCATCCTGCACCTCGAAACGCCACGCCGGCTGCTGCTGAACCTTCAGGCTGACCTGCGAGGCATGCGCGTGCTTGCGCACGTTCGACAAGGCCTCCTGGATGATGTGCAGGACCTGGATCTGCGCGTCGGGGAAGAGCGGCATGCCCTGCCCTTCAATGGTGAGCGAGGTCGCGACGCCGCTCTGGTGTTCGAACTTGCGCAGCGTCGTCGCCAGCGCCGGTTCGATGTCCTCGCTGCTTGCCCGTGTGCGGAAGTGCACCAGCAATTCGCGCACATCGCCGTAGCTCTCGCGCACGCCGGTGTCGATTTCTTCGAGGATGGCCCGCATCGATTCCGGGTCGCCGGCGCGCAAGGCGTCGCGCATCAGCTGCACCTGGATCTTGATGAAGGCGAGCGACTGGGCGATCGAATCGTGTAGCTCGCGAGCGAGATAGACGCGCTCCTGAGCAACGGCTGTTTCCTTTTCGAGCGCATTGAGGCGCAGGTTCTCCATCGCGCTCGCCAGGTGACTGGCCAGCGCATCCAGCAAGGAGCGCAAGGCCGGCGTCGGGCTGACCTTGGCGTTGAAAAAGAGATCGACTTCGCCGGTCAGGCGGTCGTGCAGACGCACCGGGATGTTGACCACGGTTTTGAAACCGGCCTGCGCGCAGGGTAGGCGCGACTCCTCCGTCTCACTCTCGATCGGGAAAATCTTCCAGCTCGGCTCGGTACGTACGTTGCCGCAGTAGCAGCCGCCCTTCTCGATGCACTGTTCGGCGTCGACCAGCCCCTGCGGCATGCCCTGCGCGGCGAGCATCACGTAGCGCTTGTTGTCGAGATCGGACCAGCGCACGGTGACGCCGTCGGCTCGCGCGATGCGCGCCACGCTGCGCGCGAATCCCTGCGCGAGTTCCTCCAGCACGGTCGTCTTGGCGACCAGGCTGGTCACTTCGTACAGGCTCTCCAGCCGCTCGCGCTTCTCTTCGAGTTCTGCAGTCTTCTCGGCGACCTTGTGTTCAAGGTTGCGGTACATCGACTGCAGGTTGTCGGCCATGCCGTTGAAGCCCCGTGCCAGCGTGCCGAACTCGTCACTGCTGTCGTGCTCGACGCGCGCGTCGAAGTTGCCTTCCTGGATTTTCTCGATAGCACGCTTGAGCAGGCCGACCGGTTCCAGCACGAAGATGTAGCCGGTGTAGATCAGGATAACGGCGCCGACGACCGCAAGGGCGAGCACGGACATCTGGAACAGGTAGAGCAAGGTCGTCCAGCGCGCCATGTGCGACTCGATGCCGGCGACCAGCGCATCGATCCCGTGCACGAACGTCGCGGTATCCGGCCTCAGCTCGGCCAGCGCGCCGTGCCGGACTTCAAGCCAGCGCGCACGGTAGTCGGCCCAGCCACGGGCGACGGCATCGTATTGCGCGCGCACGCTATCGTCCCACGGCACGAACAGCGGCCGCTCCGGGTCACCTTTCTGCAGCACGGCCATGCTTTGATCGAACTCGCGGATCTGCTCCTGCAGCACCGTGCCGGCAAGCCCCAGCCCGACCGACAGGGAAATCCGGTACGCCTGCATGCGCATCCGGCCGGCCTCATTCACCGCCGCCGCGCCGCCGTCGAGCTGCCACGACACCCACAGCGTCGCCGCTGTGGAGAGAAATACGAGCAGCAGGAGAGGCGCGCCAAACAGCGTAAGTTTGGCGCCCAGGCTCCATTTTCGGTTGGGAGTCATAGTGATCGGTTCG
Source organism: Propionivibrio sp. (assembly GCF_017995515.1). Taxonomy (GTDB): domain Bacteria; phylum Pseudomonadota; class Gammaproteobacteria; order Burkholderiales; family Rhodocyclaceae; genus Propionivibrio. The sequence goes on from NZ_JAGOIT010000153.1 coordinate 5,520, forward strand.
TTTGTTTCAGGCATGCAACTCGGCGATTCTAATGCGCGGCGGTGAGTGTTGATCGGTGTGTAAGGAATTCCTGATTAGCAATCAACCCA
>NZ_JAGOIT010000154.1 GCF_017995515.1 Propionivibrio sp.
CCTTGTGGAACGGCGCCTTGGCCAGCCACAGTACGAGGATCAGGCCGAGGAAAAGGTAGCCGAGTCCGTGGCAGATTTCATTGAACGAGATCTGGTAGGCCTGCTGCGTGATCATGCGGTCGAGCAGCGCGGCGGCGCGTTGCGCGTCGCCCTGGCCGAGCTGCTGCACGGCGGCCTGTGTCGTCGGGCTGTACGGCGAGATGGCCTCGGTCAGATGCGCGTGATGAATCACGGCACGATGGCTCCACAGATAGGTCGTGAACGAGGCGGAGAAGCTGCCGCCGAGCGTACGCAGGAAGGTCGCGAGCCCCGAGCCGGCGGCGATTTCGTGGCCTTCGAGGTCCGAGAGCAGGATGGTCAGCACGGGCATGAAGAAGAAGGCGATGCCGAGTCCCTGGAAGAGCTGCACCCAGGCGACGCGCGCGAAGTCGATGTCGGCGGTGAAGCCCGCTCGGTAGAAGCTGGCCAGGCCCATGACCAGGAAGGCCGTCGAGGCGAGCATGCGCATGTCGAACCTGGCCGCGTACTTGCCGACGAAGGGCGTGAGCAATACCGGCAAGAGGCCGATGGGCGCCGAGGCGAGTCCCGACCAGACGGCGGTGTAGTGCAGCTGCGTCTGCAGCCACTGCGGCACGAGCAGGCCGATCGAGAAGAAGCCGCCGTAGGCGAGCATCAGGGTCAGCGTTCCGGCGCTGAAGTTGCGATGGCGAAAGAGCTTGAGGTTGACGATCGGTTCCTTGTCGGTCAGTTCCCAGATCAGGAAGATCGCCAGCGCAATCGCCGAGACGATCGCCGTGGCGACGATGAAGTTCGAGTTGAACCAGTCTTCCTCGTTGCCTTTGTCGAGCACGAGCTGCAGCGCGCCGACGCCGATGACGAGCGTGATCAGGCCGACGTAGTCCATGCGCGGCTTTTCCAGCACGGCCGGCTTATGCCGCATCAGGCGCCAGACGGTGAACGAGGAGAAGACGCCGATCGGCACGTTGATGAAGAAGATCCACGGCCACGAGTAATTGTCCGTGATCCAGCCGCCGAGGATGGGGCCGGCGATCGGCGCGACGACCGTCACCGTCGCCAGCAGGGCGAGCGCCTGCGAGCGTTTCGTCGGTGGGTAGATCGAGATGAGCAGGGCCTGCGTGATCGGGTACATCGGCCCGGCGACGAAACCCTGCAGGGCGCGGAAGCCGACCAGGCTGCCCATGCTGAAGGCAACGCCGCAGAGAAACGAAGCGATGGTGAATAGCAGCGTCGCGAAGACGAACAGGCGCACCTCGCCGAAGCGCCGCGTCAGCCAGCCGGTGAGCGGCAGCGCGATGGCGTTGGAGACGGCAAAGGCCGTAATCACCCAGGTGCTCTGATCCGTGCTCACGCCGAGGTTGCCGGCGATGGTCGGCAGCGAGACGTTGGCGATCGTCGTGTCGAGCACCTGCATGAAGGTGGCGAGCGCGAGCGCCGTCGTGCACAGCCCGAGGTTGGCGGGCTGGAACTGAGCCGGTGCTGCCTTCATCAGCCGCGCTTCCCGTTCGGCGTGGCGGCGAGTCGTGCCTTGACGCCGGCATTTTCGTCGATGACGCGAGCGATCATCTGCTCGGCTTCGTCGAGCTGGCCGGCGTAGACGTCGGTCGAGAACAGCGGCTGCTCGCTGTTCGTCTGCGCCAGTGCCGGGCCGGACTGGTCGTGCATATCGACCTCGGCGTGCATCGAGAGGCCGATCTTCAGCGGATGCTCGGCCAGTTCCTTGGCGTCGAGCGCGATGCGGACCGGCACGCGCTGCACGATCTTGATCCAGTTGCCGGTGGCGTTCTGTGCCGGCAGCAGCGAGAAGGCGCTCCCGGTGCCCACGCCCAGCCCGTCGACCTTGCCGTGGTAGGTGACGTCGGAACCGTAGAGGTCGGCGTGCAGCGTGACCGGCTGGCCGATGCGCATGTGGCGCAGCTGCGTCTCCTTGAAGTTGGCATCGACCCAGATCTGATCGAGCGGGACGACGGCCATCAACGGCGCGCCGGCCTGTACGCGCTGGCCGATCTGCACGGTGCGTTGCGCGACGTGGCCCGATACCGGGGCCAGCAAGTGCGCGCGTGAATAGTCGAGATAGGCGCGGCGCAGCGCGGCGGCCGTCGCCTTGACGTCGGGATGCGTCAGCAGCGCCGTGTTGTCGACCATCGCGTGGCTGCTCGCCAGCTGTTGCCCGGAGGCGGCGAGCGAGCTCTCGGCGGCGGCCAGCGCTTCGCGGGCGTGTGCGAGTTCCTCGGCCGGGATGGCGCCGGTTGCCGCCAATCCCTTGCGTCGTTCGAAGTCGGCGCGGGCGCGCTCGGCCATGGCGCGGCGCGAGTCGACCTCGGCCTGCAGGCTGCCGACGTTGGCATAAAGGCCGCGCACCTGGCGCACCGTGCGCGCGAGGTTGGCCTCGGCCTGTTCGAGCGTGACGCGGGCGTCGCTGGCGTCAAGATCGGCGAGCACCTGGCCGGCCTTCACCAAGCCGTTGTTGTCGGCGTGAATGGCGACCACCGTGCCGGCGGTTTGCGCCGAGATCTGGACGATATTGCCGTTGGCGTACGCGTCTTCGGTGTTCTCGCTCCAGCGTGCGACGAGGTAGTAGTAGGTGGCCGATCCGGCCGCGGCGAGCGCGAGGCCGACGCCGAGTCCGGCCAGCCATTGCTTGCGGCGTACGTTGGAGGGTTTTGCGTCAGCGGGGTGTTGTTGGCTCATTTCAGTTTTCCTTTGCGGTTGCGCGGGTGTCGGTCGCTGCGGCAGAGAGCGACACCGGCGTTTCCGCCCGGTAGCCGCCGCCGAGCGCGCGAACGAGATTGATCGAGGCGGCGACGCGCTGGTTCTCGATGTCCGCCAGCCGCTCTTCGGCCTGGTGCAGCGCCTGCTGCAGGACGAGCACTTCGAGATAGCCGCCGACGCCGTTGCGGTAACGCTGCGTCGAGAGTTCCCACGCCTGTTGCGCGCTTGCGCGCGAGCGCTGCTGCGCCGCCCTTTGCGTTTCGAGCGAACGCAGGTGGCTGAGGCTGTCCGCCACCTCGTTGAAGGCGCCGATCAGCGTCTTGTTGTACTGGGCGATGGCGAGGTCGTAGTCGGCGTCGCGCCCGGCGAGGTTGGAACGCAGGCGGCCGCCGTCGAAGATCGGCAGCGAGATGGCCGGCGTGACGAGGCCGAAGCGGCTCGTCGAGTCGAAGAGGTCGGCGCCCTTGAGCGACATCACGCCGAACACGGCGGTCAGGTTGATGTTCGGGAAGAATTGCGCCTTCGCCGCGTCGATGCCGCGCCGGGCCGCTTCCACGCGCCAGCGCGCGGCGACGATGTCGGGTCGGCGCCCGACCAGTTCGGCCGGCAGGTCTTCCGGCACGGCGAGCTCGGCGACGTTGAGCGCCTGCGGACGTTCGATCGTCAGGCCGCGATCCGGTCCCTGGCCGAGCAGCGCCGCGAGTTGCGTGCGCACCGACTCGATGCGCTGCGCCGTCTGCGCCTGCTTCTGCTCGGCACCGGCCTGCGTCGACTCGGCCTGGCGCAGCAGGGCGACGCTGTCGATGCCGGCCTGCACGCGCTGGCGCGTCAGGTCGAGCAGCTTCTGCGCGCGGTCGAGGTCGGCGAGCGCGATGTCGTGCGCCGCGAAGGCATACTCGAGGTCGGCGTACGTTTGTGCGACGCGCGTCGACAGCGTCAGGCGCGCCGCTTCGCCGTCGACCTCGGCCGCGCGCTGCTGGCCGAGCGCGGCTTCCCAGGCCGCGCGCTGGCCACCCCACAGGTCGAAGACGTAGCCGGCGGTGAGGTTCGCCTGCTTCGCCGACGTGTAGCCGGCGAACGGCTTGGGGAAGTCGTCGGGGAAGGGCGTGCCGGGGAAGCTCGCCTTGGCATCGAGCGTCGGGTAGCGCGCCGCCTCGGCCGATCCGGCCTGCGCCGTCGCCAGGCGCACGCGCGCGCCGGCGGCGGCGAGGTCCGGGTTGTCGCGCAGCGCTTCGCCGATCAGCGTGTCGAGCGCGCCGTCGCCGAGCGTGCGCCACCAGTCGCTGTTCGGCCACGGCGCCGGTTGCACGCCGGCGAGGCTGGCGCGCGCCGCGATGTCCTGTTCCGGACGCAGCCGGCCTTGCGGAGCGAGGCCGTTGAGGTCGGCACAGCCGCCGAGCAGGATCGCGCTGGCCAGCCAGAGCGGTGTCATCTTCATTAATTGCCTCGGCATGTGATTATTGATCCAGGGTCGTGCGCACGCGCCGGAGCAGCGCCATCAGCGTCGTCTTCTCGTCGTCGGCGAGATCGCTCAGGGCAAACGCGGTCAGTTGTTCGGAGATCGCGCGCAGCGGGCGGGACAGCGCGCGGCCGGCGTCGGTGAGCGAAATCTCGACCGAGCGACGGTCTTCGGCGCACGCGTGGCGGCGCAGGAATCCGCGTTCCTGCATCTTGTCGAGCAGGCGGGTGAGGGCGCCGGCATCGTGCTCCAGGCGGCGCGCCAGCTCGGAGGCGCTGATGTGCGGCACGTTCGAGAGCATTTTTAGCACGCGGTACTGCGTGAAGTTGAGCCCGAGATCCTGGTCCGCCAGCGCGTGTTCGAGGTACTTGATCATGCCCTGGCGGAGGAAATGCAGGAGTAGACCGAAATTGTTGTCGTTGTCGCCACAGCAGGCGGGAAGCGGCTCGTTCGGCGGGTTGGCCATCGATTTTCCTTTCGGTGAAGTCGTGGGGGCTGAACTATATTTGCCGGAGCAAAGATTGTCAAGGCAAGTAATTGGGGTGCCGTACGCCGCAGTGACGCAGGGCGGGGTAGTGCAACTCGGCGAGCCCGGGTGCGGACGGTCGAGCGGCGCGCGCAACTGCGCGCGGGCAATCACGCTCGACGGGTTGTGGGTGTGGGGCTGGTCGCTGCGCTGTCGGATGCGGCCGGCCGGGTGCGCAGGAGCGCGAGTGCCGCGTCGCAATCGCGCACCAGTGCGCGTGTGAGTTCGGGCACGTGCGCGTGGTCATCGCCTTTGAGCGCGTTGCCCAGCGCGTCGGCGGACGCTCTGATGGCGACGAGGCCGAGGTTGCCGGCTTCGCCCTTCAGGTCGTGCGCCTCCAGGTAAAGGTCGTCGAAGTTGCCGTCCGCGTCGAGTTGCGCAAGACGTCGCGCGATGTCGCGGCGACGCTCGCCAAAGAACGCAAGCAGGCGGCGATAGAGCGCGATGTTGCCGCGCACGCGCGCCAGCGCGTCGCGCAGGGCCACGCCCGGCAGGGCGCGTTCGAGCGCGGCGATGTCGTCGTCGCGCACTGTCGCTTGCGCCGGCGCCGCAGGGGGCGTGTCGCGGGGCGTCCGGATCCAGCGCGCCAGCGTCACGGCGAGTTCGCGCGGGTCGATCGGCTTGGCGATGTGGTCGTTCATGCCGGCCGCGGCGCTGGCGCTGCGGTCCTGCGCCATGGCGGCGGCGGTCATCGCGATGATCGGCACATCGCGGCCCGCCGGCAGCGCGCGGATGCGCCGCGTCGCTTCAAGGCCGTCCATCGCCGGCATGTGCAGATCCATCAGCACGGCGTCGAACTCATGCCGCCGCATCGCGTTCAG
>NZ_JAGOIT010000155.1 GCF_017995515.1 Propionivibrio sp.
TCCGAAGTCGAGGCGCTGGCGATCCCGTCGTTGGACACCGGCCGCATCCCGCTCTACCTGGAAGCGGCGCGGATGGCTGCGGCCGAAGTGACTGATCGTCCCGTCTTTGCCGGCTGCATCGGACCGTTCTCGCTGGCCGGGCGGCTGTTCGGGATGACTGAGATCATGACGGAAATGCTGATGGACCCGGACGGCATCCAGCTGCTGCTGGAGAAATGCACCGCCTTCCTCGAGACGTATCTGCAAGCCTTCGCCGAAACCGGCGTGAACGGCGTCATCATCGCCGAACCGGCGGCCGGGCTGTTATCGCCGGCACAGTGCGACGAGTTCTCTTCGGTTTTCGTCCGGCGACTGATTGCCAAGGTACAGAACGAACACTTCGCGGTGGTCCTGCACAACTGCGGCAACACCGGAGGCCAGAATCAGTCGATGCTGTCGACCGGCGCCTGGGGGCTGCACTTCGGCAACAAGAACGATATGGGCAAGACGCTCGCCGAATTGCCGCGTGATGTCCTGCTGATGGGCAATGTCGATCCGGCGGGCGCTTTCCGCATGGGAACGCCCGCGGATGTTCTGGCAACGACTACGCAACTGCTTGAAGCAACCGCCGCCTACCCCAATTTCATCCTCTCTTCCGGCTGCGACATTCCGCCGCTGGTTCCGGCTGCCAACGTCGACGCGTTCCAGTTGGCGCTCGATCGCTTCAACGCGGGAAGGTAGGACGATGATCGCCGAAGCGGTACCCGAGGCGTCGGAGGTCTTCCTCTGCCGCTTTGACCACTCGCCGCCGTTGTCGAAACGGCGCATCGCGCGCGTGCTGGGGTATCGGAACGAAATCCCGGAATACGTCGCCGAAGCGATCGACACTGTGTGCGCAGATCTGCGGCACGTCAGCCACCCCATGGGCGGTTTCCGCCTGCTTGACGTCATGTGTTCGGCCGGCGGCTTCGATTGCGCCGGAAAGCACTTCGCAACCGGACCCGAAATCGCTGGTCAACTCGTCGGCGCCGAGCGGGTCGCCCTGTTCGTCGGTACAGTCGGCGCCGGGTACGAGCAGTTGCACCGACGCTACACCGAAGAGGACGAGCCCTTGCTCATCTACGCGCTCGACGCCGTCGGTTCCGAACTCGCCGAGCGCATCGCCGGCCGCATCGAGAAACTTATCGGCGCGCAGTCGAAGGCTGATGGGCTGGCCATTTCCAACCGCTACAGCCCCGGCTATTGCGGCTGGAAGGTCGCCGAGCAACACGAACTGTTCTCGCTGCTGCCGAAGGATTTCTGCGGCATCACGCTCAGTCCGTCGGCGATGATGCGGCCGATCAAGTCGGTGAGCGGCGTCATCGGGCTGGGAGCGGGAGTCAAGCACAACGCCTATCGCTGTGACCTCTGCGACATGCGCGAGACGTGCCGCGGTCGTACGCGGCCGAAGCGGTCAGTTCAGGCTGTGTCATTCGCCTGAACCGATCGCCGCGGTCTTTCTTGAAAGAAAAAAGGCTGGGCAACCTTTCGGTTGCCCAGCCTTTTTGTCTGATACAGAGGTTGCTCAAGCCGAGCGGCGATTGCGCTGGCGATACTGGTCGGCGACCACTGCTGCGACGATGATTATGCCCTTGACGATTTCCTGGTAGTACGCGTCGATACGCAGGAAGGTGAAGCCCGAGGTCATCACGCCGAGGATGATGACGCCGATGACGGTGCCGGTGATGCGTCCGGCGCCACCGTTGAGCGAGGTGCCGCCGATAACTGCGCCGGCGATCGCGTCCAGCTCATAGCCCATCCCCATGCCAGCCTGGCCAGTGATGGCGCGGGCCGAGGTGACGATGCCGGCGAGACCGGAGAGCAGGCCGGCGAGCGAGTAGACGATGACCAGGTGACGTCCGACGTTGATGCCGGAAACGCGTGCCGCCTGCCGGTTGGCGCCGATGGCGTAGGTGAATTTTCCGTAGCGGGTGTAGCGCAGGGCGACATGGAAGATCAGCGCGACGACCAGGAAGATGGCCACCGGCACGGCACCCGAGCCGATCCAGGCATAGTCTTCGGTCAGCATGCTGATCGGCGAACCGTGCGTGTACCACTTGGCGAGGCCGCGCGCCGAGACGTACATGCCGAGCGTGGCGATGAACGGCGGGATGGCGGTGTAGGAGATCAGTGAGCCATTAATCAATCCGGTCAGTGCTCCAATCGCCAAGCCAGCAAGGATCGGCCAGAAGACCGAGATGCCACCGAGCGCCGGATAGACGGCGCGGGCATAGCCGGGTTCCTGCGCCAGACTCGCCGCGACCATCGCCGTGAGGGCCAGTACCGAACCTGAGGAGAGGTCGATGCCGCCGGTGATGATGACCTGTGTGACGCCGACCGCAATGATGCCGATGACCGACATCTGCAGGATCATGACGACCAGCCGATCCTTGTTGAGCAGGAAGCTTTGCCCGACAAACATCCAGCCGAGCACTTCAAAAACCAGTGCCACACCCGCCAGCACCAGAAGAATTCTGACTTCGTTTGGAAGCTTTAACTTGCGCATTTTGTTTGTCCCCATGGTTGAATCAACCCTTGTTGCGTTACCAACTGCCATGACATCCTCCTGTTGCTTTTATGTCGGTTCAGCCTGCGGCGCCTGATCGCCGTCATGCCCTCGTGACTATTTGGCAGCCAGATCCATGATCTTCACCTGATCGGCTTCGGCTCTGTCGAGTATCCCGGTGACGCGCCCTTCGTGCATGACCAGCACGCGATCGCTCATGCCGAGTACCTCGGGCAGTTCCGACGAGATCATGATGACCGCCACGCCCTCACCGGCCAGCTTGGTGATCAGCTTGTGGATCTCGGCCTTGGCGCCGACGTCGATACCGCGCGTCGGTTCGTCGAGGATGAGGATCTTCGGCTCGGTCAGCAGCCAGCGGCCGATCAGCACCTTCTGCTGGTTGCCACCGGAAAGGTTCTCGACGCATTCGGCCATGCTCGGGGTCTTGACGCGCAGCTTGGCGCTCATTTCCTCGCAGTCCTTGGTCACCTGCGCCTGATTGACGAAGCCGGCCTTGACATACTTGCGGCCGATCAGCGCCATCTGCATGTTTTCCAGCACGTCGAGCTTGAGGAAGCAGCCCGTGTCTTTGCGGTCTTCGGTCAGGAAGGCGATACCGAGGCTCGCCGCCGTCTTCGGCTGGTCGATGGCGACGTCCTTGCCGTTGATCTGGATCGTGCCCGAGGTGGCCGGCGTGACGCCGAAGATCGTTTCGGCGACGTTGCTACGGCCGGAGCCGATCAGGCCGGCGAAGCCGAGAATTTCGCCCGAGCGCACGTCGAAGGATACGTCCCGGAAGACGCCTTCGAGACACAGGTTCTTGACCGAAAGACGGACCTCGCCGATGGGCACGGTTTCCTTCGGGAACATCTGCGTGATCTCGCGGCCGACCATCATCTGGATGATGTCGTCCCGTGTGACCTCGGCCGAGCGCCTGGTACCGATGTACTTGCCGTCGCGGAAGACGGAGACTTCGTCGGCGATCTCGAACAACTCGTTCATCTTGTGCGTGATGTAGACGATGCCTTTGCCCTGGTCGCGCAGCTTGCGGATGATCGTGAAGAGGTGGGCGACCTCGTGCTCGGTCAGTGCGGACGTCGGTTCGTCCATGATCAGCACGTCGGAGTTGTAGGAAACGGCCTTGGCGATTTCGACCATCTGCCGGTTCGAGATGCTCAAATTCTGGATTTCGATCTCTGGATCGATGTCGATGTTCAACTCATCGAACAGGGATTGCGTCCGGTCACGCAATTCGGCGTGATCGATGAAGCCGAGCGCGTTCTTTGGCTCGCGGCGGATCCAGATGTTTTCCGCCACCGTCATGAAGGGCATCAGGTTCAGTTCCTGGTGGATCATGGCGATGCCGTTCTGCAGCGCGTCGAGCGGCGAGGTCAGCCGGATTTCCTGCTCGCGCAGCCGCATGTTGCCCTGGTCCGGAATATAGACGCCGGCAACGATCTTCATCAGCGTTGATTTTCCGGCGCCGTTTTCGCCCATCAGCGCATGTACGCTGCCCGGGCGGACGCGGAAGGATACGTTGTCCAGCGCGACGACGCCCGGGAAGGCCTTGCGTACGCCGGATACTTCAAGAATGTATTCGTATTGATGCTTCTTCGCCTGGGGCTCAGCCCGTTCAACCACTGCATCAACCGTTGCAGAACCCGTCATGTATTTCTCCTTCGGTGAGTCCTGGCAGGACGGTCCGGATACCCGGTAACCGGTCCGCCCTGCCGCTTGCTTACGAATGGATCAAACGACTTAGTTCTTCGACATGTACTGGCTCAGATTGGCTGGCGTCACGAGTTCGAACGGAATCCAGACCATCGACGGGACTTTCTCGCCGTTGATGATCTTCATCGCCGTATCGACCGCGCCCTGACCCTGGCCGGCTGCGTTCTGGAAGACGGTGACCTTCAGTTCGCCAGCCTTCATCGAAGCCAGCGCGTCCTGCGTGGCGTCGACGCCGGCGACGATTGTCTTGTCCAGCATCTTCGAAGCCTTCAGTGCCTGGATGGCACCGAGCGCCATTTCGTCGTTGTTCGAAACGACGGCATCAAACTTAAGACCCGCGCTGATCCAGTTGGTCATCAGGTCGTTGCCCTCGGTGCGTTGCCACTTGGCGGTGCGCTTGTCGAGGATCTTGATGCCGCTGCATTCCGGCGTGGCGATGACGTCTTCGACGTCCTGCGTACGCTGGCGTGCGGCCTGGTTGGACAGTTCGCCCATCATGACGAGGATGTTGCCCTTGCCGCCCATCAGCTTGCACACTTCCTTCATTTCCAGCGTGCCGGAGTCAACTTCGTTCGAGCCGACGTAGGCGACCTTGGCGGGCAGCGACTTGTCGGCCGGCATGCGATTGACGTAAACCAGCGGGATGCCGGCTGAAGTGGCGAGCTTGGTCATCTTCGGCGTCGCGTCGGTATCGACTGCGTTAACGATGATGGCGTCGACTTTCTGCGCAATGAAGTTCTGGATCTGGTTCAACTGCTTGCCGACATCGCCTTGTGCATCTTCGAACTGCAGGCTGATGTCTTTCTGCGATTCCGCATACTTGCCCATGCCGTTGCGCAGAACGGTGAGGAAGTTGTCATCGAACGCGGACATGGTGACGCCGATCTTGGCGGCCAGTGCCGGAGTGCTGCTCAGGGAAAGGACAAGTAACGTCGATGCTGCAAGTGTCTTGACGATAGGCTTCATACGTATACCTCCATTGCGTAAGTCGGATATGTCCGGATCGGACAGTTATTTTGTGGCCACATGAACTCGTGGTCATTTTCATCACACATCCGCAAGGATGTGCTTCTGCGCCCCAATGATTGCGGTGAAACCTGAAAACCCCGCGACCATTTTTCCTACTGAACGAATCGGATACGTCTCATCCTGCCGGATGAGTCAGGTGGCGCGGGTCACGGTGGGTGATCTTGTTTTCGGCGCCGACTGTTTGTTTCATTCATCGCTGCAGT
>NZ_JAGOIT010000068.1:0-13241 GCF_017995515.1 Propionivibrio sp.
CACGCGCCGGCGGCTGCGGGATGACGCACCGTCAAGTGGGCGAGGCACACGACATCCTCCATGCCCCGTACCTCGACGCTATGCCGGCACGCCAGGCAGAGCGATGGCTCGCAGCTGGCGCCCGGCTGATTCCCACTGCTCACACTGGTGTCTGGCCCCATTTTTCCGGCAACAAAAGATTCAAAGTTGCACTCTATGACTTAGGTCATACCAAGACAAGGAAATAATGCACATTTGAGCCGTCTTCCGGCACACCCGGAAATCAAGCTGACGTTGCCGTACGACTCGGCGCGAAGAGGACATCGAAGGGGCAATCCGTGAGTTTGAGGCGCTGCCGCAAATCGGCAATGTTCCGCCGCACCTCGTCGTGTTCCGCACCGCGAACCGAGCAGAACAGGTTGTACGGCCAGTCCGGCAAGACCCGCGGGCGCTGGTAGCAGAGAGAAACGCCCGGTGACTTGGCAAGCAGGTTGCCGAGACGAACCACGTCGGCATCGGGAACATCGTGCACCAGCAGCGCATCGCCTTGCGTTGCCAGCGCTTGCGTCCTGACAACCACGCCGAAACGCTTGATCACGCCCTCGGCGGACCATTGGCGAATCCGCTCGAGCACGTCGTTCTCCTCGCATCCGACTCGACTCGCCAGCACCGAGAACGGGCGGATGAAGAGCGGCAGCCCTTCCTGCAACGCCATCACCAGCCGGCGCTCGATTTCGTCGAGCACCGTCGGCGAGGCCGGCGCTGCCGATGATGGCGCATCGCGGGCCGGTTCGGGATCGAACAGGTACTCGCGGAGCAGTGGCAAACGCAACAGCGGATAACCCGTCGATTGTTCGATCGCGCCGAGCGCCGCCTGCAATCGCCCTTCCGACCCGGCCGTGACGACGAACCAGTGGTTGTACCTGTGCTCGCGCTCGTAGTTGTGCGTCACCTCGGGAAAACGGTTGATGGCCTCGGCGACGGCCGCCAGCTTTCCCGCCGGCACCGCCATCGCCGCCAGTGTGCTGGCGCCAATGCGCCTGGGCGCGAAGACCGCACCGACGCGGGCGATCTTGCCCTCGCGCCGCAATTGTTCGAGTTTACGTAGCACGGCGGCTTCCGCCACGCCGAGCCTGACCGCCAGTTCGGCAAACGGCGCCGGACAGAGCGGAAAATCCTGCTGAAAGTCGTTGAGCAGATGCGAGCCAAGCGAGGCGTTGAGTACCGAATCGGCGGTGGTATCAAGCATGGGCGCCATCCCTGTTCCCTTGAGTTCCTTGCGTTCGGCGGAACGATCAGTCCAGTTCCGCCGCGAGATGCAATTATGCTACAGCAGTTTCCCGACCGGCGAGGTCGGCACAACCGGTGAGAAGCGTGGCAAGGCGACGCCGCCGCGCGATTCGGCGGATAATGCGGGGCGTATTGAACAAACATGAACGATACGGATCGACCCCATTCGTGACACTCAAGAACGCCATCACCGTCATTCTCATCCTGCTCGCCGCGATTATTGGCGTCGTCGGCTACAAGCTCTCGCAACAGCAAAAGCCGCGCGCAGGTACGGTGTTGCCCGTCGCTGATTGCAACCCGGCGCGTGATGACTGCACCGTTGCGCTGCCCGACGGCGGCAAAGTCACGCTCTCGTTCTCTCCACGACCGATCCGCCCATTGCGGGCCTTTACCGCCCACCTGGCGGTACACGATGTCGAAGTGCGCTCCGCGGAAATCGATTTCGACGGGACGACGATGAAGATGGGCTATTACCGCCCTCGCCTCAATCCGGTCGACGGCGGTTATTCCGCCGAGGCCATGCTCCCTGTCTGCGTCACGGGGACCATGGAATGGGCCGCAACGATCTTGCTTCGCACGCCGCACGGCAGCCTGGCGATTCCTTTCCATTTCGAAGTTTCCGGAGGTTGAAGACATGGCGAACGCCTCATCCAGGACGAACCAGCTCTTGCTGCTCTCGGCGATCAGCTTCCTCGCCGGTGCACTCGTATGGCTCGCCTTCTTCTGGTCGCCTGCGGGAGGCGAACGGACCGCCAGCGATTCAGGCGTCATTGCAACTGCGGAACCGATCGGGGGCGACTTCGCCTTGCAAGGCCCCGACGGCCCAGTCGCCTTGGCTGACTATCGCGGCAAGGTCGTCCTTCTCTACTTCGGCTACACCTTTTGCCCCGACGTTTGCCCGACGGCGCTGTCGCTCGTTGCGCAGGCACTGTCCGGGCTCTCACCGGCCGAGCTTGAAAAGACCCGAGGCATCTTCATTTCCGTCGACCCGGAACGCGACACCGGGGAAGTTCTGAAGGCCTACACGCCGTTCTTCCATCCGAACATCGTCGGCATCACCGGCAGCGCAGAAGAAGTGGCCAAGGTCGCGCGGCAATACGGCGCCAGCTATATGAAGCAGAAGCCGGACAGCGACGGCCTGTACTCGGTCGATCACTCGTCCTACACCTACGTGATCGATACCGAGGGCAAACTCGCGGCGATTCTGTCGCACGGCACGCCGCCGCAAGCAATCATCGACAAGGTTCGGACGGTGTCAGGCAACGCCGGGCGCAGCTGATTCGCCGGTCATAAGGAACCGACGCGTCACGACCCCGAGCGCTCGCCTGAAGTGGGCGAGGATGCCCGGAAAAACTGGAGGAAGGCAAGATCAAGCCCGTAAAACAAACCAAGCCACCCTGCCCCTGCGGCAGCGCGAAAGCCTACGATCAGTGCTGCGCGCCCTATCACGCCGGTGCGGCTGCGCCGACCGCCGAAGCCTTGATGCGTTCGCGCTACTGCGCTTACACGATGGGGCTGGAAGCCTATCTGCTCGCTACTTGGCACGCAAGCACGCGCCCATCACTCGATCTTTCGGCCGAAAACGACACGCGGTGGCTCGGCCTGGAAATCCGCCGCCACGAATCGACCGGATCTGATAGTGCAATCGTCGAATTCATCGCCCGCTACAAGATCGGCGGGCGCGCGCATCGCCTGCACGAGGTCAGCCGCTTCGTTCTGGAAGAAGGGCGCTGGTACTACATGGACGGCGACTTCCCGGAGAAGAAGGATCGCGTGTGAAGGAAGAGTTGCCGATCCTCTTTCGCGACGAACATCTGGTCGCCGTACACAAGCCATCCGGACTGCTCGTGCATCGGACCGTGCTCGATCGTCACGAGACGCGCTTCGCCGTGCAGATCGTGCGCGACCAGATCGGTCAGCACGTCCATCCCGTGCATCGCCTTGATCGCGGCACGTCGGGCGTGTTGTTGTTTGCCCTCGACCGCGATGTCGGACGCGTGTTGAGCGCGCAGTTCGAGACGCAGCAGGTCGACAAGACGTATCTGGCCGTCGTGCGTGGTCACCCGGAAGAAGCCGGCGTCATCGACCATCCGCTGACGCGCCAGTACGACGACTACGAGTTCCGCGCCCCGGATACCGTCGGCGAGGCGCAAAGCGCGATCACGCGTTACCGCCGGCTGGCAACCGTCGAACTGCCGTACCGCGTCGACCGCTATCCGACGAGCCGTTACGCCTTGCTCGAACTCAAGCCCGAGACCGGCCGCCGCCACCAATTGCGTCGCCACCTCAAGCACCTCGCGCATCCGATCATCGGCGATGCCACTTACGGCAAGGGCCGCCACAACCGGCTGTTTCAGGAGTTATTCGGCTGCCATCGCCTGCTGCTGGCTTGCCTGGAGATGCGTCTCACGCACCCGCTAAGCGGCGAGCCGCTCACGCTCACGGCACCGCTTGCGGATGACTTCGTCTCGGTGCTCGACGCGCTCGGCCGGGAGAAACCAGGACAGCCGAAGCTTGCCTGATCAGTCCGGCTCCCACACGGGCAAGACACCCGCCTCGCCGGCCGCGCAGGCAAACTTCACATCGACGCCCAGACCGGCGACCCAGGCCAAGCGATCGCCGCACCACAGGTACGGCAGGTAGTTGCGCTCCCAGGCCGGAATCGACGCTTCCTGCAGCAGGTTACGCAAGCTGCGGCGCGGCCGGGCCGGATGCGCCTGCAGGCGCTCGCCGCCCTGACGCGCACGAATGAACACTTCACCACTTTCCAGCAGTGTGCGCCGGATCCCGCCGCCATCCACCACGACGAAGCGCACGCGGCCACCAGCCCACGGCAGTTCGTCCTCGCCCCGCCAATGGACGACCGCGTCGGACGTATCGGGTCGATGACGAGCGACGTAGATCTCGCCGCGATAGACGCGCAGTTCGCCTTCCGGCGTCTTCAGACAGGTTTCCGAAAGCGCGTCGGTGCTCGCCAGCTGGTGCCGCGCCTCGTCGATCCAGCGCGTATCGGGCGCACGGAACCCGGCGCCCAGCCATTCGTGGCGCAGGAGGTTGCGCGCGCGCGCCGCGGGCAGCGCGTTGAAAGCCGCCAGCCCGAGGCGTCCCGCCGGGGTCAGCACAGCAACGCGATCGATGGCGGCGAGTTCATTGAGCAGCTCGGCGCCCTCGGCGAAATGCCCCGCCGCCCGCGCCAGCGATCGTTGCGTACCAGGGAATTTCTCTTCCAGCCGGGGAATGATCTCCCGACGCAAAAAGTTGCGACGAAAATGCACATCCGCGTTGCTCTCGTCGTCGATCCAGCGTAATCCCTGCGTGTCGGCGTAGGCTTCGATGGCGCTGCGCGGCACGTCGAGCAAGGGGCGGATCAAGGCCGGCCCGCGCGCTTGCGGACGTTCGGGCGACATGCCGGCCGCGCCGGCGATCCCCGCGCCGCGCAGCAAATTGAGCAGCACCGTTTCCGCCTGATCGTCGCGGTGGTGGGCAAGCGCCAACCAGTCGGCGGCGCGAGCAGCGAACACGCCGTGACGCATGCGGCGCGCCGCGGCTTCCAGGCCTTCGCCGCTGTCGCGCGGCACGTCGACGCGCACGATTTCGAGCGGAACGCCGCAGCGTTGGCAGAAATCGGCGCAGAAATCCGCCCATGCGTCCGCATTCGGACTGAGGCCATGGTACACATGCACCGCGCTCAGGCGGATCGGGACTTCGAACGACGGTGCGAGTCGGCTAAGCGCGTGCAGCAAGACAACCGAATCGCGCCCGCCGGAGACACCAACGCAAAGACGATCGCCCTGTTTCAGGCGCGGCAGCAGGAAGGCTTCGAGTTCAGACGCGAAGGGATGGGCCGCTGGGGAGACGGGCGCTGAACCAGACTCAGCCAACCGCCTGTTCCTTGACGCGGCCGTAGGCCATCAGGCGCTCAAAGCGGGCTTCGACCAGCGCTTCAGTCGACAGTGCACTCACCTGCTTCAGCGCCTCCTGCAATGCCTTCTTGAGGTTCTGTCCCATCGCGGCCGGGTCGCGGTGCGCGCCGCCGAGCGGTTCGTGCACGACCTTGTCGACCAGCCCGAGCGACTTGAGTCGCGACGCCGTGATGCCCATGATTTCTGCCGCTTCGCTCGCCTTCTCCGCGCTCTTCCAGAGGATTGACGCACAGCCTTCGGGCGAAATCACCGAGTACGTCGAGAATTGCAGCATTTGCACCACGTCGCCGACGCCGA
Source organism: Propionivibrio sp. (assembly GCF_017995515.1). Taxonomy (GTDB): domain Bacteria; phylum Pseudomonadota; class Gammaproteobacteria; order Burkholderiales; family Rhodocyclaceae; genus Propionivibrio. Next base: position 5,490 of record NZ_JAGOIT010000068.1, read on the forward strand.
TTGCCAGCGCGCCGCCCGAGCCGCCCTCGCCGATCACGGTGACGATCACCGGCACCTTGAGCCCGGCCATCTCGTAGAGATTGCGGCCGATCGCTTCCGACTGGCCGCGCTCTTCGGCGTCGATGCCGGGGTAAGCGCCCGGCGTGTCGATAAAGGTAAAAATCGGGATGCCGAACTTCTCGGCCAGGCGCATCAGGCGCAAGGCCTTGCGGTAGCCCTCGGGGCGCGGCATGCCGAAGTTGCGGTAGAGCTTTTCCTTGGTGTCGCTGCCCTTCTGGTGGCCGATGACCATCACCGGCTGGCCGTTGAAGCGCGCCAGTCCGCCGACGATGGCGTGATCGTCGGCAAACGCGCGGTCGCCGTGCAGCTCTTCAAAATCGGTAAAGATCAGGTTCAGGTAATCAAGCGTATACGGACGCTGCGGATGCCGCGCGACCTGCGAAATCTGCCACGGAGTGAGCTTGGCGTAGATCTCCTTGGTCAGCGCCTGGCTCTTCTTCTCAAGCTGGGCGATCTCCTCGGAGATATCGACGGCAGCATCGTCCTGCGTCGCACGCAGCGATTCGATCTTGCCTTCGAGGTCGGCGATCGATTGTTCAAAATCAAGAAAGGTGGTTTTCATCACGCCTTGGCCGGTTGAAAGACGGCCCTCATTCTAACGTAAAGGAAGTCGGCGCCCCGCCGGACGGCCGGGCACCGAACACGAGTGCCGCTCAGAGAGTGCCGCGACCGGGGGGAAGTTCCTCAGTACTCGACCGGCAGCGGATCAAGACTGCGCCACAGATACCAGGTAGCGACCGAGCGCCACGGGCGCCAGCGCTCGCCGGCTTCGGCCAGATGCTTGCGCGCCAGCCGCTCGCCGCCGAAGTAGTGCAGCGCGACGGCGCGCTGCAGGCCGATGTCGTCGAGCGGATAAACGTCGGGACGCAGCTGGTTGAAGATCAGGAACATCTCGGCCGTCCACACGCCGATGCCGCGCACTGCGGTGAGTTCGGCGATGATCTCGGCGTCGCTCATCGCATCCCAGCGGTTGACGTGGATCTGTCCGGAACTGAAGTGCCGCGCGAGATCGCTGATGTATTCGACCTTGCGCGCCGAGAGTCCGCAGGCGCGCAAGGTTTCCGAAGAAACGGCCAGTATGGCTTCCGGTTCGATAGCCGGCAGCGTGGCGGAGAAGCGCGCCCAGATGCTGTCCGCCGCCTTCACAGAGATCTGCTGGCCGACGATCGACCGTACCAGCGTGCCGAAAGGATCACCGCGCGAAACCAGCGAGTCGCCGGAATAGAGTTCGACGAACCCGGCCATCACCAGGTCGCCCGCGGCGAGTTCGTCGGACGCTTCGCGCCAGTAGTTCGGGAACGAGATTGAGTCCATCGGCGCATTCTATTCCTCCTGAAAAACTCGGTTCTTCACCGCAAAGGCGCAGAGATCGCAAAGGTTCGCAGAAAAAATCAAAGCGCTACGCGAACAGCACCTGTCTTTCATCTTGACCCGCAGGGTGAATGGTCAAGTACGACCCACCTGTTGTTTCCTTTGCAATCTTCGCGCCTTTGCGGTGAGGTTTTCAGGTTCATTCGGTCGATGTTCCGCATTTGCGCTATCCTGCGCGCGCTTCGTTGACTACCCTGCAAGTACCCTCTGCTTCTCCACCCGAAAGTGCGCATGAGCGACAAAATCTGGCTCCGCAGCTACCCGCCCGGTATGCCTGCCGAGATCGGCATCTCGCCGTTTTCCTCCGTTCCCGAACTGCTCGAGGATACGATTCGCCGTTACGCTGACAAGCCGGCTTTCCACAACCTCGGGCACACGATCAGCTTCAGCGAACTCGATCGCCTGTCGCGCGACCTCGCCGCGTATCTGCAAAGCCTATCCGGCCTGACCAAGGGCGAGCGCGTCGCGATCATGCTGCCCAACCTGCTGCAGTACCCGGTCGTGCTGTTCGGCATCCTGCGCGCCGGGCTGACCGTGGTTAATATCAATCCGCTGTACACGGCACGTGAGCTGGAGTTTCAACTGAAGGACTCCGGCGCCAGGGCAATCATCATTCTCGAGAATTTTGCCGTTACGCTGCAGAAAGTCCTGCCCAACACGGCGATCAGGCACGTCATCAGCACGCAGGTCGGCGACCTGCTGCCGGCGCCAAAGCGCTGGCTCGTCAATTTCGTCATCAAGCGGATCAAGAAGATGGTCCCGCGCTGGCGAATCGACGGCGCACGGTCACTGCGCGACGCGCTGAACCGCGGCCATAACGAGAAATTCGCCGCGCCCAAGATTGGCCACGACGACATCGCCTTCCTGCAATACACCGGCGGGACAACGGGCGTCGCCAAGGGTGCGATGCTCACACACGGCAACATGCTGGCCAACCTGGAACAGGTCAATCTGTGGATCTCGCAGAGTTTCAAGGAAGCCCGTGAAATCGCGGTCGCTCCGCTGCCGATGTACCACATCTTCTGCCTCACCTCGACGCTCGGCTTCCTCAAGTGGGGCAGCATGATCCTGTTGATCACCAACCCGCGCGACCTGCCCGCCTTCGTCAAGGAACTCGGCAAGTGGAAATTCAGCGTGCTGACGGGCGTCAATACGCTGTTCAACGGGCTGATGAATACGCCCGGATTCGAGAAGCTCGACTTCTCGGCGTTGAAAGTCGTGGTCGGCGGCGGCGCCTCGGTGCAGAAGGCCGTGGCCGAACGCTGGCAGAAGATCACCGGCACCTTCCTGACCGAGGCCTACGGCCTGACCGAAACGTCACCCGGAGTCTGCTGCACGCCGCTCGGCATGCCGTGGAACGGCACGATCGGCCTGCCGGTGTCGTCGACCGAGGTCACGATCCGCGACGAATCGTTCGCCGAGTTGTCGCCGTGGGACGGCAAGGCCGAGATCGAGCGCCACACGGGAGAAATCTGCGTGCGCGGACCGCAAGTGATGTGCGGCTACTGGAACAACCCCGAAGAGACCGCGCGCACGATCCAGGACGGCTGGCTGAAGACCGGTGACATCGGTTTCATGGACACGAACGGTTACGTGACGATCACCGACCGCAAGAAGGACATGATTCTGGTCTCCGGCTTCAACGTCTATCCCAACGAAGTCGAAGGCGTCGTCATGGCGCATCCCGGCGTCGCCGAGTGCGCGGTGATCGGTGTTCCCGACGAACGATCGGGCGAAGCGGTCCGCCTCGTGATCGTGAAGAAAGACCCGAGTTTGACCCAGGAAGACATCATCGCCTACTGCAAGACGCAGCTCACCGGCTACAAGCGGCCGCACCTGATCGAGTTCCGCGACAGCCTGCCGAAGACGCCGATCGGCAAGATCCTGCGCCGCGAGTTGCGCGACGAGCACGACGAAACACGCAAATAAGCGGCAAGGCCGGCGCAGACGCCGGCCCCCAAGACTACAAGCTGGCGCGGATCACCTCGGCCAGCCGCTTGACGCCTTCTTCGATGCGCGGCGGCGGCACCGTGACGAACGCAAGGCGCAGCGATTCGATCACCGGATCGGCAGCAAAGAACGGCGCGCCGGGCACGAATGCGACGTTCTGCTCGATGGCCTTGCCCAGCACGGCCGACGCGTTCAATCCCTTCGGCAATTCAACCCACAGGAACATGCCGCCGCGCGGCTTGTTCCAGCGCACGCCCTCCGGCATGTACTGCGCAAGCGCGGCGAGCATCGCCGCGCACTGTTCGCGATAAAGGCTGCGAATCGTCGGAATGTGGTTATTGAGAAAGCCATCCTTGACGACGTCGTACACGGCCATCTGCGACAGTGTCGCCGTGTGCAGGTCGGTCGCCTGCTTGGCCTGCACGAGCTTGGCACGCAAGGCCGCCGGCGCAACGATGTAGCCGAGGCGCAGACCGGGCGCCAAGACCTTGGAGAACGAGCCCATGTACACCGTGCGCTCCGGTGCCAGCGAGCGGATCGACGGCGGCGTTTCGCCGTCGTAGGAAAGCGCGCCGTAGGGATCGTCCTCGAGGATCAGAAGATCGAGTTCGCGCGCGCGCTTCGCCAACTGGTAACGACGGTCTTCGGCAAGAAGACGACCGGTCGGATTCTGGAAGTTCGGCAGGCAGTAGAGAAACTTGGCGTCGCGCATCGCATCGGTGAGCGCGTCGGGAAGCAGACCGTCTTCGTCCGAGGCCACCGACACATACTTCGGGTCGAACAGTGAAAACGACTGCAATGCACCGAGGTAAGTTGGCGTCTCCACGAGCACGGTGTCGCCCGGATCGATCAGCACTTTGGCCAGCAGATCAAGGCCCTGTTGCGAGCCGGAGACCATCAGCACTTCATTGGGCGAAACCGGCGCGTCCGGCGTGCTGACGCGCGCGGCGATCCATTCGCGCAACGGGGCAAAGCCTTCCGTCGTGCTGTACTGCAGCGCTTCCCTGCCTTTCGCGGTGAGTACGCGGTCGAACGCCGACAGCATCTCGCTGACCGGGAACGTCGCCGATGAAGGCAGGCCGCCAGCGAAGGAAATGACTTCCGGACGCTCGGTTACCTTGAGGATTTCACGAATCGCCGAGCTCTGAATCGCGCGTGCCCGTTCGGAAAAAAGCAGGTTGAAATCGGGAGAAACCGCATGTGAATCGTGTTTGGTCACGTTCTTCAAGGCACTGGGGGTCATGGATCACACTCGTTGAGAATCGATTTTGGGGCGGGTACTGCCGGGCACCGACAGAAATGTCAGTTTACGACATTTCTTCCGCCTCAAAACGCCAGTTTCCCCGCTCACTCGCGGTCTTGAGCCGCCGGCACATGGTACGGCGCTTTTGTTCTGCATGCGTTCTGACCTTCGACCAACGCCTTCAATGCAACACTTTTCAACGAAAAATCAGCGCACTAACGCATGGTTGATCAGGGCTGTGCCGGCGGCTATGGGTTAGAATCGCGCCTAACCGAGAACATCTCCAGTCAACAGAAACAACCATGGCCACACCCTTCTTTTTCTTCCGTCCCGTCCTCGCCGCCGACAGCAGCTGGGTGGCGTTCGACTGGCAGTCGGGGGAACGCTCCACGACCTACGGCGCCGACTACATCCGGTGTTTTTCCAGCGCGGCGGTCGCGCCGCTGGCAAACACCATGCCGCTGATCATCTCCGTCAGTCCTGACGACCTGAGCAACACCGAGTTCATCGACACGTTCGAAGCCAGTCAGGTCGTGTTCGTCCTCCCCTCCTCCGTGCTCGACGACAAGAAGGCGATGGAGCACTGCCACAAGCTGAACGGCCAGGGCTACCGCTTCGGTCTTGACGTCGACACCACCGAAATCCTGAAGAAGATCCCGGTTGCCGATTTCGATTCCGTACGCTTCGACGCGGCATTCGCCCGCCAGGAACTCTCGGCGTTCAACCTGATGTACCTCGACAAGGCCGGTTTCAGGAAGATCGCCACCGATGTCGGCACACACGAGATGTTCGGCTGGCTGCAGGAAAAGGGCTTCGACCTCTACGGCAGCCACTTCCTGACGGCACGCAACCCGGCCGCCGGCAAGGAACCGGACCTCACTCGCCTGAAGCTGCTCAAGCTCCTCAACATCGTCAAGCAGGACGGCGACACGCGCGAGATTGAAGCGATCTTCCGCGAGGAGCCCAAGCTCTCCTACAACCTGCTGCGTCTCGTCAACTCGGTTGCCGTCGGTGCGCGGACGAAGATCAGCAGCTTCTCGCAGGCAATCGCCATCCTCGGCCGCCGCCAGTTGCAGCGCTGGCTGCAACTGCTGATCTACGCCAACAACCTGGCCGACGGCAACACGCCCAATCCGCTGATGCAGATCGCCGCCGCGCGCGGTCGCCAGATGGAACTGCTGAGCACCTCGATCACGCCGGAGCCGGACATTCCCGACCTCTCCGACAACGCCTTCATGACCGGCCTCTTCTCGCTGCTCGACATCCTGATCAACCTGCCGATGAGCGACATCCTGAAGGAGCTGCCGATGCACGACGAGGTCGTCGAGGCGCTGCTGTCGCCGAGCAGCGGCGGCACGCTCGGGGCACTGCTCGCCGCCGTCAAGTCGGCCGAAGCGGGCGACTTCAAGGCAGCGGAGAGCACCTACGAAAAGCTCGGCCTCGACCACTGGACCGTATCCAGGGCGCAGGTTGCGGCGTTCTATTGGGCTTGCCGGATCAACGTCGACAAAAGTCACGACGACTGATCGCGGAGTCTACGGCAGCCGTTTGAGATGGCTGCCGCAGCCGGCCCGGCAATCGGTCGCACCGAAGCCGGGTATGGGAATAGTACCGACGACCTGCTGGTTGATCCCGCACTCCGCTTCCGCGTAACGCATCACCTCGCGCACGCGCACGCCCGGCGCGGCCAGCAGATAGTCGATGTGCCAGTGCATTTTCTTCACCGCCGACAGGTGGCGCCGGATGCGAGCCTCGAAGTTGCGTAGCGCACTGCCCGTGTAGACGTAGTCTCCGGCGACGAATTCGAAACGCCCGAGGCGACCGACCTGCACGCTGACCGTGTCGGCAACCTCGATCAGCAGTTGGTAGGTGCGATGCGCTTCGCCTGACACGCCCGACGACCGCTCAATCGCCGCAGTAGGGATTGCTGCGCCGCTCCGCGCCGAGCGTGGACATCGGCCCGTGCCCGGAAATGAAGGCCACGTCGTCGCCCAAGGGCCACAGGCGACCGCGAATCGAGGCGATCAGCGTATCGAAATCGCCCTTGGGAAAGTCGGTGCGGCCGACCGACCCCTTGAACAGGACGTCACCGACGATCGCCAGGCGCCCCGGCCCATTGAAGAAGGCCACGTGCCCCGGCGTGTGCCCCGGGCAATGCAGCACGTCCATCTCGACATTGCCGAAGCGCACGCGATCGCCCTGCTCCAGCCAGCGATCGGGCGTAAAGGCACGCACGTCGGGAAAACCGAACATCCGGCTCTGCTGCGGCATGCCGTCGATCCAGAATTGATCCTCGCGGTGCGGTCCCTCGATCGGCAGCGAGCATTTCCCGGCCAGCTCGGCGACGGCACCGGCGTGGTCGATATGCCCGTGGGTGACCAGGATCTTCTCCAGCTTGAGGCCGTGCTTCTCTACGGCAGCCAGGATGCGCGCGATGTCGCCACCGGGGTCGACCACCGCCGCCTGTTTCGTTTCATCGCACCAGAGCAGGCTGCAGTTCTGTTCAAACGGCGTGACGGGAATGATCTGGTATTGGATGGCCATGGTGGTTCGCGGCGACGGACGAAAAATGGAGCGCAGAGTATAGCAGCGGCGGGAACGGGCTTTCGCCGGCGGCGCCGCTACTTGCCGAAGCGGTAATGCCAGAAGAAGTCGAGCGCGCTCTCCGAACCCGCCCGGCCGACCAGGGAAAACCGGCGGCCGAGATTGACGGTCAGCTTGACGATGCTGTCCGACGTGTTGAGCGACTGCTCGTAGCTGAGCAGAGCGTTCGACGAGAGCCGTTTGCCGACGCTGACGATCTGGCCGCTCACCGTCTGATTGCCGCTGAAACCGGACGAAGACGCGACGCGGCTGGTCGGCTGGTTGCCATAACCGCCGATCTCGCCGGTGCTCACGCCGAACTCGTCGATGCCGAGCCCGCGCTGCAACTGGCGCAGCACGCCCCCATCCTGACCACCGAGGATCGTGCGCGCGGCGGCGAGCAGGACGCCGCTGTCGGCGGCGCCTTGCTGTTCGGGCGCATGGCCCAGTACGAGCCAGGAGAGCTTCTCGGTATCCGGCACTTCGGGCGTCGAGACCAGACGAATGCTTGGCCGCTGCGCCGTGCCGGTCACCTCGACGCCGGC
>NZ_JAGOIT010000068.1:13341-18461 GCF_017995515.1 Propionivibrio sp.
CCGAGCCAGCCGACATCCGGCACGCTTGCCTGCAAACGCCCCATCCAGGCCGCCGCCGGATCGATCAGTGCGGCGATGCTGCCGTCCGCCCGGCGCGCGCTCGGCGCCGTGAAGTCGGCGCTGATTTCGCCCAGGCGCGCGCCGCGCAGCTGCGCCATGGCGACCAGCCGCCCCTCGCCCAGGCTGGCCTGCACACGCGCCTCGCTCAGGCCGAGCGCCAGATCGCCAAACACGAGATCGCCACTTTCGCGCCAGACGCCGATGCGTCCGACGGGAAGTGCCGCCGGCTTGCCGTCAAGCACAAGCGTCCAGTCGCCGGCGAGCACCAAGGGCTGCGGATTCGCTGCGCTGAGCGCCGTCAGCCTAGCGTGCAGCGACGGAAACTCGGCGAGGAGCGTCTGCGGGCGAATCTGCTGCCAACGCCCGGCGCTTTGCCAGCGGCCCTTGTCCAGCGCGAGCTGTTCGAGGCGCAGATCGCCGACGAGCCCGTCGAAGGCTGCCGGGCCGAAGGCGACGGCCGATCCGGCAATGCTCAGTGCAGCCGGTTTGACCAGGTGCAGCAAGGGTGCGCTGCTCGCCGTCTGCCGGCTGCCGAGGTTCAGTTCGCTCAGCACGCCGCGCCAGGCGAGCGACGAAGCGGCGCCTGACCGTCGTTTCGCCTGCGCCGCGAGGCCGCCATCGAGCACGAAGCGCAGTTCGCGTCGACGTTCTTTTTCTTCGCTCAGCCCAAGCTGTCCGGTCAAGCGATGCTGGCTACGCATGCCCTCGACGTCCAGCTCAACGGTGAGCGCCGGAATACCCTGCGCCGGCATCGCGCACGCCGTACAGCGTAGCCGGCCACGCAAATGACCTTGCGAACCGGGCGCCAGTTGCCCGTGGAATGACAGCCCGCGCAGCACCAGCGACTCGGCCAGCCGCAATTGTTCCGACTGCAGTTCTCCCGAGAACTCGAGGTTATCCGCCATCCCGCCGACGACGATGTCGGCCTTGGCGTCGCCAGCCAGTCCGGCCAGTCCGATGGTTTCAAGCCTCGGCGCCTGCAGCCGCAAGCGCAGGGAATCGCCGGCCCGACCGAACGCGCCCGCCGCGTTCAGGCGGTTGCCGGCTGCGTCGAGATCAACGTCGATCTTGCGCAAATGCGCGCCGCGCAGGTCGATGACGCCCTTGCCCCCAAGTTTCTGCGTTCCCAGGCGGCTATCGCGCAGGTTGAACGTCAGCGCCAGTTCAAGCGCCGGACCGAGCGCTCCGCTTGCCGCGAGATCGGCATTGAACAGGCTGCGCAGCGGACTCTTCATCTTGAAGAAGCGCGCTGGATCGAAGTTGCGCAGCTCGCCTTGCGCCGTGAAGCGCTTTTCTCCTGTCAGCGCCAGCCGTCCCTGCGCAGCGAGTCGAGCGTCGCCGGCCGCGAGTTGCAGACGGGCGACTTCGACGGCCTCGTCAGCGACGCTCGCGCGCGCATCGATCGCGTATTGCGCGTCGCGTAGTTGCAGGTCGAAGTTCTGGCGCTCATTGCCAAGTTGCGCGCGAAGCGGTCCGGCGAGCCGTGTCGGCAAGAGATCGCCGTGCACGGCGCGAGCATCGACCGCGTGCGCATCCAGATCGAGTTCAAGCCTGCCGTCAACGACGGCGCCCCGGCCCTTGAGCCAGCCACCGCCCGACAACGCCAGCGTCAGGTCAGGGAAAGCCAATCGGCCGTCTTTCCAGTCGAGGCCGGTTTGCAGGCGCTCAACCGGAATCAGCTGGCGATCGAGGGCGCCTGCGCGCTGATTGCTCACACGGAGTTCGCCGCTCACGGCCGATCCGTCCGCCGGTTTGCTTTGCAGCATCGCATCGATATCGAGCAGGGCGTGCGGCACATCAGGGGCAAATACGGCCGGATCGATACCGGTGAAGTGCATGGCGAGCGACGCCAGCGGCCGTTCGGCGAACGGCGTCAGCAGCGCGCTCAAGGTGCCGGCGGCCTTGGCGTTGCCACCAACCGCGTCGGCGCCAGCGACGACCGCCCCCTCGACACCGAGCTGCGCGAGCTGACCACTCCCGCGCAGGTCGAGTTTGAACGACTGGTCGAGCGCGCTGCCGCTGACCACGGCTGCGGCGCGGAGATCGAATGGCGGATTCGCAGCCAGCGTGGCGTCGCCGGCCAATTCCAGCGCACCGACACGTGCCTGCAGATGATCGATGCGATGCTGCCGGCCGGCGCTGCTCAGGGTGGCGTCGACGCTCCTGGCCAGCATCGTCGGGCTTGCATCCGGTTGTCCCGACAGCAGCGCGCCGACAACCAGGCGCTTGATGCTCACCGGCAAAGGCAGTTGCAGGCTGTCCGGCATGGTCATCGCCGTACTGCTCGGCGCCGCGACGTAGCGCACGCTGTCAGCCTCGATACGCTCGATCGCCAGCCGGCCGCGCAGCAGCTCGCGCGGCGTCCAGCTCACCTGCAAGCGCCGCAGTTCCACGTCGTGTGCTGCATCCAGCCAACGCACCGACTGCGCGCGCCAGTCGCCAAGCAGGCGACCTTCGGGCGCTTCGATCTGCAGCCGCCCGTCGCTGATCCGCGCCAGTCCGGCGCACAGCAGGCGCAAGCCCGCTTCGCTCGCCCCCAGCCAACCCGTCGCCGCGAGCGGAAGCGTCACGGCGACGGCGACGACGATTGGCCAGCGGCGGCGCGGCGGGTGCGGTTTCGGTGCGGTATCGTCGTTCATGCAGCGCCTCAGAACGGGACCGCGAGCGAGAAGTGCAAACGCAGCTCGCCTTCGCGCTGTCCCCACGCGAGGTCGATGGCCAGGGGGCCGGCCGGGCTCTTCCAGCGAGCGCCAATACCGTAACCGGGCGCCAGTTTGAAGACATCGCGATCGTCGCCCGCCTGGCCGGCGTCGGCGAATACGGCGAGGCCCCACGCCGAATTGAGCCAGTGCGTGTATTCGGCGCTCAACGTAAGAAGATAGCGCCCGCCCAGCGTCGCCGAACCTTCCCGCACGCCGAGGCTCTGGTAGGCATAGCCGCGCACCGAGTTGCTGCCGCCGGCGCGGAACAGATAGTCCTGCGGGATGCCTTCGCGTGAAGGCGCCGCGGTGATGCCGACTTCGCCGCGCAGCAGGAGGCTGTCGTCTTTTCCGAGCGGAATCCCCTGGCTGTAGCGGAAATAGCTGCGCAGGAAGTTCTGGTCGGAAAGCAGCGCCTTCGCCGCGCCACCCAACTGCAGCTGGGCGACGATGCCCTCCGCCGGATCCTGAGGATCGTTCGCCGACCGCCAGACCCAGCCGGCCTGTGCCGTGAGCGCCTGATTGGTGCTCTCCGCCTCGCCTTCCGTGTTCTGCCGCTCGTACTGCCAGTTCACGCCGAACCGCTGCTCGATGCTGCCGCGCTGCTGCACACGCGACGCGGCGAAGGCCACGCGCTCAAGCGCCAGGCCCTGAATGTCCGACCTCTCGACAAAGGTACCGAAGCTGTCGCGCTGCCGTCGGTCGCGGTCGGGCGGCAGAAAGACGTCGGCGTAGGCGCTCTGCCGCAACTGCTCGATGCGCGCGCCGGTACTCAGCTCCCAGGCGCGGCCGGAAAAATCGGCGCTGGTGAAGTTGCCCTCGACGCGTGCGCCGGTATTCGAGCTGTAACCGGCACCAAGGGATACACCGAACGGCGCGCGTTCGCGCAGGCGGATGACGACCGGCACCCGCACGTCGCCATCGACGCCCGGTTCGCTCCCGTCTCCGGCTGCCAGCAACGCGCTCTCGAGATCGACGCTGACCGACGAGAAGTACGGCGTGTTCTGCAATGCGCTCTGCACGGCGAGCAAATCGTCCTGGCGATAGACCGCGCCCGGCTGAAGCTCCTTGCTGTAACGCTCGACGAGCGACCGTTGATAGCGCCCGAGACCGAGAATGCGGACTTCGCCGTAGCGATAGCGCGGGCCAGCGTCGTAGACCAGCGTCAAATCGACGCGGGCCGCTTGCGCATCAACCTCCGCGACGCTAGAAACAAGGCGCGCACCGGCGTGATCGACGGCCATCAATTCGCGCAGCAGGCCGTTCTTGGCGTCATCCCACGTTGCCTGGCGGAACGGCGTCTGCGCCGGCAAGCCCCAGCCGGCAATCAGCTTGCCGCGCCGCTCGGCGTCGATCGCCCCGCGAATTTCAATGCTGACGCTGCCGATATGCGCGCGCGCTCCGGTTTCAACCTGGATCACCGGTCCTTCCGCGCCATCCAGGATGTCGATCCGCGGCGAGAAGTAGCCTTCGGTCGCCAGCAGTTCGTCGGCTTCCTTGCGCAGCCGCCGCTCGGTCGCCAGACGCGCCGTGGCATCGGATGTTTCGCCGTCCAGCCCGGCCCGCGACAGATGCGTCTGCAGCAGTTCGCGCACCGATTCCGGCGCGACCAGCTTCGGCGCCGCGCCGGCGCCGGAAGACGCCAGCAGTCCGGCCAGTGCGAAGGCAACAAGACGAGAACGCCACACGATGGAACCGGCCTAACTGCCCGCTGAACGTCGGTATCGGCGCAAACCGGATTAGCGCGTTGCGTCGCCGGCCGTTGGCTGGTTTGCCGGCACGTTTGCTGGCGATTTTTCGCCGCTCCCCGCGCCAGCTCCCCCGATCAGGCTGCGCAAGCCGACATACGGCTTCTGTTCGCTCACGGGCTCGCTTACGGAGTTCGGCGACAACTGCTGCAGACGGGCGGCAAGTTCCGCTTCGCTGCGCTGCAGCCCGGCCACCTGGCGCTCGAGATCGGCAATCTGGCGGCGCATGCGTGCGGCCTCCCACTGGCGCCGAATGATCGTCGGTGACGAAACCAGCCCGGCGATCAGCACACCCAGCCCGAGCGTCAACAGAAGCACGAGCGCCTGCGACCCCTCGAATTGCCAGACGGCGAAAGCCACCGTAATCGCCACATTGTTCTGCAGAGCGAAAAGGACGGCACCGATCGCGAAGACGATCCCGAGTATCAACATCAGCTGCATTTGCCTCATCCTCAATGTTCACGATTCAACTGGCGGAGAGAACAATCTCCCCTTCCCATAACGCCTGGCCAAGCATAGCATTCGATACGGCTCGGTACAGGACGATTGCCAGGCAGCATCGTAGTCAATCTGCCCAAGCCTGTGATCATCCCTGGCAAGCTGTACGGATCAA
>NZ_JAGOIT010000156.1 GCF_017995515.1 Propionivibrio sp.
GTTAGCAAGTCGGTACGGTTAGACGGTGCGCTTTGCCTCCTGGTGAGCGCACCGTTTCCATATCACCTTCCTGGGTTTCGGCCCTGAAGTATTGTTGAAGCAGAGGTGAAGTGGTGGGGTCCATTCTGGAAATGCGGGAGATCACCAAACGTTTTACCGGGGTCGTGGCCCTGAAAGACGTTAATCTGGTGGTCCAGGCGGGAGAAATCCACGCGATTTGCGGCGAGAACGGCGCCGGAAAGTCGACGTTGATGAAGGTGCTGAGCGGTGTGCATCCGCACGGAACCTATGAAGGGCAGATTTTTTACGATGGCGAGGAGGTCCAGTTCGATTCAATTCGCGACAGCGAAGAGAAGGGCATCATCATCATTCACCAGGAACTCGCGCTGGTGCCTTTGATGACGATCGCCGAGAACATCTTCCTCGGCAACGAGCAGGCAAAGCACGGCGTGATCGACTCGGGCGTGACGCACAGTCGCGCAGCCGAATTGCTCAAGAAAGTCGGCTTGAAGGAGCTGCCGGACGAGCTGATCACCAATCTGGGGGTCGGCAAACAGCAACTCGTCGAAATCGCCAAGGCGCTGGCCAAGAAGGTCCGGCTCCTGATTCTCGACGAGCCGACCGCCAGCTTGAACGAGAACGACAGTCAGGCGCTGCTCGATCTGTTGCTGGAGTTCAAGGCGCAGGGCATGACGATGATCATGATCTCGCACAAGCTCAACGAGATTGCGCGCATTGCCGACTCGGTGACAGTCATTCGTGACGGATCGACCGTGCAGACGATGGATTGCCGCGACGCGCCGATCAACGAGGATGTGATCATCCGTCACATGGTCGGACGCGAGATGGCGGACCGATATCCGCATCGCGAACCGAATATTGGCGAGACGATCTTCGAGATCAAGGACTGGGTCGTCTATCACGCACAGCACGCCGATCGTAAATTCATCAAGAACGTGAGTTTCAACGTGCGCCGTGGCGAAGTGCTGGGGATTGCCGGACTGATGGGCGCCGGGCGAACCGAACTGGCGATGAGCATCTTCGGGCGTAGCTACGGCAAGAACATCTCCGGAACGGCGCTGCTGAACGGCAAGGAAGCCGATATCAGCACGGTGGAGAAGGCGATCCGGAACAAGATTGCCTACGTGACCGAAGACCGCAAGGGCTATGGCCTGATCCTCGAAAACGAGATCCAGCACAACGTGACGATGGCGAACATGGATGGCGTATCGAGCAAGGGCGTCATCAACCAGGGGCAGGAGTTTGCCGTCGCCTCCGAGTACAAGAAGAAGATCAACATCCGCTGCCCGAGCGTGTTCCAGCTCGTCGGCAACCTGTCGGGCGGCAACCAGCAAAAGGTCGTGCTCAGCAAGTGGTTGTTTGCCGGGCCGGATGTGTTGATCCTGGACGAGCCGACGCGCGGCATCGACGTCGGCGCGAAATACGAGATCTATTGCCTGATCGAGCAGCTGGCAAGGGAGGGGAAGTGCATCATCATGATCTCCTCGGAAATGCCGGAGCTCCTCGGTATGACGGACCGCCTCTACGTCATGAACGAAGGTGCGTTCATCGCCGAGATGAAGACGTCCGACGCGAGTCAGGAAAAGATCATGCGTGCAATTGTTACCGCAGGGAAAGGTTGATATGAACAGCAAAGCAGAAATGACGATGACTGACGTCGAGAAAATCTCGGTCGGCAGCTTCATCAAGAAAAACGTCCGTGAATACGGAATCCTCCTGGCGCTGGCCATCATCATGGTCTTCTTCGAGGTCATGACCGATGGCACGCTGATGCAGCCGCTCAACATCACGAACCTGCTGCTGCAAAACAGCTACATCGTGATCATGGCGCTGGCCATGCTGCTGATCATCGTCGCCGGCCACATCGACCTCTCGGTCGGTTCGGTGGCGGGGTTCATCGGCGGTCTGGCTGCTGTTCTGATGGTTGAATTGCAGTGGCATTACATTCCTGCGGCGATTGTCTGCCTGCTGGTCGGTGCGATGATTGGCGGCCTGCAAGGCTATTTCGTCGCCTTCCACAAAATTCCGGCCTTTATCGTGACGCTGGGTGGCATGCTGGTCTTCCGTGGTCTCGTACTCTGGCTGCTCGGTGGCAAGTCGATCGGCCCGTTCCCGAAAGAGTTCCAGCTCTTGAGTTCCGGCTTCATCCCCGATCCCCTCGGCGGTGAATCGTTGCGCCTCTTTTCGCTGCTCATCGGCTGTGCCGTTGCCTTCTTCATCTTCTACATGAACTGGCGCGAGCGGGCGAACCACATCAAGTACGGCGTTGCTGCCGAACCGGTTGGCTTCGTCATCGGCAAGAACGTCTTCTTCGGTGGCGCGATTGTGTACTTCAGCTACCTGTTGGCGAGCTACAAGGGCATCCCGAATGTGGTCGTCGTCATGTTCCTCCTCATGCTGCTCTTCGATTTCTTCACCACGCGCACGACGCTCGGTCGTCGAATCTACGCGCTGGGCGGCAACGAGAAGGCCGCGCGACTCTCCGGTATCAAGACGAACTTCCTGACGTTCTACACCTTCGTCACGATGGGCGTCATGGCGGCGCTTGGCGGACTCGTCTTCGCGGCGCGTCTGAACACGGCGACGCCGAAGGCCGGTGACGGCATGGAACTCGACGTCATCGCCGCGTGCTTTATCGGCGGCGCATCGACGACCGGCGGTTTCGGCAAGGTGGTCGGTGCGGTGATCGGCGCCTTCGTCATGGGCGTCATGAACAACGGCATGTCGATCCTCGGTATCGGTATCGACTGGCAGAAGGTCATCAAGGGCGTCGTGCTCGTCGCTGCCGTGTTTGTCGACCTGTACCAGCGTAACAAGGCCCGCTAATCGCAGGCCAAGCAGACCGCGCGCGCTCTTCGGGCGCGCGCTCTGTGGAGTGGTGCTGCAAGTTGGACCGAAAGCCTCTTTTCTTTGGGAGCGCGCAGGAAACGAACTCAAGCGATTCCTGCAAGGGGGCGGTGCGGTCAAAAAAGACAGCGCGGCGCCAGTCCACAGGGGCAATCACACGTAGAACAGCCATCAAGGGGATGAATATGCGTCCGACCGACGCAGGCCAGCAACTCAATCCGCTGCTTCCGGGCTATTCGTTCAATATCTATCTCGTAGCCGGGACGACTCCGATCATCGAGAACGGTCCGCTCGATTTCGTCATCGACCGGCAGAACGGCATGAGCGGCTACATCATCAACATGACCATCAAGGGCCGCGGCAAGGCCTTCGATGGCGAGGATGCGTTCTACTGCAACCCCGGTGACCTGCTGCTCTTTCCGCCGGACGCCAAACATTACTACGGCCGCGCGCCCGACAGCCCCGACTGGTATCACCGCTGGGTCTACTTCCGGCCGCGCGCCTACTGGGCGCACTGGCTGAAATGGCGCAACCAGGTGAACAAGGTCGGGCGACTGACCCTGCCCGACAAGGCGCTGATCAACGAGTTCGAAGCGCTGTTCGAGCAGATCGAGTCGACGTACCGCGAAGAGCGGCGTTCCTCGGAGGAGCTCGCGATCAATTTGCTCGAACGCTTGCTTATCCGCTGCTTCCAGGAAACGCCGGAAAACCGCGTGACACCGGTCGATACGCGCATCGAGGAGGCGTGTCAGTACCTCTCGCGCAATCTATCCGAGGAGGTCAATGTCGAGGAAGTCGCGCGCCACGTCTGCCTGTCGCCGTCGCGTCTCGCGCACCTGTTTCGCGAACAGATGGGCGTCAATATCGTGCGTTGGCGCGAGGATCAGCGGATGATCCTCGCCAAGCTCCTGCTGCAAAGCACGCGTACGCCAATCGCCAAGATCGCGAGCCACGTCGGCTACGACGATCAGATGTACTTCTCACGCGTCTTCCGCAAGCGCGTGGGCACGAGTCCCAGCGAATTCAGAAGAAGCAGCGACGCGCCGCCCGCGTTCTGCGAAATCCCGATGACGCCGGACGGCCTCTCCGGGTTCGATCTTCAACCACTACCGGGCGACACGCCGATGGGCGACACCCGTCTTTTCCAGGGTAACCAATGACAAGCACCCGCATCATCTGTCCGGACGGACAAGCACTCAACCTGATCCAGCTCTCCCACGCCTCGGGCCTGAGGCTGGACCTGATCGACTGGGGCGCCACCTGGGTTTCCTGCCGGGTACCGGTGGCCGGCGTCGAGCGCGAAGTGCTGCTCGGTCATGCCACGTTGGCCGACTACTTCAGGCAGCAGGGCTATCTCGGCGTGACCGTCGGACGTTTCGCCAACCGCATCGGCCAGGCGCGGATCGAGCGTGACGGGCGCGTGTTCCAGCTTGCCGCCAACCAGGGCGCGCACCAGTTGCACGGCGGGCCGGGCGGACTCAGTACGCGCCGCTGGAGAATCGTCGAGCAGGGCCAAGCGCACGTGGTGTTCGGGATCGAATCGCCCGATGGCGATCAAGGCTACCCCGGAAATCTCGCGGCGACGGTCTGTTACCGCCTCGAAGACGGGCTGCGCATCAGCATGGAGTACACCGCGACCGTCGATGCGCCGTGCCCGGTCAACTTCACCAACCACGCCTACTTCAACCTCGACGGCGCGGCGACCGACGTGCGTGAGCATGTCCTGCAGATCGCCGCGCACGAATACCTGCCGACCGACGAAGACATGATCCCGCTCGGAAAGCTGGCGCCGGTCGCCGGCACCGGCTTCGATTTCAATGTCGCGAAGAAGATCGGCGCCGATTTCCTCGGCGATGCGCAACAGAAGACGGCGCTCGGTTACGACCATGCCTTCCAGCTCGACCCGGCGTGCCGCGGCATGA
This sequence comes from Propionivibrio sp., assembly GCF_017995515.1. GTDB lineage: Bacteria > Pseudomonadota > Gammaproteobacteria > Burkholderiales > Rhodocyclaceae > Propionivibrio. Next base: position 4,791 of record NZ_JAGOIT010000156.1, read on the forward strand.
AGGCGGTCGCCGTGTCGGTGGTGTCGGGCGATGGCAGACTGGCGATGGATCTGCTGACGACCAAGCCGGCGATGCAGTTCTACAGCGGCAATCATCTGGCCGGGATCTCCGCGCGCGATGGCGGAAGCTACCGACCGCACCAAGGGCTGGCGCTCGAGACCGAATTCCTGCCGGATTGCCCGAATCATCCGGAATGGCCAGAAGCCGACTGTTGGCTCGTGCCCGGCGAGACCTACAAGCAGGCGACGGCCTTGATCTTCCGGCCGCTCTGACGAGGCTGCCGGAACCGCGGAAATTCCCGACCGGCGCGCTCAAGCATGGGCGCCGCCAGCCGTTGACGGAGCCGTCTCTCCCAAGCCCACGAGGGCCGGCGCCCGAACAGGACGCCGGGAACTGCCATGTTGAATCTGACCCTGAACTGCTCCGACTCGATCGACACCGTCCTGCCCGTGGTCGAGCTGGCGATGCACACGGGGGAAGAGTGTTGCATCCGTAACATCAATCACCTCGGACAGGTCCATACGGCTGCCCTGGCTTTGCTCGCGAAATCGGGCTGCCTGATGAATGCCGAGAGCGGGCGGATTGTCCGCTCCAAGCCCGGCTTCCGGCTGCTCGTCATCGACGAATACGGCGTCACCCGCGCGCTGAGCGCGTGAC
>NZ_JAGOIT010000157.1 GCF_017995515.1 Propionivibrio sp.
CGCGTATTCCAGTTCGGAAAAACTCGCCTGCTTCGTCATCTCGCCTATCCGCTGTCACTCTTCCCGCATTTTCTCATCCCGCAGCCATCGGCTCATCGCAGGGTGGAATAAATCAGCGTTTCCCTAGCTCGCGTAGCCATCCCCCGACGCCCACGCCTCGTTCATCTGCGTCCACAATTCCCTCGGGACGCGCGAGTCCCCTTTTGCCTCGGCCATTGTCCTGGTCATGGCCTGCGCGATGCGAGCGAGTACTCGGGTTGGTTGTGCAACACCGCATACCCGGCGGCCAAAATCCACCAGTTCCTCGGTTGTGGGATACGCCTTTGTCTGGTGCTTGCCTGAGAACAACTTGAGGGCCAGTGTATGGTCCTCTAGCAAAGGCCCGCCAGGAGATTGTCGGTACTTGTAGATGCTCGTGGTGACCACGTCGAACATTGGAGCGAGCCCGATATGCTCAGCTGAGTCGTAAAGCAGGCCGAAGTTCTTCAGGTGCGCATCGCCGTTTCGGACCATGATGGAAAACGCCACCTGCTCGAAGAAACGGTGCAAGTTATCGCTATGCAGGTGAAGCTGGCGCAGCAATTCTGCGATGCGCTGATAACTTCCCTGGTACTTGCGGTCTGACAAGACGTCCCGCACCCGCAGCCCAGCCAGGGCCGCAATATCCTCGAAACCCAAACGCTCGACTCGGCCATCGGCGCGCTCGACCAGGTCGAAACGGTCGAGTATCAGCATCTGCCCATCGTCCGAGAGCGCGAACGACGGGGTCGTGATCCCCGCTTCTTGAGCGGCGGTCAGACACAGGTATTCATTTGCAGCCAACCCCGGGTAGGCGGCACTTGCGGCCTTCACGATGAGCGAGGGAATGGGTACGGTCGGCCGGTCAGGCACCATGATTTTGGGTTGCATGCCTGCAATGCCGGCCCCGGTGCTCAAGTAGGCGGTGACCAAGTCATCGAATACTTCGGGGGTGTAAGCCGTGCGTAGCAGTTCACTCTTGCTGAGCGTTCGAGGCAATGGTGTCGCTGCCTGATCCGGCAAGCTGTAGCCCAGACGACCAATGCCATTGCGGCCGACCAGCGCTAGCAGGTGCATCGGCGTCATCGGTTGTTTCGGAAAGAGCTCCCGAATCCGCATGAACAAGTCGCCTTCCGGGAGATTCTGGTCCATCGGCGGAAACAGGTCGCCATCCTGCCACGTGAGCCGTTCACGCGGTGGCATCAGCAACGCGACCGTCGCTTGGTCGGGGTCGGGATTCAGATAGCGAAACTCGTACGCGCCTGCACGAAGCAACTGCCCTGAACTCTCTGCATCCCCAATGGAGACGTTCAGCATTCGGATTTTTTCAGGAAGCATTGTCGTCCTCTTCCATGAACCTGGCGGCGACTTCGCTTGCAGAGGGCAGCCCAGCATGTTCGAGGCGAAGGACCAACCCCAATGCGCCGATGACAGCCAGCAACGACGATACTGTGGTGTCTTCCCCAGTCTCGAGGCGATAAACGACCTCGCGGACCTTACCCGCTTTTTCGGCAAGCGCCGATTTGCTCAGGCCCAGTGCTTCGCGACGCGCACGGAGTTGGCGCCCCAGTTCGTCAGGCAATCGGATATTGTCAGCCATGACTTTCAATTTAGAGTATGTTCGCCATATTTGCAAGTCATAGCTTGCAGTTTAGTGTTCGAGCGAAAACCTCGGCGCATGAATATTTCTGCAACAGTCGTTTGCGACCGAGGCAGTATTTATCGCCCAGGCTGTGGGCAAAAGCCGGAAGCTCCAGCGAAAGCGTCGCGCCCTTCTGTAGGGAGGAAATAACGTCCTCCATATAAGCTGCGCGCATCCTTGTCCCTGAGGCGGTAGGCGCAAATACTAGAAGTGCTGCTTGACCGGTCCGGCTTCTCCGTTTGATGCGGCGCCGAGGCCTACGCTGCGCTGATCGACTCCAGCGCGCCGCTCAAAGCACGTTCGAAAATCGCTTCTTCGAGCAGGATCGTCGCGTTGCCATCGCGGATCTGGCGTACCAGCGCCTCCGGTACGATCGAGATGGCCTTGGCCGAACGGTGGTTGCTGAAGAGCAGGATGCCGCGCTGCGGGCTGATCCAGTTGAGTCGCTCGCGGTTCTTGTTGCCTTCCGCGTCGCAGAACTCCACCCAGTCGCCGCGTTTGAGCTCGTGGACCTGGCGGTAGATTTCGCGCTCGTCGGCACGCCAGACGGGGGGCGCGCCAACCAGAACCACTTCCTCGACTTCGATGCCGTGGTCGACGCTGCGCGTGACCAGCAGGTCGCCGTCGCCTTGCGGCGTGAACGACGGCGTGAGGTCCGGCACTTTTTCCTGCGGTGCGGCGACTGGCGTGTCGCCCTTGAGCGCGGCGGAGTGGAATTTCATCAATCCGTCGAAGAAGACGGCGCGCTGTTCGGCTTGCGCACCGACGCTGTCGAGTCCCTTGTTCAGCTGGGCCAGGAGCTTCGGCAGCAGGCTGATCAGCTTGAGCCGGTCGGCCGGGTTCTTCTTGGGTTCGATACTCCAGACCAGATCGGTCATGACATCGCTGGCCGCCTTCCATTCGACCTCGTTGCCACTGTTCTTGATGGCGACGGTGCGCAGAACGTCGACCCAGTGCTCGTCAAGGAACGCATCGATCAATGGCGGCAGCGTGTTCTGCGTGCGGAAGGTACGAACCGCGCGCTGTGCTCGCTCCAGGGCTTCGACTTCGAGCTCGCGCTGGATAACGACGTTGGCCGCGGTCAGCGTCGTGTGGTCTTCTTCACTTTCATGTTCGCGGACGAAGTCCTCGAGTTCGGTGAGCGCGGTGCCGAAGATTTCGACGTCGTTCTCGAACTCGCTCTGGATGCGATCGACGAGTTCACTCAGTTTGCGGTAGAACGGGTCGGCCTCATCGACCGCGTTGCCCCAGCGAATGGCGACGCCGGAAACGCCGCCCAGGAAGCGCCGCGTCGGATGCTGGCGGTCGGCGAAGAAGCCGGGGTTCAGCATGGCCACCTTGAGTACGGGAATCTGCAAGCGGCTGAGCAGCGCCTTGATGGCGACCGGGACGTGGCTGTCGTCGAAGATGAAGTCGAAGAGCATGGCGACGATGTCGATCGTCACCGCCTCCAGGCCGCCCACCTGTTTTGCACCGTCCGACTCGCGGACCATGCGCACCTGGTTGATGATGACATTGTCGGGCTCGACGGCCGGCGCATGCTGCATTTCGTTGAGTGACGAGAGCAAAAGTTGGCTCACGACGGCCGGGTCGATGGCCGGGCCGGCCGCCTGGCCGGTCGGGTAATCGCCTTGCGCCGCCTGCAGCGCGCCTGCCGACATGGGGGCCACGCCGCCGCGCATCCGGGCGATGCGGTGCAGCGCATCGAGGATGCCGTTGTTGTTGACCGTGCCGGCGGCGGATGCGACACCGGCGGCGACTTGCAGACCGGGGGCGCTGGTTGCGGCTGAAGTCGACGCCTCGATGGCCGCCGCGCCGCGCCGGTAAGTCCGCTTGAGGTCGGGCAGGATGCCGCGTTCGACGAGGTACGCATTGATTTGCTGGTACACCCTCGGCAGGCCCGCGTGCAGATGGCGCTCAAGCCGGCGCAGGAGGAGCAGGCGTGACTGCGCGTCGGAGCCGATGGTCGCGCAGGCGTCGGACAATGCATTGCAAACGATCCTGGGCGCGAGCGGGTTGGCCGAATCGATTTGTTCGTCGTGTCCGAGCAGCGCGGCGACCCGGCGATTCAGCGTGTAGAGCTCTTCATCACAGGTTTCGGAAATCTGCGCGGCGAATTCGCGGATGACGATGTGTTCCGACAGATCCTCGTCGTCGACCAACTGGAGGCCCTCGAAATCGGGGATTTCGAGCGAAGTCGCCTGGCCGGCCGCCTTTGGGTTGTCCTGATTCTGGCAATGCTCCGCTGCGGCGGAAAGTTCGCGGCGAAACGCCTCGACGAAATGGGGCCAGTCCTTTTCGATATCGGCGCGCAGGTCGAGATAGCGCGTCTGTTGCAGGCGTTCGCGCGTTGAATCGGCAAGAACGAAAAGTTCCTCGGAAATCGGTGCGGCAATATCGCGCAGCCAGTTGCACAGGCTTTCGACCAGCTGATCCCGGCACTCACCAAGGATGCGATGACCGGGATTCCGCTCGCGCCCGAGTCCGCTCAGCGCGAAAACCCGGTTCGATGAGAGGCCGGAGGGCGATTGCGTCATGGTCGTACCTTGAGGGTTTGTCTGCGTCGCAGCGCGGCGGTGCGGTCGGATGGCAGGCGAATCGGCTGCAGATCGGAGGTCGGGTGAGCGGTCGCGTCGGCAACGATTGACCGGACAAGCCGCTGGAGGGCGCGTGGCACAAGTTGCACAAAGAAGAAAAACATCTTAACCCCGCATTCTGGTGATCCCGCTACCGTGGCCGTTACGGCGTTAGGCCGGAGAGTTTGCGTCACCGCCTTTCGACGGCTTTGCCCTGTTTCAGAAACCGGATCGGTGCGACGGCCCGGCAACGCTCTTGAAAATCCGTGAAATAGTGCACAGAAATGCGCCGTTTCACACGCTCTCAATACTATCCGGAAACGTCGGGAAATCAAGATGAAACGATGGGCGGCGGTGATGCTTCTCCAGACGGTGCGAGCGCTACGCGCGTGGTGGTCTGGAGGCGAGCCAGCGCCCAGTTGACGTGCTCACGAACGAGCGAAGAATCGTGATTACGGCGTGATTCGAGTGCAGCCAGTACGGCCGGCGTGGCGCGCGAGTTGCCGAGTGCAACGGCAATATTGCGCAGCCAGCGTTCGTGGCCGATGCGTCGGATCGGGCTGCCGGCAAGTCGACTGTTGAAATCCGCTTCGGTCCAGGAAAAGAGCTCGGTAAGCCGTGTGGCGTCCAGTCCATTGCGAACCGCGAAGTCGGGATCGCCGAGTTTCGCGAAGGAATTCCACGGGCAGCAAAGCTGACAGTCGTCGCAGCCGTAGATTCGATTTCCGATCAGTGGGCGCAGTTCGACGGGGATCGCCCCGACCAGTTCGATGGTCAGGTAGGAAATGCACAGTCGGGCGTCGACTTCGTATGGCGCGACGATGGCGGCCGTCGGGCAGGCGTCCATACAGCGCTGGCAACTCCCGCAATGCGGCTTGATCGGCGCATCCGGCGGTAACGGCAGGTTCGTGTAGATCTCGCCGAGGAAATGCCAGGAACCTTCACGCGTGAGCGACAAGGTATGCTTCCCGCGCCAGGCGATTCCCGATTGGCGCGCGAACTCGACTTCGAGGACCGGCGCCGAGTCCGAGAAGGCGCGATACGCGAAATCAATGGCTGGATCAAGCGCGTGGAGTGCGCCGCCGATTCGATCCGCGAGCTTCTGCAGTCTTTGCCGAATCGTCTTGTGGTAATCGCGGCCGAGCGCATAGCGCGAGACGTAGGCGAGTG